>DASZMJ010000411.1:0-57275 GCA_035551935.1 Isosphaeraceae bacterium
CCGGCCGCGACCGCCCCCTCCTTGTGAACGAAAGCGGATCGGGGCCCCGGCCCTTCGGTTCGTTCCGCGCCGGCGCCTGGCGTCGTCCAGGTTCCTCCAGGGCCCCCAGGATGCCGTTGGGTTCGTTCGGTCGCGGGCGAAGTGGCTTTGTTTCGCGCCGGCGCAGGCTGCCGACAGACCTTGCCTCGTCTTCCCAGGCCCCCGTGGGTTCGTTCGGCGCGCGTCCTGGCTTCGTTCCGCGCCGGGGTTCAAGGCCGCCGAACTCCCCTCAAGGGCTTCCCAATCCCCCCAAGTTTGGGTTCGTTTTGCAGGAAACGGCGTCGGGCGCGCCGTCGGTTCGTTCCGCGCCGGGTCGAACACGAAGTGGCTTCGTTTCGCGCGGCGCCGGTGGCCAGGGGATCGGCCTCGAACCGGAGAGGGATCGCCGTGGCGAGCAGGTCGCGATCTCGGAATCGATCGGGCACTCGGCGCCCTCGCGACGTCGGTCGCCATTGTGAGCGCAGGTGCACGGTGGGTTCGTTCGGCGCCGGGCGATCGCGGCGGCGTTGGCTTCGGCATCATCGGCGGACCGATCCCCGTCTCGACCCCAGGAAGCCCACGCGGGGCGCGCAACGCCCCCCTCCCGCGCGTGGCTTTCCACCCCCTCTTAGTTGGAAATGCGGCCCGAAACCGGCGGACTTTTTCCCAGGATTCCGGCCGTGTCGCCGCCGGATGGGAGGTGTGGGAGGCCCTCGCTGGCGCTTCGGGTTAGGGCGGGCTGGGTGGCTGGGTCCGCAGGCCCCGGCGTGCGGCCGACGCCAGCCGACCGGGGCCTGCGGACCCAGCCACCCAGCCGCCGAATCGGGCTTGCCCGTCGAATCGGCCGGTTTGCCCGCCAAATCGGATAGGGGGGTAGTGTCCTAGTTTGCGGATTTTTTCGGTGGACAGCGGTATAGGAATTGCGGGGGGTTTTCAGGAGGATTGTTTATATTATTATCAACGGTCTTGCTTGTTTAAATTTTATAATTCGAAAGTTTTCGATTAGATGTAATATACATTCATTATTTTCTAGAATATTACATGTTCCAGTTGTTATAATTTCATGTGTATTCATATTTCTCCTGTGATGCGAGTCGTGTGCTACGTAAATCCATCCATCGATTGGTTGGGTGCCCTTCGGTGCTTCTAAGCCGATCCTAAGAAAATCGAAGGTTTCAATGTGGCCGGGTTCCCACGTGATAGGTCCGCTTGTGAAATGTGGATTTAGTAAAATTAGATCATGATCTAATTCGAGGTTAATCGTCCCCCGGACTCCGTCACGTGCGAGTTCAGGGAAACGCGGGGCAATGAGTTTCAGTTGCCTCGTGAATGTGTCGTGGCCGGCATTGCGACCCTTTTTTACGATTCCTGTGACCTTATACATGAACGAAACATCCTATGATTATCGCGGGCGGGTGGCAGGCGTTGCTGGCGCAACCCCGGTCCCCGGCCGCGCGAGGTTCGGCGCGGGTCCGCCGGGGAGTCCTCCCGGCGGGATTCGAACCCGCGACCACTCGCTTATAAGGCGAGCGCTCTGACCGCTGAGCTACGGGAGGGGGGGTGATGATCGCGGCCTATGTCGCCGATCACCTCGGCATCGCGTCGCATCGCGGCCACCCTCATGAACGCGCGACAGCACAATGGGGATCGGCGTAGCATCGCACGCCCGAGCGAACCCCGCAAGCGGATTCCTGGGCCCGCCGCCTGACTCTTGTCCCGCTGGCTCGGATCGTGCCGATCGAGACCGACCTCCAGGGCGATCGGCCCGCCCCGCGGGCGGCTTCCGGAGTGGAACGCTCGCCGGCCGCCGCACCGGGGGGGAAGGCGGAATCGAGGTGGGCCGGTTCGTCGGTCCTCAACGCGATGTCCGTCGCCGCCACGTTCTCGGTAAGGTGGCCTCGCCGCTTCATGCCGGGGATCAGGCCCCGACGGCTGATCCGTGCGCAGCCGAGGATGCCCCAGCGGATCTCCCCCGAAGTCGATGCGGCCATCCGCCCGTCCCCCGTCGCGGCCGCGCGATCGCGAAGGCCAGGGCGAGCGCCGTCGGCGACCACGCGAAGGCGACATCGTAGCACTTCGCCACATTGACCGCGACCATCCCCGCGGCCGTCGCCGACAGGATCGCCGCGACGAGCCCCTTGCGCCACGTCGGGCCCGACCCCGGCCGGGCCAGCCACGCGACGACGGCGAGGTAGGGGATCAAGAGCACGACCTGATCGAAGCACCAGCCGTAGGCGGCCGTCGGCACCGAGACGAGCACGACCGGCCCGAGCCAGGTCCGCCAGTCGATCGCGGGCCGGCGGACGACCAGCCAGGCGAGCGTCACCAGTTCCACCACCATCGGCAAGGCGATCTGGATGCGGGCGTTGGAGGGATCGATGAGCAGTCGCAGGACCGCGGCGAGCGTCGGCGGCATGTAGTGCAAGGGGGGGTGGGCGAGCACGGCGCGATAGCCGAGGAGGGCCCTCGGCCAGCAGGCGGCCAGCAGGGCCACGCTCGGCCCGAGCACCGTCGCCACCCCCGCCGCGAACCGCCAGCGCCGGCCGGCGAGAATCCAGTAAAACGCGACGACCCAGACGAGATGGACGACGTGCGGCTTAACCGTCGTCAACGCCAGGAATGCCCCCGCCACGGCGTCTTTACCTCGTGGCGCGGCCCACGCGAAGCCGACCAGGCCGGCCACGAGCAAGGTGCTCACCTGCCCCATGTGGAGCAGGAACAGGACCGGCACGAACGCCGCCGTGGCGCCCCAGGCGATCGCCACCGTTCGCCCGGCGTCCGGGCCGGCGCAATCGCGCCAGGACAGGGTGGCGCAGGCGAGTACGAGCGACAGCGAGACGGCCAGCCACGTCGCCGCCGCGGGCAGGAAGGGGAGTTCCGCCAGCGGGACGAGCCAGACGAGCAGCCACGGGGGGTTCCAGACGGCGACCGTGACCGGCTCGGTCCAGCCTTGCGAGCGCTCGACGCAGTCGAGGGCCGCCAGGTCGTACGGATCACCTCCGTCCAGGAGGAGCCGGCCGGCGCTCCAGTAGGCGATCAGGTCATTCGTCCCCGGCGAGCCGACGCGGTACGAGGGCCAGGACCGTGCCAACGGGATGGCCAACACGACCGTGGCCAGGGCCATCACGGGGAGCGTCCACGAGGCCCGACGTCGTCCGGGGACGACGGTCGGGGGCGGCGGCTTCGGTTCGAGTTCCATCGACGCGGCCCCTCGGTGCGCGGGGCTCCTGCCGCGTCGCACCGGGGGAAGTCTAGGACGCGACGATCAACTCGCCCGCGGCGGGGGGGCCGAGGCGCGGGGGCGGACCTTGGACTTGGCCTTCGGCTCGTTGTTGGAGCCGGGGCGGTCGGCGGGCCGGGAGGACTTCCGGCCGAAGAGGTGGGGGATGACCTCGCCGAGCGTGGCGACGCTGTGGAAGGTCACGTCGGCCTTGACCTCGGCCGGCAGCTCGACGAGGTCCTTCTCGTTGTGGTGCGGGATCAACACCGTCGTGATCCCGGCGCGGCGGGCGGCGAGGACCTTCTCGCGGACCCCGCCGACGGGCAGGACGCGGCCCGTGAGCGTGACCTCGCCGGTCATCGCCAGGTCGCGGCGGATCGGCTCGCGGCGGAAGAGGCTGAGCAAGGCCGCGGCGATCGCCACGCCGGCCGAGGGGCCGTCCTTGGGGACGGCGCCGGCGGGGACGTGGATGTGCACGTCGGTCTTGGTCACGCGGCCGGAGTCGAGCTTCAGCGGGGCCGCGTGGCTGCGGAGGTAGCTCAAGGCCGCCTGCGCGCTCTCGCGCATCGACTCGCCGAGCAGGCCCGTCAAGGTGAGCGTCCCCTTGCCGGGCATGCCGGTGGCCTCGATGAACAGGATCTCGCCGCCGGCCGGCGTCCAGGCCAGGCCGGTCGCCACGCCGGGGATGCCGGTGCGGTCGGCGACCTCGCGGAAGAACTTCGACGGGCCGAGCGCCTCGGCGATCCTCTCCGGCTCGATGACGGTCGCCTGCCGCTTCCCCTCGGCGTGCCGCCGCGCGACCTTGCGGCAGACGGTGGCGATCTCGCGCTCGAGGTTGCGCAGGCCCGCCTCGCGGGTGTAGTCGGCGATGACCCGCCGCACCGCGTCGTCGTCGAAGGCCACGTCGGCGGCCGAGAGCCCGTGGGCCTCGAGCTGCTTGGGGATCAGGAACCGCTGCGCGATCCGGACCTTCTCCTCCTCGCTGTAGCCGGGCAGCTCGAGCACCTCCATGCGATCGAGCAGGGGAGGGGGGATCGTCTCGAGCATGTTCGCGGTGGCGATGAACATGACCTTCGAGAGGTCGAAGTCCACGTCCAGGTAATGGTCGCGGAAGGCGGAGTTCTGCTCGGGGTCGAGCACTTCGAGCAGCGCGGCGGCGGGGTCGCCGCGGAAGTCGTGGCCGAGCTTGTCGACCTCGTCGAGCATGAAGACCGGGTTATTCGTGCCGGCGCGGCGGATGCCCTGGATGATCCGGCCGGGCATGGCGGCGACATAGGTGCGGCGGTGGCCGCGGACCTCGGCCTCGTCGTGGATGCCGCCGAGGCTGATCCGGACGAACTCGCGCCCCAGGGCCTTGGCGATGCTCTTGCCGAGGCTGGTCTTGCCGGTGCCGGGGGGGCCGGCGAAGCAGAGGATCGGCCCCTTCATGTCGCGCTTGAGCTTGCGGACGGCGAGGTATTCGAGGATGCGTTCCTTGATCTTCTCGAGGTCGTAGTGGTCGGCGTCGAGGACCTTGCGGGCGCGGCCGAGGTCGAGGCGGTCGCGGCTGGCCTTGTGCCAGGGGAGCGAGGCGAGCCAGTCGAGGTAGGTGCGGATGATCGAGTATTCGGCCGAGCTCGGGTGCATGCCGCCGAGGCGTTCGAGCTCGCGGCGGGCCTCGGCCAGGACCGGCTCGGGGGGCTTGGCCTTGCGGAGCCGCTCGTCGAGCTCGGCGACCTCGGGGTTCTCCTCGTGCCCCTCGCCCAGCTCGTCCTGGATCGCCTTGAGCTGCTGGCGGAGGAAGTGCTCGCGCTGGGCCTTGCTGATCTCGGAGCCGACCTGCGCCTGGATCTTGCTGGAGAGCTCCATGACGTGGAGCTGCCGCGCCAGGAAGCGGCCGAGCCGCGTGAGCCGCTCGCGGACGCTGACCTCGGCCAGCAGCTCCTGCTTCTCCTCGACGGTGAACGGCAGGCTCGAGCCGAGCAGGTCGGCCAGTCGGCCGGGCTCGTGGGTGTTGATCGCGGCGACCTGGAGCTCCTCGGGGACCTGCTGGCTCTGCTCGACCATGCGGTCGAAGAGGTGGCGGACGTGGTGGAGCTGGGCGTCGATCTCGACCCCTTCCTCGAGGACCTCGCCGAACGGCTCGACGCGGCCCATGAGGTAGGGCTCGGCCTGCACGACCTCGACGAGCCGGGCCCGCGCCAGCCCCTGGCAGACGATCCGGGTCGAGCCGTCGGTGAACTTCAGCATCTTGAGGATCGAGCCGATGCAGAGCGTCGGGTACAGGTCCTCCGGGCCCGGTTCGTCGAGGTCCGGCAGGCGCTGGGTGACGAGGCCGATGAGCTTGTCGCCGGCCGTCGCCTCGTCGATCAGCTTGATGCCCGCCGGGCGGTTGACGACGAGCGGGACGACGGTCTGGGGGAAGACGACGTCGGTGCGCAAGGGGAGCAGCGGCAACCGCTCGGGCACGGCCGGCAAGTCGTCGCGGTCGGCGAGGACCAGGGCCCGGGTCGACGCCCCCGGCGCCGGCCCGGCCCCCTCGTCGGCGGTCGCGGGGCGGGTCTTCTTCAGCAGCTTGCGCCTGGCCATGTGTGGATATTCAATCGCCTTTGTGGATGTGTTCAGGGACCGCGGCCTGGTCGTCCCGGCGACCCTTAGCATTCTCGGCCAAGGGCCATCGCGACGGAAGGGGCTACCCCCGCCGTCGGGGCCGATTGCCCGGCCCGTTCCCGGAAGCATAGGACGGGTCGCGGGTTCGGGCTCCTCAGTCGAGGTGGGCCGCCAGGAAGTTGCGGACCCGCTGGCGCTGCGCCGGGGAGAGGTCACCGTCGATCGTCAGGCGGACCGTCCGACCCCGACCGAGCGTGCCCCGGACCGTGATCGGCCCTTCGGCGGCGAGGTCGTGGTCGAAGAAGGACCGGATGCCGCCGACCTTGCTCGCCGGCACCCGGCCCCGGACCGTCGTCGCCGCGCCGGGCCGATACCAGATCGCGAAGCCGTCAGGCCCCGTCGGCGGCCAGTCGGCGAAGAAGCGGCCGATCGCGTCGCCCAGGGACCTCACCGCCGCCACCAGTCGGCGTCGTCGTCGAGGCCGTAACGAGACGCCTCGTGGATGTTCTGCAACTGCATGAAGTTCATGAATGCGAAGAAGCCGAAGAAGATCGTGTAGAACATGTCCCTGAGCCGCGTCGCCGCGAGCACCGCCAGCAATGCGGCCAGGAGCATCGAGATGATGTGCGCCCACCGCGCCCCGCTGCGGCGGCTGAACATCGAGAGGATCACCAACGTCAACTGGCCGCCGTCCATCGGCCAGATCGGCAGCAGGTTGAAGATCGCCCAGAACAGGCTGATGATGATCAGGTCCCACCAGATCCGACCGCCGATCGGGCCGAGCTCGGGCATCCCTAGCGCCCGCCAGCCGTAGAAGAGCCCCGCCGCCAGCAGGAGCTGGATGCCTGGGCCCGCGGCGAGGACCGTCACGCGCTGCCAGGGCGTCTGGCGCTCGGCCTCGGAATAGCAAAGGCCGCCCATCCCGTAGAGCGTGATCGACGCCGAGTAGCCGAACGCCCGCGCCGTCAGGCCGTGGCCGTACTCGTGCACGAGGATCGAGATGAAGGCGCAGAGTACGAAGAGGAGGATGTCGCGAAGGTCGGTCGACTCGCGCAGGAACGCCGTGATCAGCCAGAAGAACGGGTGGACTCGGACCGGGATGCCCAGGGCCCGGAACCGGAGGTCATAGGGGGTCGGCGACGGCGATCCGAGCATGGCGGCACCTTTGCGACGAGGGTCGGCGGCCCGTCCCGCCTGCTCCATCCCTCTACATTAAGGCCCCGCGGCCCTCCCGGACAAGGCGCAAGCGCACCGGCCGATTGGCCTTGAACGCCGCGGCGGTCCGGCACATGCTGGCGATCGTCGGGCCGGTCGGGGCGCGGCGAGGACGCCGGTGGAGGGCGGGACGATGTCGGGGATCGCGGCCCAGGTCGAGCGCGACGGGTTCCTCGTCGTCGCCGGGGTGATCGGGGCGGCCGAGGCCGACGAGCTGATTTCGGCCCTCGACCGCGCCGGGGCCGACCCGGCGGCGCGGGCGCGGAGGGGCGGTGTGTACGCGATCCGCGACCTGCTCCGGGTCGTGCCCGAGGTCCGCGCCCTGGCGGCCTCGGCGGCGGTGCGCGGGCTGGTCGTGCCGGTCCTGGGGCCGGGGGCGTTCGCCGTCCGCGGCCTCCTGTTCGACAAGACCGAAGGGGCGAACTGGAACGTCCCCTGGCACCGCGACGAGACGATCGCCGTCCGCGACCGCAGGGAGCTGCCCGGCTTCGGCCCCTGGACGACCAAGGTGGGCGTGTCGCACGTCCGGCCCCCCCGGCCGATCCTCGAGCGGATGTTGACCGTCCGCCTGCACCTCGACGACTGCGGCCCCGACAACGGCCCGCTCCGCGTCCTGCCCGGCTCGCACGTCGGCGCCCGGGGATTCGAACCGGCCGATCGCTGCCGGGCCGTGACCTGCCCCGTACCGCGGGGCGGGGCCCTGGTCATGCGGCCGTTGATCCTCCACGCCTCCTCCGAGTCGCGGCGGCCCGACCACCGCCGCGTGATCCACCTCGAGTTCGCCGCCGAGCCGCTCCCCGGCGGCCTCGACTGGCTCGACGCCTGCGCCTGACCGATCGTTCGCCTCCACTCGTTCCAACGACCGCCGCGAGGGGCCGATGAAGTTCACCAAGATGCACGGGATCGGCAATGATTATGTCTACGTCAACACCTTCGACCAGCCCGCGCCGGCCGACCCGGCGGCGCTGGCGCGGGCGATCAGCGACCGGCACACGGGCGTCGGCGGCGACGGCCTGATCCTGATCGGCCCTTCGGAGCGGGCCGACGCGCGGATGCGGATGTTCAACGCCGACGGGTCGGAGTCGGAGATGTGCGGTAACGGCGTGCGCTGCGTCGCCAAGTACATCCACGACCACGGCATCGCCCCGAAGGGCCGCGTCGCCGTCGAGACCGGCCGGGGCGTGCTGACGCTCGATCTGGAGGTCGTCGGCGGCCTTGCCCGTCGCGTCCGCGTCGACATGGGCCCGCCGATCCTCCGGGCCGCCGCGATCCCGACGACCCTCCCCGGCGACCCGCCGATCGACGTCGAGCTGGACGTCGCCGGCACGCGCTTGCGGCTCACCGCCGTCTCGATGGGCAACCCGCACGCGGTCGCTTTCGTGACCGATGTCGATCGCTTCCCCGTCGAGGCCGTCGGCCCGATCCTGGAGCGGCACCCGGCCTTCCCGCGGCGGGTCAACGCGCACTTCGTCGAGGTCATCGCTCGCGGCGAGGTCCGGATGCGGACGTGGGAGCGCGGCTCGGGGATCACGCTCGCCTGCGGCACCGGCGCCTGCGCCGTCTGCGTCGCGGGCGTGCTCACCGGCCGGACCGATCGCCGCCTGCTCGCCCACCTCCCCGGCGGCGACCTCGAGCTCGACTGGCCCGCCGCCGACTCCTCCGTCTTCATGACCGGCCCGGCCGTCGAGGTCTTCTCGGGAGAATGGCCTGGGTGAGGTACAATGCGCGGGGGGCCGTACCGCGAAGGGGGCGATTCCGATGAGCACCGTACGCAGGACGACGCACGAGCCGCCCGCCGAGCCCGCCGACGACCCGTTCCGCTACGGTTGGCGGTACGTCAAAGTCACGCGGCCCGACGGCACGATTGACCTCGATCAAGTGCCCCTGACCCTGGAGGACATCCTCCACCCCGAGGAGGAAGACTTCCGAGTGCATACCGACGGCCATGCCAACGATTGTATGTACTTGAAGGAAGTCTTCCTCGCGCGACTCGCCGGCGACCCGACGGCCGTGGTGCTCTCGGATTGCCGGGTGGATTGGGGCGTGCCGGGGCTCCGGCCGCACGGGCCGGATGTGGCCGTCTTCTTCGGCGTCGGCCGCCGGCGCGACTGGGGGACGTTCTACGTCGCCCGCGAAGGAGCACGGCCCGTGCTCGTCGTCGAGGTCACGTCGCCCGAGACGCGGAGTACCGACGTCGTCACCAAGGTCGAACATTACTTCCGGGCCGGCGTGCCCTTCTACGTCATCGTCGACGCACGCGAAGACGACGGGATGCGCCGGCTCAGGCTGATCGGCTATCGCCGCGGCCGGCGCAAGTTCGCCCGCATGAAGCCGGACGACCGCGGCCGACTCTGGCTCGAGCCGTTGCGGCTCTGGCTGGCGATCGCCCCCTGTCCCACCGGCGAACGCGCCGCGTGCCACGACGGCGACACCGGCGCCGAGATCGGCGACTACACCTCCATCAGCCGCGCCCGCGCCGAGGCCGAGGCCCGCGCCGAGGCCGAGGCCCGCCGCGCCGAGGCCGAGGCCCGTCGGGCGGCGGAGGCGGAGGACCGGATCAAGGAGTTGGAAGCCGAGTTGCGGCGGCTCCGCGGAGAGGCGTAAGGGCCGTCGCGGATGCCCCCGATTCGTCTGGCCGGGAGGATCGGTCTTTCGTAGGCTTGGGGCGGCGTCTCGCCGACGGATCGCCCCGGGACGGGGCGGCGGCCGGTCGACAGGGAGGTCGGGCCGATGAAGATCGAGCATCCGCTCTTGGTGCGGGGGGTGGGGTTCGCGGGGGCCTGGATGGTCCGGCGTCTGGTGGGCACGACGCGGTTCCACTTCCGCTACGCCGACCCGGCGGTCGACCCGGCGGTGGCGCGGCGGACAGGGCGGAGGTATATTTATGCCTTTTTTCATGAGGTCATGCTCTTCCCGGCCTATTACTGGGCCTGGCCGGAGATGCAGATCCTCATCAGCGACCACCGCGACGGCGAGCTGATCACGCAGGTCGTGAGCCGATTGGGGTTCGGGGTGGTCCGGGGGTCGACGACGCGGGGCGGGGCGCGGGCGTTGCGCGAGATGGAGCAGCGAGTCGAGCGGGGGCACCTCTGCGTCACGCCCGACGGTCCGAAGGGGCCGCGGCGGCACGTGCATCAAGGGCTGGCTTACCTGTCGAGCCGCACCGGCCTGCCGATCGTCGGCGCCGGCATGGCCTTCCGCTCCCCGTGGCGCGCGAGGAGCTGGGACCGCTTCGCCGTCCCCCGGCCCTTCCGCGCCGCCGCGTGCGTCGTCCCGCCGCCGGTGCTCGTCCCCCCGGACTCCGACCGCGACACGATCGAGGCCTGCCGGCTCGAGGTCGAGCGCCGGATGCAGGCCGCCACCGCCGAGGCCGAGGCGTGGGTCGAGCACCTCTGATCGTAGGGTCCGCTATTGCGGACCTCTTCCTATCAACGAATGAAGAAGAAGTCCGTGATCGTGGACCCTACATACTCAGGCGCTCTCGCGCTGGAAGTGAATCTCATGGAGGCGGCGGTAGAGCGGCGAGCAACGCCTCAACTCGGCGTCGGTGCCGGCGGCGACGATCCGGCCGGCGTCCATCAGGACGATCCGGTCGGCGAACTGGAGCGAGCCGAGGTTGTGGGTGATCAGGAAGGTGGTCCGGCCGCGGACGAACTCCTCGATGGCGCGGCGGATGAGGGCCTCGTCCTGGATGTCGACGGCGCTGGTGGCCTCGTCGAGGATCAGGATCGCCGGGTCGCGGAGCATGGCGCGGGCCAGGGCGATCCGCTGCCGCTGGCCGCCGGAGAGCGACATCCCGCGCTCGCCGACGACCGTGTCGTAGCCCTCGGGCAACGCGGCGATGAACTGGTGGGCGTACGCCCGCCGCGACGCCGCCTCGACCGCGGCGGGGCCGGCGTGCGGGCTGCCGTAGGCGATGTTGGCGGCGATCGTCCCCTCGAACAGGACCGTCTCCTGCGTCACCATGCCGATCTGGGCGCGGAGGCTCCGGAGTTGGAGGTCGCGCAGGTCGTGGCCGTCGACGCGGATCGCCCCCTCGTGCACGTCCCAGAACCGCGGCAGCAGGTTCATCAACGTCGACTTGCCGCAGCCGTTCGGGCCGACCAGCGCGATCGTTTCGCCGTGGCGGACGGTCAGTTCCAGGCCGCGGAGGACCGGGTCGCGGCCGTTGTAGCTGAAGCCGACGCGGTCGAACTCGATGGTGCGGTGGTGCCGCGGCAGCCGCACGGCTCCCGACTTCTCGGCCACCTCGGGGCAGCGGTCCATCAGGGCGCAGATCCGGTCCGAGGCCGCGGCGGCGCGCTGGATCTTCGAGTGGACGTTGGCAAGCTTGCGGATCGGGTCGGAGATCCCCGCCAGCATCGCGTAGAGCGTCAAGAGGTCCTCGATCATCATCGGCTGCGAGGCGAGCTGGAGCCGGAACAGCCCGAGGTCCAGGAACGTCGTCCGCCGCAAGACGAGGTACGACCCGGCCAGCAGCGCGATCGAGACCGTCGACAAGGCCAGCATCTCGAGCACCGGGTCGCTGAGCGCGTCGATCATCGCGACCTTCACGCTCTTCTTGTACAGCCGCTTGGTCTCGAGGAAGAACCGCCTGCGCTCGCGGCGCTCCATCGTGAACGCCTTGACGACCTTGATCCCCTGGAAACATTCTTGTAAAATTTTATAAATATTCGACATGCTCTCGAGGGCCCGGCGGACGGCCCGCTTCATGATCTGGCCGGCGCGGTAGGTCGTGACGGCCGAGACGGGCACGAGCACCAGGGCGAGGCAGGTCATCCGCCAGTTGAGCCAGAGGGCGCCGCCCAGACAGGTGGCGACGCGCAACGGCTCGCGGACCATCTTGCTCAGGAGCGTGTTGAGCCCCTGGCTGAACGAGTCCATGTCGTTGGTGAACCGGGCCATCAGCTCGGCGGAGCCCTGGTCGGTGAAGCGGCCGAGGTCCAGGGCCATGGTGCGCCGGAAGAAGAGGTTGCGGATGCTGAAGAGGCTGAGCTGCATGACGTTGGCCACGAGCACTTCCTGCAAGAACAGGAAGAGGCCCTTGACGGCGACGCCGAGCATCACGAGGCCGAGCAGGAGCAGGAGGGTCTGGAAGCTGTCGGCCGGCAGGTGGCGCTCGACGAACGGCCGGGCGCGGCGATAGCCCCACTCCCACCAGCGGGAGCGGTCGAGGTCCTTGTCGAGGACGGCGCGGCGATGGTCGATGCCGGCGTGGTCGTCGACCTCGAGCAGGGCGAGGGCGATCCGCAACTCGGCGAGCCGCGCCTCGGCGACCTGCCTGGTCCTGCGCAGGGCGGCGAGCTGGGCCTGGGCGTCGGCGGCGAGCGGCCGGTTCGGGCCCTTCAGGCCGGGCTCGTCGAGGCGGTCCTCCAGCCGTCGGACGGCGCGGTCGGCCTGCTCGGCGGCGTCGCGGACGCGGTCCTTGTGCTCGACGAGCCGGCGCGGGCGCTTATCGTTGGGGTCGGCCAGGGCCACGACCTCGTCGACCTCGGCGCAGCGGGCCGCGATCGCCGCGACGTCGGCCCCGGCCGCGTCGACCTGCTCGGCGACCCACTTCCGGCAGTTCTGGCTGTTGAACAGGATATGCAGGAGCGGGTAGACGGCCCCCAGCTCGGAGAAGCCGAGCAGGGCGACCATCGCGGCGCAGGCCAGGGAGAGGCCGAACCGGACGCGGTACGGCCAGGCGAAGCGGACGAGTCTGGCGAAGTTCTTCATGGGCGGCGGGCGCCGGCGATGGGTGAACCCGGGCTTCCATGCCACCCCGCCGGCCGCCCTTGGGCGTGCGGCGGGGCTGGGCCGGCCCGACTTGTAACATCCCCTGCCGCCGCCGACAACGCCAGCTTGCGCGGATTCTCCTGCCCCTCACGGCCTCCGCGACAGCCGTCGATCAGGGCGAAGTACCGTTCCAGGTGCGCCTCCTCCGACCAGATCGAGCGGCGGGCCTGGTAGCCGTGCTCGCCCATCGACGTCCGCGCCTCGTCGTCGACGGCCAGCCGACGCAATGCCACAACGAGCGACTCGGCCGAGTCGAAGACCAGGCCGCCGCAGCTCTCGCCGACCAGCTCGGGCAGGGCGCCGAGGTCGCGGACGACGACCGGGGTGCGCTCGTTGAAGGCCTCGAGCACGACGTAGCCGAACGTCTCGAACACCAGCGACGGCACGACCACCCCGCGCGCGCCGCGGAAGAGGGCGGCGAGGGAGGCCGAGTCGAGCCGGCCCTCGAAATGGACGTTCGACAGGCCCGCCGCCCGCGCGCGGAGCTCGGCCTCGAACCGGCCCGAGCCGGCGATGCGGAGGTCGACGTCGGGCAGGAGCCGCATGGCGTCGATGGCGTCCTGGAACCCCTTGATCTTCTCGAGCCGGCCGGCTGCGGCGAAGTACGGCCGCGGGTGCCTCGGCTCGGGGCGCTCGGGCAGGCCGGTGTAGTCCTCGGGCAGGAAGTAGGGCAGGTGCGTCGTCGCTGCGGCGATGCCGCGCTCGGCGTGCGAGCGCTGGGTCGAGCGGCTCGGGCAGATCAGGGCGTCGAGGTGACGCAGCGACCGCTCCATTAGGCCGGTCGCCCGCCAGGGTTGCGGGGGCTTGCGGTCCCGGAGGCAACAACGGAGGCACTCCGGGCGCTCGCAGACCTCGCGGTCGAGCTTCCAGAGGACGTGCAGGGGGCAGACGAGCCAATGTTCGTGGGTCGTCAGGAGCTTGATCGCCCCCGGAGCCGGCACGCCCAGGAGCCCCGGGCCGCCGACGAGCGAGAGGTTGTGGAAGTGGACCACGTCGGGCCGGATCGACCGCAGCAGACGGCGGATCGCGCCCTCCTTGAACCAGGGGCGGCCGGTCTGGTGCGTCGCCAGGGGAGACAGGGCGCCGAAGCGGCTGGAGAGCGGGTGGATGACGACGCCCGGCGGCGGCTCATACGGCCGCGGGGTCTCGGCGCCGCGGACCATCTCGAAGGCGTCGCGGCAGTAGACGACGTGGACTTCGTGCCCCCGCCGCGCCAGGGCCCGCGACAGCCGATCGACGAAGGCGGCGTCGCCCCCGAAGCTGTGCGGGCCGAAGAACGTCGTGAACATGCAGAACGTCATGCGGCCGTCCCCAACGTCCGTGCCGGGTCGAGGCCGTCGAAGCAGGCCAGCAGCGCCCGCGCCGAGGCATCCCAAGTATAGCCCGACGCCCGCGCCGACGCCAGCCGAGCCAGGGTCGCGCGCCGGGCCGGGTCGTCGAGGAGGTCGCGTAGGGCCGTGGCCATCGAGCCGACGTCGGTCGGGTCGAAGTACACGCCCGCCGCGCCGACGACCTCGGGCAGCGAACCGGCCGTGCTGCTCAGCACGGGCGTCCCGCACGCCATCGCCTCGATCGGCGGCAGGCCGAACCCCTCCATCATCGACGGCTGCACGAGGCAATACGCCCGGCCGTAGAGGTACGCCAGCTCGTCGTCGGGGACGAAGCCCGTGAAGGTCACCCGATCCCCCAGCCCGTGCCGCTCGACCGCCGCGCGCAGCTCGGGGACGTGGGTGTGGAAGACGTCGCCGAGGTCGCCGACGAGCACGAGCCCGACGTCGGCCGGCGCCCCGGCCGCGAACGCCTCGATCAGCCGCGCCAGGTTCTTGTGCGGGCTCAGGCCGCCGACGTAAAGCACATAGCGCGAGCCCGGCACGATCCGGTATTTCC
The DNA here is from genome assembly GCA_035551935.1 of Isosphaeraceae bacterium. Lineage (GTDB taxonomy): Bacteria > Planctomycetota > Planctomycetia > Isosphaerales > Isosphaeraceae > DASZMJ01. The sequence goes on from DASZMJ010000411.1 coordinate 14,708, forward strand.
CCAGGATCGCGTCGGAGTCCGGCCCCTCGGGCGTCGGCCGGAAGGCATCGTCGGGGCCCTCGCCGACGACGACGACCCGACCCGGCGGCAGGCCGAACCAGGCCATCAGGTCGCGCCGCGCGGCCTCGGAGACGGTGACGACCCGGTCGGCCCAGCGCACGGCCGCATATTCCTTCAACGTCCAGGCGACGCGACCCCTCCAGCTCGGGAAGACCCACTCCGGATGCGCCAGCGCGAGCGTGTCGTGCAGCGTGACGACCACCCGCCGCGCCCCCCAGACCGGGAAGAAGCTGTACGACGCCGGGAAGTACATCAGGTCCAAGCCCGCCTTCGCCACGGCCTTGCCCATCGCGAGCAGGTCCCGCAGGCCCCTGCGTCCCCCCGCCGAGGCCGCCTTGCTCGGCGCCTCGCGCACGTCGACCTGGATCGCCTCGAACCCTTCCGGCACCCGCGATGCCCCCGACTCCGCCGAGGGCCGGTCGACGAACACGACGAACTCATGCCCCGAGCCCGCCCGCGCCAGCGCCCCGACCACCTGCCGCGCGAACCTCCCGAACCCCCGCCGATTCGCGAGGCAACCGCCGTCGATGCCGATCCGCATTGAATCATCTCCAGAATGGGGTTTCACCGCGGAGGACGCGGAGGAAGGTCCTATTAGGCCGTGTTGACGTTGGTCTTCGCTCGTAATCGGATGAAGCCGAGGGCCAGATGGATCATCCCCAGGAATGTCTCTCTGAGCTTCTCGTACCGCGTCGCCACCCGGCGGAACTCCTTGAGCTTGGCGAACAGCCGCTCCACCCGGTTCCGCTCGCGGTAGGCGGCCTTATCCAGCGGCTCGGGGTCGACCCGGTTGGCCTTCGCCGGGATCACCGCCGCGGCCCCGATCGCGGCGCACGCCCGCCGCTGCGCCGTGCCGTCGAACGCCTTGTCCCCGACCACCTGATCGACCTCGTCCAGTCGGGCGGCGGTCCGCCTCAACATCGGCTTCAGCAGCGGGGCGTCGTGCGCCTGGCCCGGCTTGACGTCCACCGCGATCGCCGTCGACTCGTCGGCCGCGGTCACGATGATCTTGCTGGTCAGCCCGCCGCGGCTGCGGCCCAGCCCCTGCCGCCGCGCCGACTCCGCGGCCCCGAGGTGCTTGTCCTTCCGCGCCGCCCCGGCGGCGTGCCGGTGGGCGCGGACGTTGGTCGAGTCCACCAGCACCCGCCGCACCTCGCCGAACTGCGGGTCGGCGGTCAGCGCCTCGAAGGTCCGGGCCATCGCCCCCGACGCCACCCGGCGGCGGAACCGCCGGTACACGGCGTCCCAGGCGCCGAACTGCTCGGGCAGGTCGCGCCACGGGACGCCGGTGCGTGCGATGTACAGGATGGCCTCGAAGAACATCCGCTCGGGGAGGGCAGGCGGCTGGCCGCCCTTGTGCCGCTGGGCCCGGAGGACCAGCGGCTCCATCGCTTCCCACAGCCCGTCCGTGATCATGTACCGCATGGGGCCCCTAACGCCGGGTGCAAGCCATCGATTGACGCAACTCGATAACTGCATTATGCAACCAACGTCAACAGGCCCTAGCAAGAAATCCTGGAATCCTTACTCCTGCCTCTGCGACCTCCGCGTCCTCCGCGGTGAAACCCCATTCTCCCCCAAAATCATCATACTATGTCCGAACGGCAGTCTCATGCGCCATCTGCCCGCTACGGCCGCCTCGGCGGCGGCGACGGCGAGCATGATGCGGTTGTGCGGCCGCGACGGCAAGGCGATCCGGAGCCCACCCCCGGCGGGATGGGCCTGGCGATCGCGATGGAAGCGGCCCCGGAGCTCCTGCGCGAGCGCGGGCAGGCAGTTGGCCCGGGTCGCCCGGCGCACGACCAGGCCGGCATCGTTCAGGAGCGCGACCAGATCGGCGAGCCGATACGTCGCGACTCCGGTGGGTGGTTCGCCCAGGCCGCGATGATTCGTCCGGAAGAGGGCAACGCCCCCCGGCCGCAACACGCGACATGCCTCGGCCGCGGCGCGGCGATCGGCGCCGGCAGGGAGGTGCTGGAAGACGTCGAAGCAGGTGACGAGGTCGAATTGATCGTCTTCGAAGGGAAGATCGACCGCCGAAGCCTTCAGGATGTGCGGGCCGATCTTCGTGCGGGCCAGCCGGAGCGCGTCGGGGCTCGGGTCGAGGCCGAGAACGGTCGTGATTTCCTGCCGAGCCGCGAGGCGGGCGATGGTCCCGCCGGCGCCGCAGCCGATGTCGAGCGCGTGCAAGCCACGACGTCCCGCGAGGGCGAGGTCCAGCCAGTGTGTCGCGAGCCTCCAGAGGCCGAGCGACCACCAGTGGCCCTCCTCAACCTCGGCAAGCCGCTCGAAGTAGGCGGTCTGATCGATCGTCAGCAACGGCAGGCCCTCCGCACCCCGAACCAGGTTGCCCCGTAGGCCAGTGCCGCGAGCGGGCAGGCGAGCCAGAGCGGCCGGAACGCAAGGCCCACGGCCGCCAGCGGCACGCTGCCCGCAAGCGCGCGGAGCAGTGCGTCGTGAAGAGGGGGGGCGATCCGGAGGCGGTCGAGCTGGATCCAGCCGCCGATCGTCGCCGCGAGCTCCAGCGCCAGCACCGCCAGGCCGACTCCCCAGGTCCCCCAGAGCCAGGCGGTGATCGGGACGAGGACGACCCCGAAGCCGCACACCGTCGCGATCAGCCTCAGGGCCTCCCGCTCGCGGCGGCAGGCGATCAACGCGGCCTGCGCCAGGCTCGCCGCCAGCAGCCACGGGAGCCGGGCCGCGGTCAAGGCCAGCCACCGGCCGCCCCCGGCGTACTCCGCGCCGAAGATCCAGGGCATCCAGCGCGGGCCGGTGACGGCCAGGCCGACCGCCGCGGGGATCGCCAGCGCGAGGAGCAGCTCGTGGATTTCGGCGACCAGCGCCCGCGCGGAGCCTTCGCTGAACGCCCAGGCCCGTGCGATTGCCGGCGCCACCGCCGCGGGGACGACGAGGCCAACCGCCGCGATCGCGAAGACAATCCTTCGAGCCGCCGCATACGGCCCGAACGCTGCGGAGGCGCACCACCCCAGGGCCATCGCGTCGATCGCGAACAGGCTGACCCGGCCGAACCGCGACAGGCTCGCGATCGCCCCCCTCCGCAGCAGCGCCAGCCACGCGCGCCGCCGGAACCTCGGCCGCGCCGGGCCATACCAGCTCGCGTGCCGATGGCTCAACACCAGGCACGCGGCCCCCTCCGCCACCACCGCGCACGCCGCGCCCCTCAACGCCTGCCCCGGCCCCGCGACGAGCGACCAGCACGCACCGATCATCGCCAGCGCCCGCATCACTTGCGCGATCGCCAACGGGCCGAGCCTCCCCAACGCGCGGGGCGCGACATCGGGCACGAGCGCCGAGGGGACGAGCACCAGGGCCGCCACCGCGATGACCGGCCCCCGCAACGGCCCCGCCGCCATCGCCGCGATCAGCGCGATCCCGGAGGCGACGGCCGCGAGCGCGCACTTGAGGCCGAGCAACTGCTCCGTGAGCCGGTGGATCAATCGAGGACGCCGCGCCGCCTCGCGCTGGACGATCGACTCGACGCCCCCCCGGACGATCACCAGGAGCCACGCCGCGATCGCCCCCGCCAGCTCGACCCGCGCGAAGCCGTCGGGCCCGAGCCGCCGGGCGAGGTGGACCGTGGCCGCGAAGCCGAGCACGCCGGCGAACACCTCGGCCGCGACCACCCCCGCGATCGCGCGCGGCCGGATGGCGACGGCCCGCCGTCGGCGGCGGATCGGCGGCGACGGCGGCGCGACGAGGGTCGTCATGCGGCCTCCTCGCGGCATGCCGAGACCTGCCAGAGCGGCCCGACATGGCCGACGATCGCGCGGCCGGCCCTCGTCGCGCACGCGACGCGATAGGAGCGGATCGCGGCCCTCGTCGCGGCGCCTCGGGCCCACGACGCGGGGACCTCGATCGGACCGGCCTCGACCGCGCGCCAGCCCGCCTTCGCCGCCAGGTCAAGAGCCTCGCGCGTCGAGAGTGGCCGGACGGACCAGGGGAGGCCGCGTCGCAGGCGGACGTATGCCGGCGCCCAGCGCCTCGGCAGCCAGCCGAGCCCCCAGAGGCCGACGTGCGGGTCGGGCAGCAGCGTGTACCGATTCGGCGACCAGACGAGCAGCCGCCCGCCCGGCCGCACCACCCGTCGCCACTCGCGCAATGCCGCGAGCGGGTCGGCGAGGTGCTCGAGCACGCTGTCGGCCACCACGACGTCGAAGCTCGCGTCGGCCCACGGCAGCCGCTCGGCGTTGGCGCCGACGATCGGCGCCGAGAGGCCGCGATCGGCCAGCCGCCGCCGCGCCACGACGAGCCATCGCGTCGCGACGTCGGCGCCGACGACTTCCAGGCCCGCCCGCCGCGCCGCGACGAGGAAGCCCCCCGTGCCGCAGCCGACCTCCAGCACCCTCGACCCCGCCGGGATCGCCGCCGCCAACGCCGACCCGCGCGATTCGGCGTGCGCGATGTGCGCCAAGAATCGCCGCCGCCGCGCCTCGTCGACGTCATCCGTCATTGAATAATAGACGCTTGCCAGCCCCAGCACGTCCGTGTCCGTCTCGTGCCCCGCGAGTCGCTCGGCCTTCGCCCGCTCGTCATCGAGACTCAGGTAGCAGTCCGGCGCGACCCTCAGGTCCAGGAGCCCCGCGACCCTCGGATACCGCCGCCCGCAGCTCGGGCACTCGCCCCCGGCCGGGAGGACTTCAAGCTCATGATAACAATGAATACAATGATATCTCATGGCGCGTGGACCGTTCGCTCCTCGAAGGGTACGCCGCGTGGACCGGTCCTTGCGTGCCCCGTTCCCGCAGGAGTCGTCACCCAGGCGCGGGCCGTCCGCAACATGCGGAGGAGACGCAACCGGCCGCGCCAGCGGCCGGAGATGAGGCCGCGGAGGGTGCGTCGCGAGCGCAGGTAGAAGGCATCGACGCGGGGTAAAGCGAAAACGTCTTCCTCGCTGGAAGCGACGTCGAGCCGCGTGCCGAGCGCCGCGACGTAGTGTCGCGCGGCGGCGCGGCGGACCCGGGCCGGGGCGATGCCGTAGGGGTAGGCGAAGAGGGGGCAGGGGGTGCCGAGGCGGTCTTCGATCTCCTTCCGTGCGTCGCGCAGCTCGGCCTCGAGCCGGGCGTCGTCGAGCCGGTCGAGCCGGAGGTGGGACATCGTGTGGGCGCCGAAGCGGAGGCCGGCCGAGGCGAGCGCGGGGAGGTCGGACCAGGCGAGCAAGGGGGAGCGCGGGATCGACCGGGGCTGATCGGGCCAGGCGTTGTCCAGGCCCATGCGGCCGGCGACGAGGAAGACGGTCGCGGGCCAATCGTAGCGGGCGAGGAAGTCGGCCGCGCGCGCGACCGAGGCGAGGCCGTCGTCGAACGTGAGGGCGAAGGCGCGATCGACCTCGGGCCGGCCGCGGGCGATCCAGTCGCCGAGGTCGATGGCGCGGAGGCCGGCGCCGTGGAGCGCGGCCATCGTCGCCGCGAAGTGGGCGGGGTCGGTCGCGATGACGCTCCCGGAGGCGTCGATCGCGTGGTAATTCAGGATCGGCAGGGCGCTCACGCGGCCTCCTTGCCGGCCGTGCGGGGCGTCGCGACGGGCTTCGGGGGCGGGGCGAGCACGACCTCGCGCCCCGAGCGCGCCGCCTCGTAGACGGCGGCCACCATTTCCGCGGCGCGGAGGCCGTCGAGGCCGTCCCCGCCGCGGGCGTCGGTCGAAGGCATCGCGAACGACTCGACCTCGGCGATCAACGAGCCCTCGCAACCGGATCGGAGCCGGCCGATCCGTTCATGAACTCGTTCCTGGATGTAGCGGCGCCGCAGCCGCCGGCCGTCGGCCAGGACCCCGGACAACCCCCAGGGGGCCGTCTCGACGCGGAGGAAGCCGGCGGCGCCGCGCACGTCGAGCGTGAGGTAGCCGGCCTCGAGCTCCCAGCTCGACCGCAGTTCGGCGACCCGGCCGTCGGCGGTCCGGAGGAGGGCGAACGCCTCGGACTCGCAGACCGGCCCGGCGGCGCCGTGGCGGAGGACCCCCTGGGCGGCGACGACCTCGCCGAGCAGGAGGCGGATCAGGTCGCAGGCGTGCGGGCCGTTGTCGATCAACGTGCCGCCGCCGGAGCGCTCCGAGTCGGCGTGCCAGCTCCGGAGGAAGTCGGCCGGGGCCCGGTGGCCGATCTGGGCGCGGACGCTCACGATCGGCCCGATCGCGCCGCGGCGGGCGAGATCGAGCGCGGCGGCGATCGGCGGATAGAAGCGGTGGTTGAGGCCGGTGGCCAGCCGCAGCCGCGCCGCCGCGGCGCGCGCGACGAGGGCACGGGCCTCGGCCGGCGCGATCGTCAGAGGCTTCTCGCAGAGGACGTGCTTGCCCGCCGCCAGCGCCCGCCGCGCCAGCTCGGCGTGGTCCGCGTGCGGCGTCGCGACGACGACGGCGCCCGCCTTCGGGTCGGCCATCGCGTCGTCGAGGTCGTCGATCGCGGCCGTCCCCAGCCGCCGCGCCACGGCGTCGGCGACGTCGCGGTCGCGGTCGACCACGCCCGCGAGCCGGCACCCCCGCGCCGCCACGATCGCCGCCGCCCGCCGCGCCCCGAAGGACCCGACGCCCACGACCACGATCCCCAGGTCACCGTCCCGTTCAGCCATCCCGACCCTCCGGACCGACATTCCTACGAATTCTCTCAAATTTGAGATTTCAAATTGGAAAATCTGTAGACTCTTCCCAGGTTCCCGCCAGTTCGCCGAGCGCCCAGGTCGTCGCCAGCAGGCCGAGGGCGGGCATCGCGGCGGCCCAGGGCGCGACGGGCAGTCGACGGCGTCGGAGCGCGGCGAGGGCGCGGGCGACGAGCAACGGCGGTATCAGCGGGGCGGCGGCCGTACGGGCGAGTCGATGGGCCGGCCCGCGGCCGAGCGACCGCGAGGCGCCGAAGCGGCGGGCATGCCTCAATCTCTGTCGGAGCAACGGGGCGAGCCCGGTCCCGCCGACGAACTCGACGACGGCCCCGGGGGCGATCGCGGTCGTCGCGCCGCGGTCGCGGAGGGCGCGGAGGATCGGGACCTCCCAGAACCCGTCGGCCCAGAGCGCCTCGAGGCCGACGAGCCGGTCGCGGCGATACAACGAATTGTCGCCGGGCGGGTCGATCGCTCCGGTGACCGGGGGCAGGGCACGGGCGAAGCGCTGCAGGAAGGTCGCGCGGCCGATCGTGTCGAGCCCGGGCCCGGGGGCGATCGGCCCGCCGACGGCCGCGGCGCCGCTCGCGTCGAGCGTCGCGAGCAGGGCCGAGAGCCAGCCGGGGCGGGGGACCATCTGCGCGGTCGTGAACGCGACGAGGGGAGCCGAAATCGCCCGGAGGCCGTCGCGCCAGAGCTCGGGCGTCAACAGGCCGGGGGCCCTGCGCTCGACGCGGACGCCGGGGACGAGCGATTCGACGAACTCGGCGGTCCCGTCGCGCGAGGCGTCGACGACGACGACCTCGCCCCGGCCGGCGACCTCGGCGCGGACGCGGTCGAGGCTGGCGGCGATCGTCGCGCGGGCGTCGATCGCCGCGACCACGACGGCGACGGCGGGTTGGCTCGTCATCGCGTGCGGACTCCCGTGCGCCTCGGGGCATGGGGCGGGCGGACGGCCGGTGTGGGCGCGAGGTCCGCGACCCGGGCCGCGTGGTCGAGGATCGCCTGGTGAGAATGCGGCACGAACCGGCGCCGGACGGCCGCGATCGGGTCACCGACGACCCGGATCGCGTCGAGGTCCGCGAGGCCGAGTCCCGCGGCCTCGGCCATCGCGAGGTGGGCGATCGTGCGCGGGTCGAAGCCCATGACGGCCGCCGCGACCGAATCGACGGCGACCGGGTCGGTCCCCGCGATCGCGACTCCCAGGGGGATCGGCGCCCCGTGCTTCGGCCCTTCGCGGTGCATGCCGACGAAGCCGTCGATGACCGACACGTGCGGCCCGACCTTCGCCGTCAAGGCGACGAGGTTCCGGTGCAGCACCGCGGTCGATTTCAGGAACCCGACCTCCCGCTCCGAGAGCCTCTCCCAGCCGTCGGGCCGGTCGAGCCCACGCAGCGTGTTCCGCAGGCGCTTGACGCGCCCCAACAGCCGGGTGATCCACTCGATGACCCAGGTGTCTTGCTTGAGCACATTAATCGCTCGTTTCCGCCAACCGTCGTAGCCGTTGCCGCCCGAGGCGTGGCCGTGCATCATCACGCGGTCGTCGGGATGGATACTGGAGAGCATATTCTTGATCGAGAGCGTGATCCCGGAGATCACGTGGGTCTTCGGTAATGCGAGCGAGACGCGGCAGGCGGACCGTGCGACCGTCGCCGAGACGCGGGCGGTCCGGGGCGTGCCGTCGAGCCCGAGCAATTCGACCGATTCCCAGGCGCGCTCGCGCGTGTTGAGGTCGAGGAAGCGGACGGGGCGGCCGAGCGCCTCGCGACGGTGGCCGAAGCGGTCGAAGCCGGCGTCGGCGTCGCTCGCGCCCTCGGCGACGACGGCCGACTCGGCGCCGGCGGCGAAGACGGCGTCGAGCGTCGCCGAGAGCGCGTCGGCGTGCGTCGAGGCGAGCGGGCGGCGGTGGCTGACGAGGTTCGGCTTGATGAGCACCTCGCGCGCGACGCGATCGCGGAGGTCGCCGGCAATCAGGGTCAGGGCCTGCGCCAGGTTCGACCGCCGCGTGTCCCCCCCGACCACGGCCACGGTCACTTGCCGGTCCATCGGGTCGGCCTCCGCGGTCGGGTGCTGTTGGGCCGGGGCAGGGCGGCCGTCGCGCGCTCGACGAGCCTCGGCGCCGGCACGACGGGCCGCGCCATCGGCCGCCCCTGGGCGAGCCAGATCGCCATGGCGAGCAGGACCGAGACGCCGCAACACAGGTAATACACCTGGTGCAACGGCACGGCCGCCATGGCCAGTCGCCAGCCGCCTTTCTGGGCGAGGAACCGGAAGAACTGCCGGTTCAGCGCCACGTTCGCGGCGACGCTCGAGGCCGCGACGGCCAGGAGCCAGGGCGACCAGATCGCCGCGACGATCGCGAGTAGGGTCACGCCCGTCAGGGCGACGCAGAGCCGCTGCGACCGGCTGACGTTGAGGTCGGCCTCGGCGACGCCGGAGCGGAGCATCAGGAGCGTCCAGGGGACGCCGCGGCGGAAGATGTCGGTGCGGACGACCTCGGCGAGCGTCCAGCGCTTCAGGTGGGTGGCCTGGACGTCGCGCGCCAGGACGATCCGATGGCCGTCGCGGGTCAGGCGATAGCCGAGTTCGATGTCCTCGATCGCGGGTCGACGATAGAGGAGGGGGTCGAAGCCGCCGTGGTCGAGGAAGACCGCGCGGCGGATGGCGCCGCAGCCGGTCCAGAAGGTGTGGACGGGTCGGGCGTCGTCGCAAAAGGTGCCCTGCTGGTGGGTGAAGTGGTGGAGGAGGTTGCGGAACCGGCTGACGAGGCCGGGGGCGTCGGGTGCATCGTCGTAGGAGCCGAAGAGGGCGACGAGGCCGGGGTCGGCGTCGAACCGGGCGAGGGCCTTCTCGATCGCGTCGGGGTGGAGGACGACGTCGGCGTCGAGGAAGAAGACGAGCGGGGCGGTCGCGACCCGGGCCCCGGCGTTGCGGGCGGCGGCCGGGCCGAGCGGCCTGGGGTGGCGGAGCACGACGGCGCCGAACCCGGCGGCGACGGCCGCCGAGTCGTCGGTCGAGCCGTCGTCGACGACGATCAGCTCGACGTCGGCCCGGCCCGAGTCGCGGAGCCCCCGGAGGCAGCGCCGGAGGGCCGCCGACCCGTCTCGGACGGGGACGACGACCGACAGCGGCGGCCTCCGGGGCCCCGGGCATGCCGGACCGGCGGGGAAATCATCCATGACCTGCCCTCGCCCGTCGAACCGCCTCGGGCCGGAATGCGCCCCCGTCCTTGGGGCCGCCCGAACCCTCGGCCGTGGCCGCCGGTCTCCCCCGCGCGACGCGGGCCGTCGTGGTCCCGGCTCCGGCTGCGATCGCAAGCTGACGGCCCCGCCACCCGGACGCGCCCGGCGGTCGCGGCGTGCGGCGGGACTCTAGCCGGAAGTCGCCGCGGTGTCAACGCGGGGTGGCCTTGGTCTCGGCGTCGGCCTGCTCGATGGCGCGGTCCGCCGTCGGGCTGCGCACCTCCTCGCGCTTCGTGCTGAGGATCGGCCGCTCCGGCTTCGGCTCGGGCTCGGTGGGCACGAGGACACGGGTGACGATGTACTTGCGGTTCAGGAACTTCGAGACCTCCAGCGCCAGCGGGCCGGGCGCGAGGGCCTCGATGCTCCCCTCGATGAAGCCGAGGTCCGCCAGGTCCACGAACCCGCGCCGCGAGATGACGACCTGGCGGGCCGCCAGTGCCAGGTCGTCGATGCCGGCCCTGGAACAGGCCTCGGAGAACTGGAGCAGGAGGGAGTCGGCGACGAACGTGTGCTCGCCGGAGTCGAGCTGGCCCCAGCAGGGCTGGGACATCCGCAGCGCGAGCATGTGGTCGAGCATGGCGCGGCTGGGGCCCTGGTACGCCTGGACGAGCATCGGGTCGTGCCGTCGGGCCCGGGCCAGGTGGGCCTCGATCGTCTCGATCCGGGCCGCCTTGGCCTTGCGGTCCTTCTCGGCGAGGGCGCGGAGCCGCAGGACCTGCGCGAGCTCGTAGTGCGCGCGGGCGTTGTTCGGCCAGGTCGCCAGGGCGGCCTCGAAGCGGCGGATCGCCTCGTCGTCCTCCTTCGCCTCGGCGGCCTGGACGCCCGACTCGGCCGCCAGGTCGGCGTCCTCGAGGACGGCGTCGCAGAGCGTCTCGAGCGCGTCGAAGGCGTCGCGCATCCACCGCGGCACGCCCTTGCGCTGGCGGGCCAGGAGCAGGAATTGCCGCGCGCGGGTCACCTCGCCGGCGCCGAGGAGGATGCCGACGTGCAACGACATCCACCCCGGGTCGCCGGGCCGGACCTCGTACTGCGCGCGGAGGAAGTTCGGGTTGCGGGTGACGAGGGCGTCGAGGTCGATCGCCGGCCACGACCCGGCCTCGGCGGAAGTGTCGAGCGCCTTGGTCGCCTCGCGGTAGTCGCGGGCGAAGGCGCGCAGGCCCGGGAACCGGCGCTCGTCGCTGGACTCGAGGTTCTTGACGACGTACTCGGCCACCTTCCAGCCGTATCGCCGCGCCGCGGCGAGGCGGGCCTCGGGTGTCTTCGCCAGAGCCGGCCCGACGGCCTTGGCGCCGACCGGCTCGGTTGCCTTCGCGGCGTCCTGCGCGACCGCGGCGTCGGGCGGCTCGGCGGCCGGGCCCGGCTTGGTGTCGGCCGGCGCGATCCCCGCGAGGATCGCGAACAACGTGACGATCTGTCCCATGATCCCCTCCTTGAGACCTCGGGAGGCCGCCGCGCCCTTTCCGTCCCGGCGCACGGCGGCGAACGGGATTGGATGTCAGAGTTGCCCCGTGTTGTCAAGCCCGACCGGGCCGCCGGACCGCGCCGACTTGGCGCGACGGCCGATCGTAGACTAGAACGTGTCCAGGGGATGCTTCCGCGCAACCCGATCCGAATCGACCCGTTCCGGGGGCGAGGACTGCCGTGCCCGACGCAACGACGACCGATGCCCGGCCCGTGCCCGACCAGAAACTCCTGATCTCCCTGGCCACCTACAACGAGCGCGAGAACCTCGCCGGGCTGGTCGAGGAGATCCGCGGGGTCGTCCCGACCGCGCACATCCTGGTCATCGACGACAACTCGCCCGACGGCACCGGCGCGTTGGCCGACGAGCTGGCCGGCCGCCTGCCCGACATCCACGTCCTCCACCGGGCGGGCAAGCTCGGCCTGGGGACGGCGGTCCTGGCCGGGATGCGGTACGCCATCGACCACGGCTTCGACCTCTTCCTGAACCTCGACGCCGACGGCAGCCACCCCCCCCGCTTCATCCCCGCGCTGGTCGCCGGCATGGCCGACCACGACGTGATGATCGGCTCGCGCTACATCCCCGGCGGCGGCGTCGAGGGGGGGTTCAACCTCAAGCGGAAGTTCATGAGCAGCGGGATCAACTGGTACGCCCGGCTCCTCCTGGGCCTCAAGACCAAGGACAACAGCGGCTCGTTCCGCTGCTACCGCGTCTCGAAGCTCGCGGAGATGGACTTCGACCGCATCCGCTCGCGCGGATATTCGTTCATGGAAGAGGTGCTCTACTGGTGCAAGGTGGTCGGCTGTCGGTTCGGCGAGACCCCGATCATCTTCGAGGACCGCCGCGGGGGGGTCTCGAAGATCAACAAGGGCGAGGCGATCAAGGCGCTCCAGATCATCCTCGCGCTCGGTGTCGACCGGGCCCTCGGTCGGGCGGGGCGGCCCGCGCCGAAGAAGCCGGCCGAGTCGGAGCCGGCCCGCGTCTGACGCTTTTCGCCTACCTGGCCCGGCGCCTGACGGCATACCCGTACGGAGTGGGCCAGCCCGGCTCCTGGCCGAGGGCGGCCTGGGCCTTGAGGGGCCAGTACGGCTCGCGGAGCAGCTCGCGGCCCAGGAACACGAGGTCGGCGTCGCCGGAGGTGATGACCTCGTTGGCGTGCTCCGGCTCGGTGATCAGGCCGACGGCCCCGGTCAAGACCCCGGCGTCGTCGCGGACCTGGCGCGCGAGCGGGACTTGAAACCCCTTGCCGACCGGGATTCGCGCCTTCGGCACCGCGCCGCCCGAGGAGACGTCGATCAGGTCCACGCCCAGCGACTTGAGTCGCTTCGACAGCTCGACGGACTGATCGATGTCCCAGCCGCCCTCCACCCAGTCGGTGCCCGAGATGCGGACGAACAGCGGCAACTCGGCCGGCCAGGTCGCTCGCAGTCGCTCGGCGACCCGGAGGAGCAGCCGCATCCGGTTCTCGAGAGAGCCACCGTATTCGTCGGTGCGGTGGTTGCTCAGCGGGGAGAGGAATTCGTGCAGGAGATAGCCGTGGGCCGAGTGGATCTCGACGACCTCGAATCCCGCCTCCAGGGCCCGCCGCGCGGCGGCGTCGAAGGCGTCGATGATGCCGTCGATCCCCGGCTCATCCAGGGGCACGGGGACCGGGTCGCCGTCGTTGAACGGGATCGGGCTGGGGCCGACGACGGTCCAGCCCCCCTCGGCGGGCGTCTTGAGGCTCGCGCCCCCCTTCCACGGCGGCTCGCAGCTCGCCTTGCGACCGGCGTGGGCCAGCTGGATGCCGACGACCGCGCCTTGCGACTTGACGAACCGCGCGATCCGGGCCAAGGGCTCGACGTGCTCGTTGCCCCATAGGCCCATGTCGCCCGGCGAGATCCGGCCGTCGCGCGTGACCGCCGTCGCCTCGACGATCACCAGGGCCGCACCGCCGACGGCCCGGCTGCCGAGGTGGACGAAGTGCCAGTCGTTGGCGAACCCTTCCGTCGCGCTATACTGGCACATCGGCGACATCGCGATCCGGCTGCGGAGCGTGACCCCCCGGATCGTCAGCGGGCTCAGCAGGTCGGTCTCCGGCACCTCGCGGTCGTGTTCCGCGCCGGCCGTGCAGCCGTGGGGCGCGCGCGGTGTTGACTCGTGATCGGTCGTCCGTTCGCTCATCGCGGGAGCCTCTCGTGCCGGTTCGGGGCGGATTGCTCGGAAAATGGCCCCCGAGTCGATCCTGGGTGGAGTGGAGTGGAGTGGAGTGGAGTGAGTGGGTGGCACGCCCTGCAAGGGCGTGGTCTGCGGGCCCGACCACGCCCTTGCAGGGCGTGCCACCCGTTTTCATGGGGGTCTGGTGAGGCCAGGAATCGACTCCTGAGAGTGTCCGCGCCCATGATCGCCCAGCCGGCAACTCCCGCGCCTCCTCGCGGCCGACGCCGCCGCGCGTTAGGCTGGAGGGGGCTTCGGGAATGGATCAACGGGAGCCCTCCTCGCGATGCCGACGGCCGTCGATGCGCTCTGGGAACTGACCCGTGGCCGCCCCGAGGTCGACGCGGGCGACCTCGCCCGCGCGATCGCCCTGGCCGCGCGCGAAGGCGGGCTCGACTCGCGCTCGAGGCGCCTGATCCACGACGCCGCCGACGCCCTCGAACGCCGCTGGGGTGTTGAGCGACTCGGGGACGTTTTTCGCAGCCTCGGCGCGGCCGAGGCCGTCGCCGCCGAGCGCGCCATACCGGCACCGGGCAAGGGGTTCGATTCCTTGGAGGAACGCCTGGTGAACGCGACCGACCCGGCCACAATCCTCGCATTCTTCCGCGAACTCGGATCTCAGCTACCGAACCCGGCAACCCTCCGCGTGGGAGGTTCAACCTCTCTCATCCTCCAGGCGGGCCTTCGTCGGTCCACCGAGGACATCGACGCCGTCGATGAGTTGCCCGAGCCGATCCGTGTCGATCACGCCCTCCTGAACTCCCTCCGACTTCGTTATGGTCTCCGCCTCACTCATTTCCAGAGCCATTATCTCCCCGACGGTTGGGATTCTCGCCTCCGCGATCGCGGCACGTTCGGCCTGCTGCACGTGCTGCTCGTGGACCCGCTCGACGTGCTGGGGAGCAAGCTCGTCTCGGGTCGCGACCGCGACCTCGACGACCTCCGCATCCTTGCCCCGAAGTTCGGCCGCGAGTCCCTCCGCGACCACCTCCTCGGCCCCTGTGCCCGGCTCGTCGCCGACCCGATCCGTCGCGCGAACGCCGAGCGGAACTGGTACGTCGTTTTCGGCGAGCCGCTGCCGGCCGTCTGAACGCGACATCAACCCGCCTCATACGGGATCGTCCGGAAGGCTGGTCCTTCGTAGGGTCCGCTCTTGCGGACCTCCGCGATTCCCATCATGGAAGAGGTCCGCAAGAGCGGACCCTACGAAGATCGATCAGTATATTCGAATATGTATCATTTGTGAACCTCAAAGGTGAACTTGTTGTCGATCCTGGGCCCGCCTGGTCCCTTCCACTTGAGGTGCGACGTGAGCTTCGCGTGGAAGGGGACGCAGGCCAGGGGCAAGGCCTCGCGGGAGATGATCCGATAGCCGCGGTCGTCGGCGACGGCGGCGAGGACGCTGGGGAAGAGGAAGCGCTCGACGTCGGCCGCCTTCACCGTCCGGGAGGGGTCGATCCGGAAACGGAAGCTGCCGGGGCGGGGGATGCCCAGGTCGTCCATCACGAGGGACGGCCGCGCCGTGTCCGACTCCCCGAGGGCGATGCTGCTGAGGCCCGTCCCGAGGTACTGGGCCGTGGCCGGCAGCGACTCGAGCGCCCCGGGCCACCACGAGTCGCGCGGGTCGCCGACGGCGAGGAAGGTCAGGTCGTCGGGGAGGCCGCGGAGCGCCTCGGCGACCTCGCCGGCCGGCGACCAGCGCTGGTCGCCGGCCGATTCCGCCTGGAGCGCGGCACGAGCGTTGGATGGAAACCATGCGACCGCGAGTTGCGAGCGGCCGACTTGCACCGTCGGCTCGAGGCCATTGAGCCAGAGGACGAGCTTCGCGGGCGAGGTCAGCCTGTACCCGCGCGCGGGGGCTTCGAGCCGTTCGAGGGCCATGATCGGCGCGACGGGCAGTTCGCCGGCCCTGGTCGGCTCGCGAAAGTGGGCGTTGAAGCGATCGGCGAGGCCGTCGAGCACCTTCAGGAACGCCTCGGGATCATCCACGCCGGCCAGGATCGCGGGCGCCGTCGCCTCGGGGTCCTTCGACGAGGGGGCGGGGAGGCTGACGACGGCCCACTCCGGGCCGAGGTGGCCGAGCAGGTCCTCGCGGAGCCGCTGGCCGGTCGTCGCGCGCACGACGCGCTCGAATTCCTCGATCTCACCCGCCGCCCCCGGCTCGAATTGCTTGCAGAGGTTGATCAGCTTTTCATATCCCTTGCCCGGCTCGAACGCCACGACGGCGAACGACCTCGCTACGACCGGGATGGGCGGGAGCATGTCCTTGCGGAAGGGTCGCGGCTCAAGCAGGCTGAGCACCCCCTTGCGAGGGCTCGGCGCCTCGATGCGCGTCAGCGTCAGCAGGGCTTTCCCCTGGAATCCCCAGCGCACGATCACGCGCCGGATCCCGTCGAGGCCGAACGTCTTCAGCAAGTCCGGCCCCTCGTCCTTCTTCTCGGGCTCTGCGGGCGTATCGGAGCGCAGGGCTCCCGACGGCACCGCTCGGAGGCGCGGATCGGCGGCGCGTGCGATCGGGCCCGGATCGACGACGAAGCCGGGTACGAGCTGGTCGAGCATCGGCGGAGGCATCGGGAACGGCTCATTGCGGTCCGGGCCGACGTCGGTGGGGTTCGTGCCCGGCAGTTGGGGGAACGAGCCCGGCGGCTCGCAAGGAATCGGAAATGGTGCGGGAATCGTCACTGGATCTGTGAAAGGGACCTGCCGTTGCGGCGGGGCGAAGGATTTGGCCAGCTCCTTCAGGACCCTCCGACCGTTGTCGCCCGGCTCGATGACGAGCAGGCCGTTCCCCTCGAAGCCGGGGAGGTCGCGATCCTCGGCCAGGGCGGCGATGCGACCCGGGTGGCTGACGGCGTTCGGCAGGCGACCCTCGATGGTGTCGAGGATCGTGGCGCGAAGCCGCTCGTGGGTCATTGGCCGCCTGGCCTTCGAACCCCCCTCGGGCGCATGGTCCGCCGAGGGGGTATCACCGCCGCTCAGCCAGATCAGATCATCGCCCTCGAACCAATAGGAGCGGAACGGTCCCCGCCGATCCTCGTCGGGTCCGAGGGCCTTGAACTGGTAGACATCGCGGCCGCGAACCCTGACTGGATCGGGGAGCTTCGCGCCGTCCTCCGGATCGTCGAGGAGCCGCACGAGGCGCTCGAAGCGCTCGCGGGAGTCCGCGCGACCGAGGCCGTTGAGGATGAGCATGGGGGTGAATGTGTCCGGTTCGTCCCCGGCGGTGCGGACGGCGATCGCGAAGCCGTTGTGCAGGATGTGCTCGTGCAGGGCGGCGACGTCGGCCCCTTTGAGCTTGCCGCCGGGCAGGTCCTTCAGCGCACGGTCGAGCGCCTGCGTGGCGAGGTCGGCCAGCAGGGCGCCGGCGGGCGTCTCATTGAGGAGGCCGTGGGCGGCGGTCGCCTCCCAGGCGGCCTGGTGGGCGTCGAGGCCGTCGTATTCGAGCAGGGCGATCAACCCCTCGGCCGGGACGTAACGCGACGGCGACGGCCGCGGCTCGGCCGCGAGGATGGTGGACGGGACGAGCAGGACGATCAGGCCGGCGACGACCGGCGGCCGGATCGCGGACGTGTGGCGCGTCATCGGAACTCCCTCTCCGCACGCGAGGACCGAGTTGGGACGGGCCGGCACCCGGACCCCGCCCGGGCCGCCGGCGCCGGGCGATTCTACGACGCGGGGGGGCCGTCGTCCATCGTGGATCGGCGTCAACAAAAGATTCGATAAGAACCTCAATGTCAAAAAACGCCGGAAGCGTCTCCGATGTCCCTGTCGCGCCGGCCCCACGGCCCCCCGGGACGGCGGAGCCGGGCCGGCCGGCCTCATCACACCCCACGGCCACCCCCTCCTTGTGAACGAAAGCGGATCGCACCCCGCGCCTTCGCTTCGTTCCGCGCCGCCGTCGGGCGTCCTCAAGGTCCACCCAGAATCCCCAGAACCCCGTGGGTTCGTTCGGCGCCGGACGGGCCCAGGCCCGAAGTGGCTTTGTTTCGCGCCGCCGCAGTCGATCGGCAAACCTTGCCGCCTTTTCCCAAGCCCCCGTGGGTTCGTTTGGCCACCGCTGAGTTAGGTTTGTTCGGCGCCGCAGCCTTCGGCAACGGCCCACCGCCCCAGGGCAAACGCATCTAATTCACAAATCCTTGTCTGCAAAGAACTTGCGACTAGTTGAATTCCGTGCACTAGATTGCAAATCCTTGCAGGACAAGGATTTGCGAAACACGTGCGTTCGCCCTGCCCACCGCCCGGAGGACGCCCGTCGGACCGCAAAGGCCGCCCAAATCCCCCAAATTTGGGTTCGTTCGGCAGAAATGCGGCTTCGGGGCGCCTTCGGTTCGTTCCGCGCCGAGGCCGACCGCCGGCATGGTCGGCCCAGAGTCCCCAAGGCCCCGTTGGGTTCGTTTTGCGCCGGCGCGTGCGCGAAGTGGCTTCGTTTCGCGCGACGCCAGGTGCTGAGGGGCCGGCGGTGGGTGGCACGCCCTGCAAGGGCGTGGCTGGGCCCGCAGACCACGCCCTTGCAGGGCGTGCCACCCGTTTTCAAGGGGTCGGGTGAGGCCATGAATGGGATCATGAGAGTGTTCGCGCGCCGCCGGTTGCCGAGGGTCCGGCGCCGGGCAGGTGCCTCGTCGTCGACGTCAGGAGGGCACAAGTTCGGCTTCGAACCCGTGACACTCGGCGGCCCGGCGACGCCGGCCGCGATTGTGAGCGCAACGGCACGGTGGGTTCGTTCGGCGTCGGGCGACTGTGGCTGCGGCGGTGACTTCATCGGCCGGGATCTTCCTCACCTTCGCGACCCCCGGACCGCGTCGGGGCGCGCAACACGCCCCTCCCGAACGCAGTCCTTCTTCCCTAGTTGGAAATGCGGGCCGGAACCGGCGGACTTTTTCGACGGAATCCGGGATCATGCGGCATCGCCTGGCAGGCTCACCATTCGTGGTGGGTCACTTGGCATGTCTGTGGCCATAAGTCCGCACGCCGTGGGACCGGGGACCGGGAGCAGGCCCCCGAGCCGCCCGACCGCGGGCGACGCGCACTCGGCCGGGCGGGACAGCGTCAACGCCTGGGCCGTCCCCTCGCGGAGGTCCTCGTGCGGCTGCCGAGCCGGGTCGCCCACGGGCCGCCACGACCGCCCGGCGTCGGGGGTCGTCTGGTAGGGGCCGGCCGGGTCGGTGCCCCAGGCCTCGAGCCCCATCGCCTCGCCGGTGAGGTAGGCCGCCTCGATCAACTTCGTCTCGCATCAGGCTCCGGGTCGACGACGACCCCGGGGCCGGCCTCGCGGCGGCGCGGGGCCTTGCCGCTGGGGCCCCCGGTGCCGGTGCGCCGGTCGCCGGCCCCGGACTCGTGCAGGGCACGTCGGCGGGTATCGGTCGAGACCCGGGGCAGACCGTCGGGGGCTCGGCGCAGCGCCCGTCGCGAGGTCGAGAGCGACCGGGTCGCGGTGCCGTCGGCCTCGGGGGTCGGCTCCCGGGCCGCCTCGGCCACGATCCGCCCCGTGACTTGCGGGCCGTAGGTCGGCCGGCGGCCGCCGCCGTGGCGGGGCCTCAGCGCGGCGGGGCCCCCGGCGTCGAAGCGGGCGACCGGGTGCGAGACGGCGTCGCCGGAGCGGCGGCCATGGAACTCTCGTCTCGAGGCGGACGGTCGAGCCGTCATTGTAACACGCCCTTGGACCGGGCCAACGTCTCATAGAGCTCGGCGAACCGCCCGACCATCGTCGCGGCGCGGAACTCGGCGGCGATGCGGGCGCGACCGGCGTCGCCGAGGCGGCGGGCGAAGGCCGGGTCGTCGATCACGGCGCGGATCGCGCGGGCGAGATCCTGGGGCCGGTGGACGGGGACGAGCAGGCCGGTGAGGCCGTCGGCGACGACCTCGGTCGTGCCGGGGGCCGAGGTGGCGACGACGGGCTTGCCGAATTGCATCGCCTCGAGCACGACGTTCGGCAGCCCCTCGTAGAGGCTCGGCAGGACGAGCAGGTCGGCCGCGGCGAGCAGGGCCGGGACGTCGTCGCGTTGGCCGAGGAAGCGGACGCGGCCGTCGAGGTCGAGCCGGAAGGCGCGGGCGGTCTCCTCCAGTCGCGTTCGCAAGGGGCCGTCGCCGACGATCCAGGTCCGCAAGGCGGGCCGGACGTGCTGGAGCAGGTCGAGCGCCGTGACGAGGTCGTCCACGGCCTTCTGAGGCGCCAGGCGGCCGACGAAGATCGCCACCTGCGCATCGGGCGCCAGACCCAGCGAGCGCCGGACCTCGGCCGGGTCGGCCGCGGGCGGGATCAGGTCTTCAATTCCGGATGGGATGCAGGCCAGCTTCTCGTCGGGTATGCCCAATCGGCGATAGAAGTCGACGACGGCGTTCGAGTTGCCGACGACGCGGTCCGTCCGGCGCGCCAGGCGACGGTCGATCGCGCGCTGGACGCGGCCTTTCCAGAGGTCGACGGCCATCTCGTTCGTCACGACGACGGGCACCTTCGCCCGACGGGCCGCGAGCCGGCCGTAGACGTCGGCCGCGAAGATCCAGGTCTGCAACACGTCGAACCGCCTCGCCTTCATGAACGCGGCGAGCCGCGCCAATGCCATCGGGTCGGCCTTCAGCCGCTTGCCGATCAGGGTCACGGGCAGGCCCGCCGCGCGCAGGTCGGCCTCCAGCGGCCCGAGCCTCGTCAACGCCGCGACCTCCACCTCGAACCGTTCCCTCGGCAATCCCCGCGCCAGCACGACCATCTGCTTCTCGGCGCCCGAGCGGTCGAGCGTGGGGATGAGCTGCAAGACGCGCAACATTCGGCGGGGCTCCGGAGGGCAGGGGGCGGAGGGAGGAGGACGGAGGGCAGAGGGCAGAGGGAGATTCAACCACGGCGGGACGATAGTTTGTAAGAAATCCTATGTTCAAACAATTCGAGATGACGACGAGCGACGGCGGCGATCGAGAAGTGCGCGACGGCGCGGCGGCGGGCGGAGTCGGCGAGGGAGGCGGCCCGGCCGAGGTCGGCCCACTGGTCGAGGACGGCGCGGGCGAGGGCAGGGGGGTCGTCGGGGGGGGCGAGCCGGGCGTGGAGGCGATCGGTCACGAGGCCGAGGTTGCCGGGGATCGCGGTGGCGACGGCGGGGATGCCCAGGGCCATCGCCTCGAGCAGCGCGATGCTCATCCCCTCCTCGCGCGAGGGGAGGACGAACATGTCGGACGCGCGGAGGGCCGCGGTCGGGTCGGGCGACGGGCCGGGCATGGCGACGGAGTCGCCGAGGCCGAGGGCCGCGACCCGGTCGGCGAGCCGGGGGCGCTCGGGCCCGTCGCCGATCAGGGTCAGGATAGCCTTCGGGTGCTCGGCGACGACGAGCGGCCAGGCGTCGAGGAGCACGTCGAGCCCCTTCTCCGGGGCGAGCCGGCCGACGAACGCGGCACGCGGTCGATCGTGCCAGCCGGTCCGGGGATGCCAGGGATCTGCGGGGATCGGCACGCCGTTGGGGAGGTCGACGATCCGATCCGGGTCGTAGCCCGCGGCGAGCAGCTCGGCGCGGATGGCGGGCGCGATCGAGACGACCGCGTCGGCCCGACGGCAGCGCCGGCCGATCCGGCGGCCGAAGCGTCCCCAGGCTTGCCACGCGAGGTCCCCCGTCGCCCCGGCCCCCTCCGGCCGGAGGATCACGGGGAACCCGCGACGCTCGCCGACACCGACGGCGACGTAGGCATCGTGCTTCAACATCGAGACATACGCGACGTCGATCTCGTGCGATTCGAGCCAGCGGCGGAGGTTCCGCATGTAGAGCCAGGTGCCGACGAACCGGGCGCGGGAGGTGGCAAGGCGGACGATCGTCGGCCCTCCCGGCGTCGCCTCGACCGCGGGCGATTCGCCGGCGCGGGCGGTGAGGACCGTCACCTCGGCCCCCTCGGCGGCGAGGGCGGTCGCGAGGTAGCTGAGGACCTTCTCGGCGCCGCCGATCCAGGGGGGAAAGCGGCGGGTGATCAGGGCGATCTTCAAGGTGCGGGCCGGGTCGCGGCGAGGGTCGCCGGGTCGAGGATCGCGATGTAGGGCAGGTGCCGGAAGTCGTCGTCGTGGTCGAGACCGTAGCCGACGACGAAGGCGTCGGGGATGGTGAAGCCGCAGTAGTCGGGCTCGAGCTCGACCTGCTGCCGGCCGGTTTTTCGGAGCAGGACCGCCGTGCGGACGCTGGCGGCACCCCGGTCGCGGACGTGGCCGATGAGCGTCGCGAGCGTCTGGCCGGTGTCGAGGATGTCGTCGAGCAGGAGCACGTCGCGGCCGGTCACGTCCGGGACGAACGCCTCGTTCATCGTCAACGGGCCGGCGGTCGTCGCGGCCCCGCGGTAGCTGCCGGCCTGGAG
Source organism: Isosphaeraceae bacterium (assembly GCA_035551935.1). GTDB lineage: Bacteria > Planctomycetota > Planctomycetia > Isosphaerales > Isosphaeraceae > DASZMJ01. The sequence goes on from DASZMJ010000411.1 coordinate 36,592, forward strand.
CAAGGCCACCCGGAGCGGGAGATGGATCTGCCGGATCAGGTCGGCCAGCAGGATGAGGCTGCCGGTCAGGATCGCCACGATCGTCAAGGGGCGGCCCTGGTAGTCGACCTCGATCCGACGGCCGAGCTCGCCGACGCGATCGCGGATGGCGTCGGCGCTGATGAGGATCTCCAACGGCCACCTCGCGCCTCGTCGGGGCACCTCGAAGGGACGGGTTGGGCCCGGCAGGTCCGGCCAATGCGGATCGCCGGCCACCTCGGATCATCGCCTCCGTGGCCGGCGATTGCAAACCCGGAACGCTCACGCCAATTCAGGCGATCGCGGGCGGCCGGAGCCGCCGCCGCGCGCGGACGAGGCCGAACCCGGCGAGGGCCGACCAGAGGACCAGGGTGGCCGGCTCGGGGGTGTTCGTGGTCGGCGACGAGCCGGGGCCCGTGCCCGAGGTCTTGCCGGTGTCGTCGCTGCTCTGCGACCCGGACGGGGGCAACTGGGCGATGGTCACGCCCGAGGCCGGCGTGACGGGCTGGAGCTGGAGGTTCCCCTGGAACTTCGGGTCGAGGCTCAGGGTGAAGTCGAGCACCCCGTGCGGCCCCAGCCCCTTCGAGCCGAAATCCAGCGCCAGGGCCTGCAAGGGGCTACCCGACTGCGACGTGGCGGCGCCGAGGAGCACCTTGAGCTGGGTCGGGTCGAAGCCGCTGGAGCCGTTCTGGACGGTCAGGGGGGGCGTCTGGGCGTCGGCCGGGACGATCGTGCCGGGGGGCACGACGTTGGCGACGACCTGCTGGATCGACTGGTCGGTGGTGTTGGTCAGTTGATAGACCGGGGATGTGGTCGTGGTGACCGCCGCGCGGGCGGTCGGCGGGGACCCGGCCGCGGCGAGCCAGAGTGCCGCGACGAGGGCCAGGGGGGTGGGATGACGACGCGACACGGGGCGATTCCTCCATGAGCTTCCAGGCCGTTTCTCTCTCGACTCTCGGCGGGGCCGACGACGGCGACGGTCGACCGGCCCGTCGCCTTCCCTTGCGACGGCGCGCGGCGACTTCCGCGGGGGCCTCGACTCCGGCGGGTGTCGGTTCGGGGCGAAGCGGCGCGGACCGTGTGCCGAAGCCGGCTCGCTCAACTCCGGGGGGCCCCTCGGGCGGGCATTCTGCGGCGAGGGGCCCGGAGGGTCAAGGTCAATACTCCACGGCCTCGTGTGGTTCGGACCCCCGCCTCAGCCGTGGAGGGGGGGCGGGGGCGACTCGAGCAGCTCGTCGGCCTGGACGATCGACTCGGCGAGCTTGGCCATCGGCATCCGACGGTCCTGGCTCTGGCGCTGGAGTAGTCGGAAGGCCTCGGGCTCGGAGAGGCCGCGGCGGGTCATGAGGATGCCCTTGGCCCGCTCGATGAGCTTGCGCTCGCGGAGGGTCATCTCCAGGGTGTTGACGTTCTCGCGCAGTTCCCGCATCTCGCCGGAGCGGGCGACGGCGACCTTGATCGCCGCGTCGAGGCTCGGGGCGGTGACGGGCTTGAGCAGGTAGGAGATCACCCCGTCCTGGATCGCCTGGTCGACGAGGTTGGGGTGGCCGTGCGCCGTCAGGATGATGACCGGGGTGCCGGGGTCGCTGGCGATCTGCCGGGCGGCCGAGAGGCCGTCGAGGCCGGGCATCTCGATGTCCATCAGCACGAGGTCCGGCAGCGTCCGCCGGCAGACCTCGATGGCGCGGTGGCCGTCGTCGACGACGGCGACGACGTCGTAGCCGAGCTTCTCGAGTTGCCCCTGGAGCCCGGCGGCGACCGGCTTCTCATCGTCGGCGATCAGGATCTTGTACTGTCGATTCATGGACCACTTCCCCCCTGCGGCGTCCGGCGTGGACGGCGCGATCGAGCCCTTCGTGGCGCCCTCTAGTTCGTCGAGTCCTGCGCCCGCGTGGCCTCACCTCTGTATTGTTCCGGGTTCGGGCCCTCCGGGCAAGCGCCGGAAGGTTTGGGCGAGACACGGCTTGACGCTCCCACCACCCTCCTTGCACAATCCATACCCGAAGTCGGCCACTCGATCCGGGGGCCGGGGGAGACGACGGCGGTGACGCGGCACGACCCGGGGCCCTTGGGATTCGACGAGCTCGCCCCCGGGGACGAGTGGGAGAGCCCCCGGCGCACCGTCACCGAGGCCGACGTGGTCGCCTTCGCCGGCCTCTCCGGCGACTTCAACCCCCTGCACATCGACCACGAAGCCGCCCGGCTCGGCCCGTTCCGCCAGCCCGTGGCACACGGCCTGCTCGGCCTGGCCATCGCCAGCGGCCTGACCTCGCACGCCCCGCGCGTCGACACCCTGGCGTTCCTCGGCATCCTCGAGTGGACGTTCGTCGCCCCGATCGCCTTCGGCGACACCATCCGGGTCCGGACCCGCGTCGTGGCCGTCGAGCCCAAGGCCCGCGGCCGCCGCGGCGAGGTCACCTGGCGTCGGACGATCCTCAACCAGCACGACGAGGTCGTCCAGGAGGGTTTGACGAAGACCCTCGTCCGCGGCCGACGCAAGGACGCCGGCCCCGAGGCCGTGGCCGTGGGCTGAGCCGCCGCCGGCGCCCGACCCGACGGCCGCCGGGCCCGTATTTGCCGACGTCCACAGAGCCAACCCGCGGGGAGGACCGCCCATGCGACGCTATCAGACCGAGGTATTCATCCCCGCCGACCGCTCGTTATCGCTCCAGCTCCCGGCCAACGTCCCCGCCGGCCGCGCCGTCGTCACCATCCTGGTCGTCGAGCCCGAGGCCGCCGAGGCCGGGGGCAACGAGGGCGAGCTCGACCGCCAGGACATCGAGTGGTGGGAGGAGTTCGAGGGCGTCTCTGAGCCCGACGAAATCGACGCCGAACGCGACCCCGACCTCGACGCCCTCGCCGACGTCAGCCCGCCCCCCCGGCCCGGTCCCGGTTGAGTCGCAAGGCCGCGAACGACTGCACCTGGCCGACGATGGCCGGCTCGGTCGGTAGCCGCTCGATGCTGCTGGCCCCGAAGAACCCGGCGATCCCGCGCGTCGCCTTGAAGACGTGCTCCACGTCCGCCGGCTCGGCGATCGGCCCGCCGTGGCAGAGCACGAGCAGGTCCGGCCGCACCTCCCAGGCGGCGTCGGCCATCGCCTGGACCCGACGCGCCGCCTCGTCGAGGCCGAGGGCCGTCCGCGCCCCGATCATCCCCTTGGTCGTCAGCCCGACGTGCGGCACCAGGACGTCGGCCCCGGCCTCGGCCATCGCGCGGGCCTCGGCCGGGTTGTGGACGTAGGGGCACGTCAGGAGATTCATTTCCCGGGCCTGAGCAATCATGTTCACCTCCTTGACGTAACCCATCCCGGTCTCCTCCAGTCCCTGGCGGAAGTTGCCGTCGACCAGGCCGACGGTCGGGAAGTTCTGGACCCCGGCGAAGCCGAGGTCGCGGATCTCGGCGAGGAAGCGGGACATGACCCGGAACGGGTCGGTCGCGCAGACGCCGGCGAGGACCGGCGTCCGCTCGACGACGGGCAGGACCTCGCGGGCCATCTCGACGACGATCGCGTTGGCGTCGCCGTAGGGCATCAGGCCGGCGAGGCTGCCGCGCCCGGCCATCCGGTAGCGGCCCGAGTTGTAGATGATGATCAGGTCGATCCCCCCCGCCTCCGCGCACTTGGCGCTCAGGCCCGTGCCGGCGCCGCCGCCGACGATCGGCCGCCCCTCGTCGACCTTGCGGCGGAAGCGGTGGAGGATCGCGTCTCGGGTCTCGGCGGGCATCGCGGGTGATCTCCGGTCTCAGGGATGGCTCGGCTCGGGCTCGTCGAGGAAGCGGATCGCCGCCGATCCGGCGGCGGCCCAGAGGGCGCGGGCCGCGTCCTCGGCGGCGCGGTCGTCGCCGGGGGCGCCGACGATCTCGTCGACGATCCGGTCGAGCTGCGACTCCCCCGCCCAGCGCCGGGCGTAGCCGCGCGACGGGTCGGGATTGGCCCGAATCAATTGATAGAGGGTGCGGGCGGCCAGCTCGGCGAAGGCCGGGTCGTTGATGTGCTCGGCGCGGCGGACGACCCGGACCTGCGGCGCCCCGGCGAGCCCTCCGGCCAGGGCGTCGAAGAGGGCGGCGTCGGCCTCGGGGTCGTGGAACGGCTGGCCGGGGGCGTCGAGCGCCGAGACGCCCCCCTCGGGGATCAGGACGACGACCGGCCCGCGCGCCCGGGCGAGGACCGCGGCCATCCGCCGGCCGATCGCGGCGTTCTCCTCGGGGGTGGTGCGCATCAGGGTCACGGTCGGGTTGTGCTGGTGGAAGAGGCGAGCGGCGAACCGCTCGGGGACGGTCGGCCTCGGCCCGAAGTTCACCATGTCGAGCGCCCCGACGCTGACGACCTGCGCGATCCCCCGGCGTCCCGCCGCCTCGAGCCGTTCCGGGCCGGCCGTGAGGATGCCGCCGACGTGCTCGTCGGCCAGCTCGGTCGTCGTCAGGTCGAGCAATCCCTCGACCAGGCCGTCGCGCACGAGTGACTCCATCGCCTGGCCGCCGACGCCCGTGGCGTGGAAGACGACGCATTCGCCGCCCAGCTCCTCGATCGTCCGCCGCGCCCGGTCGACGCACGGGGTCGTCACGCCGAACATCGTCGCCGCGACCACCGGCCGCTCGTCCGGCGTCGAGGCCCTCGAGGCCGGCCGGCCGCGGACCATGCCATACAAGGCGTGCGCGGCGTTGGACAGGACGGTGCGCGTCAGGCGGTTCAGGCCGGCGATGTCGGCGACGGAGTGGATCATGACGATGTCCGAGCCGCCCACATACGGCCGCGTCTGGCCGCTGGCCAGGGTGCTGACCATCACCTTGGGCACCCCGAACGGCAAGGCGCGCATCGCCAACGTGCCGATGGTCGTCCCCGCCGAGCCGCCGATCGCGAGCAAGCCGTCGACCCTCGCCTCGCGCGCCAATCCCGCGACGACCTCCGCGACCCCCCGCGCCGCCGCCGCGACCGCCATGCCCCGATCGCCCCGCGCCTGGACGTTCTCGATCGTCGTCCCCGCCCGCCGGAAGACCTCCTCCCGGCCGACGTCCGGCTCGATCGTCGTCGGCCCGACCGAGCCGGCGTCGATCACGATCGTCTCGACGTCCAGCGCGCGCAGGATGTCCCGGACGAAGCCCAGCTCCCGGCCCTTTGTGTCGAGCGTCCCGACCAGCACGACCGGCATCGTCGCATCCTCCCTCTTGCGACGACTCTTACCGGACGCCACGCCGGTTTGCAATGCGTTGGCGAGGACTTCCGCGTGCCGGGTGCCACGGGTTCGAAGCCGAACCCGTGGCACCCGACAGGCATGACAGGGCCGCTCAGGAGGCGCGACGGACGACGTACTGCGCCAGGGATCGCAACGTGGCCTTCGCGGGGGAATCCGGCAGCGTGTCGAGCGCGGCGAGGGCGGTGGCGACGGAGTCGCGGGCGCGGTCCCAGGCGTAGTCGAGGGCGTCGCCGGTCTGGAGCAGGGGCCGGAGGGCGCGGCGGGCCTCGGCGTGGTCGGAGCCGAGGAGGTCGCGGACGCGGGCGGCGACGGCGGGAGCGGCCGTGGCGAGCAGGCGGATCAGGGGCAACGTCAGCTTGCCTTGCTCGAGGTCGGTGCCGAGGGTCTTGCCGGTGGCGCGCTCCTCGCCGAGCAGGTCGAGGACGTCGTCGGCGATCTGGAAGGCGACGCCGAGCTCGCGGCCGAAGCGCTCCATCGCCTCGACGGTCGCGGCCGGGGCGCCGGCGTAGTGGGCGCCGAGGCGGCAGGAGACGGCGGTCAGCTCGGCGGTCTTGCCGCGGATGATCTCGAAGTAGGCGGCCTCGTCGAGCTCGAGGTTGCCGCGGTTGTGGACCTGCTGCAATTCCCCCTCGCAGACGAGGTTCGTCGCGCGGCCGATCCAGCGGCAGGCCAGGGTCGTCTCCAGCGACGCGGCGAGGTGGAAGGCGTGGGTGAACAGGTAGTCGCCCATCAGGACGGCGGACTCGTTGCCCCACTCGGCGTTGACGGTGGCGGCGTGGCGGCGGATGAGGGCCTCGTCGAGGATGTCGTCGTGCACGAGCGTGGCGGTGTGGATCATCTCGACGACCGCCGCGAGCACCGGGTGCGCCGGCGTGACCGCGCCGCAGGCGCGGGCCGTCAACAGGACCAGCGCCGGCCGCAGCCGCTTGCCGCGGAACCGGGCGCAGTGGGAGACCAGGCGGCCGACGGCGGGGAAGCGGCTCTCCAGCTCGGCCTCGAAGACCCGCTCGGCCTCGGCCAGCTCGGCGGCGATCGGCGCGTACAAGGCCGCGAGGCGGCGGGCGCCCTCCTCGGGCTTGGGCAAGGTCAGGGCTCGGACGCTCATGGCCAGAAGACTCCCGGGGGGCCTCGCCCCCTCGACCCGAACCGCAAGCAGCGGCCGGCCCATCACTTCAACTCAACGGTCGGCCCGCCGGTAGGCCCCGCTCCGGCCGCCCGTCTTCTCCTCGAGCCGGACGGCGTCGATGACCATCGAGCGGTCGACCGCCTTGCACATGTCGTAGACCGTCAGCGCCGCCACGCTGACGGCCGTCAGGGCCTCCATCTCGACCCCGGTCCGCCCGCGCACCTTCACCGTCGCCTCGATCCGCAACGTCCGGTCGTCGGCCGGCTCGATGGTGATATCGACCGCGTCGATCCCCAACGGGTGGCAGAGCGGGATCAGGTCGCCGGTCCGCTTCGCCGCCATGATACCCGCCAGCCGCGCGACCTCGCGCACGTCCCCCTTGGCCATTCCCCGGTCGCGGATGAGCGCCAGAGTCGCCGGCTCCATGCGGACCAGGGCGCTCGCCCGCGCCGAGCGGTCGGTCTCGGCCTTGCCCGAGACGTCGACCATCCGGCTCGCGCCCGATTCGTCGAAATGCGTCAATTCGGCCATCCACGTCGGCCCCGCGCCGCCTTCATTTTCTTCGGAAGGGATTGTAAGGACGGCCCGTCGGCCGTTCAATTCGTCCCGCGCCATTTTCCGAGGGCCCGGCCCGGTCGCGGCGGTACAGGGCCGACAACCAGACCCCCTGTCGAGCCCGGACCGCGACCGGCTTCCCCTCGGCGACGAGCCGCCGGGCCTCGTCGTTCCAGTAGGCCGTGCGTCGCCAGACCACGACCCAGTCGGCCGAGGGCTCGGCCTCCTGGTCGCCGAGGATCAAGGGCCGCTGGCGCTCAAAGAGCGCGCGCGGCGTACTCCGCGCCCCTTGCCACCGGGCGAGGGTCGGCGTCATCGCCGCCGACTCGCCCGGTTGGGCTCTCCGGGCGAGCTCGTCGAGGAGCCGTCGGTCGACCGCGTCGCCCCAGAAGGTCAGCTCCAGCCCCCGCCGCTCCGCCCCCGGCAGGCCGCCGACGAGGGCGTTGTAGTAGCTCAGGCCGAAGGGGTGGAGGGCCACGATCCCGTACCCCTGCGCGAGCAGGAAGGCGCACGCGACCGCCTTCCACGATCGCCGCGGCCCGGCCCATTTCCAGGCCGCGGCGAACCCGTTGCCCACCAGGATCGCCCAGAGCGGGAAGGCCGGCAGGAAGAGGCGCTCGCCGTCGTAGACCGGGACGTTCGTGCTGAAGACGGCCAGGAGCAGGACGATCGCGCCCAGTACGAGGATCGGGAACGGGTCGCGCCGATAGCCCTGGAGCCCGAGGGCCGTGCCGATCAGGCCGAGGGCCAGCAGCCCGACCGGGACGGTCGCGCCGAAGTAGAACCACGGGTAATGCCAGGGGACGGCGCGATCCGGATAGACCGTCCCGAGATACAGGACCTGGATCGTCGCCCGGCCCGCGCCGGCGGTGCCGAAGTAGGCGCGGAGGCGGGGGATCGTGTCGTACCAGAGCCAGGGCCAGCCCGCGAAGAAACCGGCCAGGCCCGTCGCCGCCCAGGCCGCGACGGCGGGCACCGCGCGCCGGAACGGGAGTCGATAAAAGGCCCAGGCCAGCACGACCGGCGGCAGGAGCCAGCCGTGGATCTTGGTCAACAGGGCCAGGGCCCAGAGAAGACCCGCCAGGGCCATCGCGGCGATCGGCCGACGGCTCGCGACCGCCCGGCCGGCCGCGATCAGGGCGAGCGTCCAGAAGAGCGCGACGAAGGTATCCAGGGCGCCGAGGTGGGCATGCGCGAACGCCCTGGGCATGAATCCCAGGGCGATCCCGGCCGCGACCCCCGCGACCCTCCCGGAGTGCCGCGCCGCGGCCGTCGCGACCAGGGCGACCAGGGCCCCGAAGCAGCACGCCGGGGCGGCCCGGCCCGCGATCACGTAGTCTCCGAGCGGGTCCGGCCCGAGCCGCCAGATCTCGAAGGGCTCGCCGACCGTCGAGGCCACGCCGAGCAGCCAACGCCCCAGCGGCGGATGCTCGGCGTTGTCGAAATAGGTCTTCTCGACGACATCCCGATCGAGGAAACGGGCGGGGCTGGCCAGGAGATACCGCACGTAGTTGCGGCCGGGGACGACGTCGAGCGGCTCGTCGACGGTGATGCCGGGGTCGCTGAGCGTCGAGACGACGGCGAGGGTCGCCAGGGCGCCAAGGATCAAGGCATCGCGTCGAGGGGGGCTCACGGGGCGTCCGGGAAGCGGTCGAGGATCTCCTGGAGCTGCGCCGCGTCGATCGTCTCGCGCTCCATCAAGGCGTCGGCGACGGCCTCCAGCGCGGGGCGACGACGCTCGAGCAGCTCGCGGGTCGAGCGGAGGGCGTCGTCGAGGATGCGGCGGACTTCGAGGTCGATCTCGCGGGCGGTGCGCTCGCTCCACGACGAATCGTTGGCGCCGCCGCCGGGGAGGAAGGGGCTGCGGCCCTGCGTCTGGTAGCTGACGCGCCCCAGCCGGGGGCTCATGCCGAACTCGGCGACCATCTTGCGGGCGACCTGGGTGGCGCGCTGGAGGTCGCTGGTGGCGCCGTCGGAGACCTCGCCGTAGGTCAATTCCTCGGCGACCGTGCCACCTAAAAGCGTGCGGATATGATCGATTAGCCAGCTCTGGGTGTGGAGGAAGCGGTCGTCCTCGGGGCGGTACATCGTGAAGCCGCCCATGCCGGCCCCGCGGCCGACGATCGAGACCTTGTGGACCGGGTCGGTGCCGGGCAGGCTGCGGGCGACCAGCGCGTGGCCGGCCTCGTGGTGGGCGATCCGCAGTTGCTCGTCGCGGCGGATCACGCGCTGGCGCTTCTCGGGCCCGGCGACGACGCGCTCGACCCCCTCCTCGAAGTCGTGCCGGTCGACCTGCGACTTGTTCTTGCGGGCGGCGAGCAACGCGGCCTCGTTGACGAGGTTGGCCAGGTCGGCGCCGACGAAGCCGGGGGTCATCGCGGCGATCTGGCGGAGGTCGAGCCCCTCGCCGATCGGCACGTTCCGGGCGTGGACCTTGAGGATCTGCTCGCGGCCGACGAGGTCGGGCCGGTCGACGACGATGTTGCGGTCGAACCGGCCGGGGCGGACGAGCGCGGCGTCGAGCGTCTCGGGCCGGTTCGTCGCGGCCATGACGATGATGCCGCGGTTCGAGGCGAAGCCGTCCATCGCCACGAGGAGTTGATTCAACGTCTGGTCGCGCTCGTCGTGGTGGCCGACGCCGCCGGCGCTGCGGGCCTTGCCGATGGCGTCGAGCTCGTCGATGAAGATCAGGCTCGGGGCCTTCGACTCGGCCTGCGCGAAGAGGTTCCGCACCCGCGCGGCGCCGACGCCGGCGAACATCTCGACGAAGTCGGAGCCCGACAGCGAGAAGAACGGCACGCCCGCCTCGCCGGCGACCGCCTTGGCCAGCAAGGTCTTGCCCGTGCCCGGCGGGCCGACCAGGAGGATGCCCTTGGGGATCCGGCCGCCGAGGGCCTGGTACTTCTCGGGACGGCGGAGGAACTCGACGACCTCGCGGAGCTCGCCGACGGCCTCGTCGATGCCGGCGACGTCGTCGAAGGTGACGGGGTCGTCCTGCCGCTCGTAGAGCTTGTGCCGGCTCTTGCCGAAGGCGACCACCGAGCCGACGCCCCCCATCCGCGACAGCACGACGAACGTCGCCACCAGCGCGATCAGGATCCCGAGCGTCGCCGCCGACGACCAGCCCGCCGACGGCCCGGCGTCGGCCTCGTAGTTGCCGCCGGGGACGTGTTTGGCGAGCAGGCCCGCCAGCCGCTCGTCGCGCTCGGCGTTGGGCCAGGGGGTCCGGAAGCGCACGGCCTTGCCGGCCACTTTCTCGACGAGCTCGCCGCTCAGCTCGCCCGGCGCGATCTTCACGCGGGCGACCCCGCCCTCGACGAGCTTCTTCTCGAACTGGCCGTACGCCAGCGGCCTCGGCGACTCGGGCCAGCGCCGCCAGGCCATCGTCGCGACCGCGGCCACGATCGCCACGACCGCGACGCCGGCCGCGACCAGCGTTTTCTTGGGGAACGGACCGGGCAGGCCGGGGAGCCGGAATCTTGGCTTCGAATTCATGGGAGGGGCGTTCTCAAAACGGGCGGGGAGCCGCGCTCGACGCGGTGGGGTCGGTCAGGGACGACGTTGTCACCGATCGTCTTGTCCGGTCGGGCCGATCCGACCGGACCGGATCGGCTCGTCAGAGGGGGGGCGGTCGAATCGGATGGGGTGATTGTACGGCGTCCCCCCGCCGCCGGTCAATCGTTATCCGTCGATTGATGAGCCTGCTCAGTGCGCGCCGCCCCTCCATCGGTCTCCCCTCTCCCCGGAGGGGCGAGGCGAGAAGAGAGCCTCACGAAACGCCGAGTTCCCGCACGACCCGCGCGCAGCGGTCGCAGAGGGTCGGGTGCTCGGCATCCCGGCCGACGCTGGGGCGGTGGTTCCAGCAGCGTTCGCACTTCGGGTGAGTCGACTTCGCGCACGAGACCACGAAGCGGTCCGCGGGCTCGGCCACGGTCGCGTCGCGATCGATCGCGACCTCGGAGACGTTGCAGATCATCTCGAGCATGTGCCGCTGCGCGGCCAGTCGCCGGACGAGGTCCGCATCGCGCGAGCGGATCGCGACGGACGCCTCCTGGCTGCTGCCGATGACCTTGTCCCTGCGCAGCGCCTCGAGCGCCGCGAGGACGCGGTCGCGGACCTCGAGGAGTTCGCCCCAACGGGCCTCGCGCGCCTCGTCGTCGAAGGCCGGATCGGCCGCGGGGAACTCGGCGAGATGGACGCTGGTCGGCCTGTCCGGCGACGCGGGGAGGAAGTCCCAGAGCTCCTCCGCCGTGTGGGGGATGATCGGGGCGAGGAGGCGCGTCAAGGCGTCGTGGAGCCGGGCGAGGACGAACTGCGCGGCGCGACGATCGGGGCCGTCGGGGGCCTCGGCGTAGAGGCGATCCTTGAGGACGTCGAGGTAGAAGCTCGACAGCTCGACGGCGCAGAACTGGTAGACGCGCTGATAGACGCGGTAGAACTCGAACCGCTCGTAGGCGTCGACCACGTCGCGGATGACCGTATTGAGCTGGCCGAGCGCCCAGCGGTCGAGCTCGTGGAGGGTCTCGGGAGGGACCGATTCCGGGTCGAAGCCGTCGTAGTCGTTCAGGTTGCCGAGGAGGTAGCGGAACGTGTTGCGGACCTTCCGGTACGCCTCCGACGCCTCCTTGATGCCGCGCTCGCTGATCCGGATGTCCTCGGCGTAGTCCATGCTGGCGATGTAGAGCCGCAAGACGTCGGCGCCGTGCTGCTCGGTCGCCTTGACGGCCGAGATCACGTTGCCTTCCGACTTCGACATCTTCTTGCCGTGCGCATCGACGACGAAGCCGTGCGTCAAGACCGACTCGAACGGCGGCCGGCCGCGGGCGCCCATCGACGTCAGGATCGACGACTGGAACCAGCCGCGGTGCTGGTCGGAGCCTTCGAGGTACATATAGGCCGGCGAGCCGCCGAGTTCGTCGCGACGCTCGTCGAGCACGGCGCGGTGGCTGGAGCCGGACTCGAACCAGACGTCGAGGATGTCCCCCTCCTTGTGGAAGGCGGTCCCGCCGCACTTCTCGCACGAGGCGCCGGGGGGGACGAGCTCGGCCACCGGCCGCGTGAACCAGGCGTCGGCGCCCTGCTCGCGGAAGAGGTCGCGGGCGTGGCGGACGCTCGGCGGGGTCAGGAGCTGGGTGCCGCAGGCGTCGCAGCCGAGCGCGGGGATCGGCACGCCCCACGAGCGCTGGCGGCTGATGCACCAGTCGGGCCGCAAGGAGACCATCGCCTCGATCCGCGACTCCCCCCACGCGGGCATCCAGCGCACGTCGTCTTTGATCGCCGCGAGCGTCCGCTGTCGCAAGTCGTCGTGATCCACGGCGATGAACCATTGCTCGGTCGCGCGGAAGATCACCGGCTTCTTGCAGCGCCAGCAGTGCGGGTAGCTGTGGACGAGCGGCACCTCGTGGAAGAGCGCGCCCGATTCCTTCAACGTCGCCACGATCTCCGGGTTCGCCGCGAAGACCGACTTGCCGACGAGCCACGACGGCGCCTCGCTGGTGAACCGGCCCGAGACATCCACCGGGCTGAGCGTCGGCAGGCCGTATTGCTGCCCCGTGCGGAAGTCCTCGGCCCCGTGCCCCGGCGCGGTGTGGACGAGGCCGGTGCCGTCCTCGACGCTCACGTAGCCGGCGAGCACGACCACCCCCTCGCGATCGAGGAAGACGTGGCGATACCGCGCCCCTTCCAGGTCCTTGCCCCGGCAGCGGCCGACCTCGGCGAAGTCCGTCACGCCGCGCAGCCCCATCACCTTCGCGACCAAATCAACGGCAAGGATGGTTTGCACGGTCTGATTCGTCGATGGGTCGACGTACCGGACCCCGGCGTATTCGAGGTCCGGGTGCGCGGCGATGGCGACGTTGGCCGGGAGGGTCCACGGGGTCGTCGTCCAGATCATCGCGTGCCAGGGGCCGTCGGCGAACGCGGCGGGGACGCCCGACGTGAGCGGGAAGTTGACGTAGATGCTCGGCGTCGTCTCGTCGCGGTATTCGAGCTCGGCCTCGGCCAATGCGGTGCGGTCGTTGAAGCACCAGTGGATCGGCTTGAGCTGGCGGAAGACGTAGCCCTTTTCCACGAGGTCGGCCAGCACGTCCATGATGCCGGCTTCATAACGGGGGTCGAGCGTGAGGTACGGGTTCTCCCAGTCGCCGAGCACGCCGAGGCGGCGGAACTGGTCGCGCTGGACGTTGACCCACTTCATCGCCGCCTTGTGACACAGCGCCCGGACCTCCGCCGCGTCCATCGTCGCGGCCTTCGGGCCCAGGTCCTTGACCACGCCGTGCTCGATCGGCAACCCGTGGCAGTCCCAGCCGGGGACATACGGGCTGTCGAAGCCGCGCATGGTCAACGATCGCACGACCAGATCCTTGAGGACCTTGTTGAGCATGGTCCCCATGTGGATCTCGCCGTTGGCATACGGCGGGCCGTCGTGCAGGACCCTCCGCTCCCTCTCGGCGCGGGACTCGCGCACTTTCTTGTATAAATCCTGCTCCTGCCACCGCGCCTGGATCTTCGGCTCGCGCACCGTCAGGTTCGCCTTCATGTCGAACCGGGTGGTGGGCAGGTTCAGCGTGTCTTTGTAGCGCTTGGCGTCGGTGGACATAGGATGGTGATCAGCAAATAATTTGGATTTGATCTAGAATCCGACCGGCACATCAATCCTCATCCGCGGCGGAAAAGGGGATGCGCGGGCTCGCCTTCGATCGGGCGAGGAGGGCCCGAAAGGCCGGATTCGACTCGATCAGGTCGCTGATGAACGAGTCGTCTTCGGCGGCGGAGTCGAGTGGAACTATGGCCACGAGCCGATGATCGGGCATCTCGACTACGAGGATCTCCCCCGTGTCGAGGCATTCCAACAGGTTCGTCCGGAGGTCCCCCTCCAGGCGACTCTGCGGGATCTCCTTCGTGCTCATTGTACGCTACGCCCTCGAATCAGAGCGACCCGAGCCCTTCCAGCACTTTCTTGACGATCGTCCTGAGCTTCCCCTCGGCCTCGCGGGCGACGGCGAGGATGTCCTCGATCTTGACGGGCTCGAGCGCGTCGGGGAGGCAGCGGTCGGTGATGATCGAGAAGCCGAGGACGCGCAGGCCCGCGTGGACGGCGACGAGGACCTCGGGGACGGTCGACATGCCGACGACGTCGGCGCCGATGCCGCGGAGGAAGCGGTACTCGGCGCGGGTCTCGAGGTTCGGGCCGGTCACCGCCATGTAGACACCGCGATGGGCGACGATGTTCTCCTCGAGCGCGGCCCGCAGCGCCATTTCTTGCAAGGCGCGGTCGTAAGGCTCGATCAGGTCGGGGAATCGGGGGCCGAGGCGGTCGTCGTTCGGGCCGATCAGGGGGTTGACGCCCATCCCATTGATGTGGTCCTCGATGACGATCAGGTCCCCCCGGTCGTGGAGCGGGTTCAGGCCGCCGGCGGCGTTGGAGACGATCAGGATCGAGCAGCCCAGTTCCTTGAGGACGCGGACGGGGAACGTGACCTGCGCGGGCGAATAGCCTTCGTAGAGGTGGAACCGGCCGTCCATCGCGGCGACGACCTGGCCGGCGAGCCGGCCGCAGACGAGCCGGCCGCGGTGGCTCTCGACGGTCGCGCGGGGGAAGTGGGGGATCTCCTCGTAGGGTAAGGTCGCCTCGGCGGCGATCTCCTCGGCCAGGGCGCCGAGGCCGGTGCCCAGGACGATGCCGACGCGGGGCACCCCTTGCCAGGCGGCTCGCACGCGCGCCGCGGCCTCCCGGACGTCGTCCCAATGATGCATGGTGTGTCGATCCGGTTGGAGGGCGGCGGCGGTGATCGGTCGGGGGTCGCTCAGCACCGGCCGCGGACGGCCTCGCGGACGAGGCGGGCGAAGCGGGGGTCGGGCCGGAGCGAGCGGAGGTCCGGGTCGGAGCAGAGGCGCCGGAGGCGGCGGTAGCCCAGGGCGATGGCGTGGCCGAGGGCGTCGAAGGCCGGGTCGGGCCGGCCGAGCACGGCGTAGGTGCAGGCGAGGTTGTACCAGACCGTCGGCCGGTCGGGCAGGAGCCGCGAGAGCCGGCGGTCCAGGGCCAGGGCGCGGCGGTGCAGGCCCTTGGCGGCGAGGTTCATCGCGTGGACGCGAAGGGCCTCGGGATAGCACGGGTCGCGGTCCAGGACGCGGCCGAGGAAGTCGATCTCGAAGTCGAGTTGCGCCTGGGCGCGGGGGCGTCGCGCGGTGGTCTCGGTCTCGGGCCGGGAGTCGGCGGGGCTGTCCTCGGCTGCGGCCATGGTTCGGAGACTCCCAGGTCCAAGGGGATCGATCGGGTCGGCAACGGGTCCGGCGCGGGCCGCGGCCGTCGCGCGGGCGAACCCCGCGCGACGCCTGGATTCGTTCGGCTCAGATGTCCTCATCCTCGAGCTCCTCTTCCTCCTCCTCCTCCTCCTCCTCGTCGTCGAAGTCGTCGTCGAGGTCGTCGTCGAGGTCGTCGTCGTCGTCGTCGAGGTCGAGGTCCTCGATGTCGGTCAGGTCCTCGTCCTCGTCGAGGTCGTCGTCGAGGTCGTCCTCCTCGTCGTCGTCGAGGTCGTCGTCGAGATCCTCGTCGTCGTCCTCCTCGAGGTCGTCGTCGAGCTCCTCCTCGTCATCGCGGGCGAGCAGGGGGGGCGGGTCGCGGTCGTCGAGGGCCGGCGCCCCGGCGCGGCCCGGCTCGATGATCTCCGGCAGCTCCAGACGGTCCCACATCAGGTCGGTCCTCTCTCGATCAAAAGGGGGGTCGGTGGTCGCCCCCGCCCGTCCGATCTCGTTCCGCGGCTCGCCCGCCGGGGGCCCGGCGCGATCAAAGCCATACGCATACTCGCGACGCAAAGGGATTGTCAAGCCTCAAGTAGCGACTCCCTCAGGCCAGCCGGACGACCTGCCCCGAGGCGCCGGCCCGGCCGATCGCCTCGAGCAGCCGGACGGTCTCCAGCGCCTGGTCGGCCGGGCAGCAGAGCGGGGCGTCGCCGGTCACCGCGGCGACGAAGTTGCCGTCGATGTCCTCGGCCCTTGCCGGCAGCGCGACCTCGACGCCCGGCCCCGCGGCCGGCTCCTCGATCAAGGAGTCGGCCGTCGCCCGCAGCCGGCCGCGCTCGCCGAAATAGGTCAAGGCGAAGATCGTGCCCGGCGAGACGCCCGAGATCCCCAGCGTCGCCGGCGTGCCGTCGGCCAGCCGCAACGCCGCGGCGGTCACGACGTCGGCCCCCGAGTCGTGCCGGACCTGGATCGCGGCGACCTCGACCGCCGACCGGCCGGTCGTCCAGAGCAGCGCGTCGACCAGGTGGTCGCCGGCATCGAACAGGATGCCGCCGCCGGTGGCCTTGGCGTCGAACCGCCAGGCGTCCTCGGCCCCGCCGTGCGCCGCCAGCCACGGGGCGGCCAGGGTGGCCTGCACCAGCCGCAACGGCCCGATGGCGCCGTCGAGCACCCGACGGCGGGCCTCGACGAGGCTGGGGCGGAGCCGGTACTGGTGGCCCACGCCGACCTTACGCTTGCGGCCCCGGGCCAGCCCGATGACGTCGGCGGCCTCCTGGACGTCGATCGACAGCGGCCTCTCGATGAACACGTGGCAACCGGCCTGGAGCGCGTCCATCGCGATCCGGTAGTGGCGGCGGTGGGGCGTGAAGATCGCCAGGGCGTCGGGCGTGACCGCGCCGAGCAGCTCCTTGTGGTCGGCGAACGTCGGCGACGGGCCGTCGGGCCCCGCGGGCACGAGGTCCGCCAGGGCCCGCGCCGCGGCCGGGTCGGGGTCGGCGCAGCCGACGACGCGGACCCCGTCGATCGCGAGCAGCCGCGCCAGGTGCGTGCGCGCCGCCAGGCCGCAGCCGGCGATCCCGATGCGAAGCACGGCGACCCCTCCGTTCCGACCGACCCGACCGACCCCCCGGTGTCCCCGTCACCGGCGGAATCATCCCAGCAATCCGCGCCGCGTAAGTCAAGAGATCATCCGGCCCTTCCGCTCCCTCATCCCGAGACCACCGCCCCGGTTGCGATGCGACCCCGGCCGTCCCGGGCGGCGGCCCCGGCCTACTCTACCACGTCGCGCGCCGGCTTGCGGCGATTTCGGCGGGGCCGATCGTCGCCCCGGGCCCGCCCGTATCGTAGGGTCCCTTCGGGGCATTGCCTCGACCCATTGGACCCCGTGCTTCGGCCCGACGCGAGGATCACGACGATGATCGACCCGAAGCCTCCCGCGACCGAATCCGCGTCGCCCGAGCTCGCCGAATTCATGGAGGCGATGCGCCGCTATCGCGAGTCCAGCGGCCGCATGTTCCCGACCTGGAGCGAGGTCCTCGAAGTCCTCCGCGGCCTCGGCTACGAGAAGCCCAAGGCGTCGTGCGACCAGCGCGAGTGCGCCTGAAACCTCCCCCGTCTCTCCCCTCAATCCGGCCCGGCCTCGGTGGGCGGCACGCCCTGCCAGGGCGTGGCCGGGTCGGGACCACGCCCTGGCAGGCCGTGCCACCCGGACGGCCCGTCCTCGGGCTTGCGTCGCGACGAGGCATGGCGCCAGAAGGCGTAGACGGGCAGGCCCGTGGCCACGATCACCAGGCCCGGCCAGGTCGTCGCCGGCTGCGCGACGAACAGGACGAGGACGATCGTCGCCGCCCCCACGATGTAGAGCGCCGGCACGACCGGATAGCCGATCGCGCGATACGGCCGCTCGGCGTCGGGCCGTCGCCGTCGCAGCCGGAAGAGGCCGGCGATCGTCAAGATATAGAAGAGGAGTGCCGCCGAGATCACATAATCCAGCAGGTTCGAGTACAGGTTGCCGAAGGTCGTCACGCCGGTCGTCGGGTCGAATCGGACGACCGTCCGGGGCAGGACCAGCGCCGCCGACCAGAGCCCCTGGATGATCAACGCGACGGCCGGGACGTGGCGCCGGCTCAGCCGCGCGGCCCGCTCGAAGAAGAGGCCGTCGCGCGCCATCGCGTAGAAGGCGCGGGCGCCCGAGAGGATCAGGCCGTTGTTGCAGCCGAAGGTCGAGACCATGATCGCCACGGCCATGACCACCGCCCCCCGGCCGCCGAGGATCGCCGTCGCCAACGCCGTCGCCACCCGGTCGTTCGGGGCTTTTTGGATCTCCTCGAACGACAGGCCCGCCATGTACGCGACGTTCGCCAGCAAGTAAAGGACGATCACCAGGCCCGTCCCCAGCCCGAGGGCCAGCGGGACCGTCCGCCTCGGCTCCTTGACCTCGGCCGCGATGAAGGTGACGCTGTTCCAGGCGTCCGAGGAGAACAACGAGCCCGTCTGCGCCACGCAGATCGCGACGACGAGGCCCAGCGGCGTCAACGCCGAGAGCCCCCGGCCGACCTCCTTCAGGCCCCCCGGCCGGATCGCCCACGCCTGGCCGAAGTTGTCGGCCGCGGCCGTCGCGTTCCAGCCGATCGTCAGGCCCAGCACGATCAACGCCAGCAAGGTCCCCACCTTGGCGACCGTGAACCCGTTCTGCACGAGCTTGCCCAGCCGCAAGCCCCGCGTGTTCATCCAGGTCTGGAGCGCGATCAACGCGACCGCCACGAGCTGCGCCGTCGACAGCGAGACCGCGTAGCCCGACCCGACGGGGACGGGATGGATCACATAGTTTGATTCGGATATGAATGGCCAGAGCACGCCCAGGTACTTGGCGAAGCCGATCGAGACCGCGGCGATCGTCCCGGTCTGGATGACGAGGAAGAACGTCCAGCCGTAGAGGAAGCCGGCGATCGGCCCGTGGGCCTCGCGGAGGTAGACGTACTGGCCGCCGGCCCGGGGGAGCATCGCGGCGAGCTCGCCGTAGCTGAGCGCGCCGACGACGGTCAGGGCGCCGGTCACGAGCCAGACGACCATCAGCCAGCCCGGCGCGCCGACCTGGCGGGCGATCTCGGCGGGGACGATGAAGATGCCCGAGCCGATCATCGTGCCGGCGACCAGCATCGTCGCGTCCAGGGCGCCGACGCCCCGGACGAACCCCTTCTCCTCACTCTCCATGCCCAGCGCCCCCCGGCTCGACGGTCAAGCGTGCCCCGGCGGCGTCGATTGTCAGGTAACTCGACCCGTGAAGCCAGTCCCCGAGCACGATCCATCGCGGCCGACCGGAATCGTCGTCGATCGGGTGGCGGTGGACGTGGCCGAAGACGGCCAGGTCGATCGCCGGGTCGAGCCGGCTCGCGTAGCGCCGGAATGCGTTCATATGCTTGCGGGTCGAGGCGGGGAGGTTCCGGTCGTTCGAACGGTCCAGCACCGTCTCCAGGCCCCGCGCCAGCGGCCCCGGCACGGCCCCGAAGGCGTGGAGGAACGCGCGGCCTTCCATCAACGACTTCAAGGGCCCCCGGCCGCCGACGAGGTGGCCGTGGGTCAGGTGCAGGCGGAGGCCGAAGGCGTCCAGCTCCAGCGGGTTCGGCACGACCCGGGCCCCCAGGTGTCGCTCGAAGTGCGGGCCGAGCCAGGTGTCGTGGTTGCCGGGCAGGATCGTCAGGGTCCCGCCGCGACCGGAATACTCGGCCAATGCCCGCAGGCCGGGGCAGGCCATCGGGTCGTCGCGGCGCTGGCGGGAAGCGTACCAGAAGTCGCAGAGGTCGCCGACGATCGTGAGCGGGTCGGCCGGGTCGATCGTCCGGACCCAGGCCGCGAAGCGATGGCCGCGGTCGGGGCGGTCGAGCCGCAGGTGGATGTCGCTCGCGAAGTAGCTCCTCAGACCTCCCAAGGGAAGCCCCCCGCCGCCGCCGTGGTCGACTTCGACCTCGCCGACGCTCGCCGACGGGCGGCCACGACCGACACGTCCGGGGTCGCCGCGTGCTGCTCGGCCGCGTGGACGGTACTCCGCCAGCCCGCCTCGAGCAACGCCCCCCGCGCCACCTTCAGCGCCAACGCGGGCCGGTTGCACTGCCGGCTCAGATGGAGCAGGACGACGTGCTTGACCGTCCCCGGCCGCGACCGCCCGAGCACCGCAGCGACGAGTCCGGCCCCCTGTTCGTTCGACAGGTGGCCGCCGTCGCCGAGGTTGCGCCGGATGAGGTGGGGCGAGCGGCCGGAGCGGAGCTGCATCGGCACGTCGTGGTTGAACTCGACGCCCAGGAGGTCGACGTCGGCGAGCGCGTCGGCCATCGGCTCGGACCAGCAGCCGGTGTCGGCCACGTAGCCGATGGCGCTGGCCCTCCCCCGCCGGCTCGCGGCGGCCTCGACGCGGAAGCCGAAGGTCGGCCCGCCGTCGTGGCTCAGCTCGACCGGCTCGACACGTGCCCCGGTCGGCAGCAGGAACGGCCGCTCGTCGTAATGCCGGACCAGGCCCCCCCGGTCCAGCGTGGCGAACCCAGCCGACCAACCCAGGGTCCGCCGGTGCCCCTCGTGGCAGTAGAGCGCGACCCCGCGCCTCGCCATCTCGGCGAGGGTCGCGTCGCGGACGTGGTCGCCGTGCGTGTGCGTCAGGACCGCCGCGCCCAGCGTCTCCCACGACCCGCCGACGCTTGCCAGCCGCTTCGCCAAGGCCCTCGGCCCCAGTCCCAGGTCGATCAGGACCCCCGCGCCCCCCGCCTCGACGACGGCCGCGTTCCCCCCCGACCCGCTCGCCAAGACCGCGAATCGGACCGCCATCGTCCCTCGTCCCTGGCCGTTCTTTCCGTTACGCCTAGTGTACGCCGGTCGCCTCTCCTGGGCAAGGTCGGCTCGGGAAGCGGGGTTGATGATCCGTCTTCCCCCTCTCCCTCGTCGCAGGCACGCTCCGCGGGCCGTCCGCCACCCCATAAGAACGGCCTCGGGTCGCCGACAGAACGCGGAGCGCGCCTGCTACGGTAGCAGGCGCGCTCCGCGTGCCGTCCGCCAGGACCCA
>DASZMJ010000412.1:0-4672 GCA_035551935.1 Isosphaeraceae bacterium
ACGAGGAGCGTCCCCACCAGTCGCTCGACTATCAGACCCCGGGCGAGGTCTATCGGGCCGGGGTTCGCGGGCGGCGGAGCGGGGAAGGACCATAACAACTACCGGCCGCCCGGGCTGTCCAGTCTTTGGGGTCCACTATACTTCTACGGCCTCTCCGGCGACCCGTCGGCGTCGCGGCGGATGGCCCTGGAGACGATCGAATCGGTCCGGCAGCAGCAGGGCGCGGCGATGGCGTACCTCGACGCCTTCTGGCTGTTCGCGGTGCTGTCGCTGGCGCTCATCCCCCTGGCCTTGTTGATGAAGAAGTCGGTGGCGGAGGAGGGGGTCCACCTGGGGGAGTGACCCGGGTCTCGCAGGCCTCGGCGGCGCGGGCCGCGAGCGGCAGGCGTCGACCGGCGTCGGGCCCTTGCGGGGCCTGGTGGATCAGGACGCGGGGCTCGACCGACAGCCCGACCAAAAGCGGCGTGTCCTCGGGGTTCTTGCCGACGAGCTCGATCCGGACCGGCAGGCGCTGGACGATCTTCACGAAGTTGCCCGTGGCGTTCTGCGCCGGGAAGAGCGAGGTCGCCGAGCCGGTGCCGGGGCTGAAGCCGGCGACGCGCCCCTTGAAGACCACGCCGGGGTACGCGTCGACGCGGACGTCGACCGGGTGGCCGATCCGGATCGGCGCGAGCTGGGTCTCCTTGAAATTTGCGTCGATCCATATATCTTCTAATGATCGTATTGCCATTAATTTTTATCCCTGCGCGACGATGTCGCCGGGGTTGACGTTGCGGTTGGAGACGACGCCGTCGACGTCGGCGACGACGCGGCAATAGCTGAGGTTGAGGCGGGCCTGGGCGAGGTCCTGCTCGGCCTGGTCGACCTGGGCCCGCGCGGTGGCGACGGCCGGGGCGGCGGCGACGGTGCGGTCGATGAGGGCGTCGATGTCGCCGCCGGGGGCCTTGTCCTTGACCTTGGCGACGAACTCGTCGGGGGTCTCGTAGTAGCCCGGCAAAGCGACGCCGAGCCGGGCCAGCTCGAGCGCCAGGGAGCCGAGGGCGGCCAGGACGCTCGAATGGCGCTGGTCCTGGCCCCTGGGGACGTCGTCGAGCGGCCGGCCGGCGGGGGGCTCCTCGGGCAGCTCGAGGGCGACCCGGATGCGGTGGACGTCCTCCAGCGCGGCGCGGGTGCGGGCCCGGGCCTGCTCGAGGTCGGTCCGGCGGATGTCGGCCTGTTCCTTCGTGACCGAGCCGGCCCGGGCCGCCTCGGTGTAGCGGTCGGCCTCGGCCTTCGCCAGCCCCTCGGCCGCCCGGGCCGCCTCCAGCCGCGCGACCGCCCCCCGCAAGGCCGCGACCTGGTCCTTGACCTGCGTGATCGCCGCCGCCAGCTTGTACCGCGACGCCTTCGCCGCCGCCACCTGCGCCCGAGCCCCGGCGATCGCCTGGTCGAGCCCCTTTCTCGCCACCTCCAGCGCCGCCCCGGCCTGCGCCGCCCGGATCTTCCACATCGCGTCGTCGAGCACGACCAGGAGGTCGCCCTTGCGGACGACCGCCGTGTCATCCACAAGCACTCGCTCGACGGTCTCCCCGATCCTCGGCGCGACGTAGGTCGCGTGGCCGTTGACGTAGGCGTCGTCGGTCGAGACGGTCGTGAAGGCGACGACCGCCCCGGCCAGGATCGCCAGGCCGACGACGACGCGACGCCACCACGGCCGCCGCCGCGGCGTCTCCTTGCTGCCGGCCGTCGTCGCCATCGCTCGCCCCCGATCCCCAAGGTCGTCCCGGCCCGCCGTCCCATTTCAACCGGAACCCGGCCCTCGGGAGAAGTGCCGAGTGCCGGGTCACGAGTGCCGAGTGAAGACGAGGATCTCGATCGGCCCCGGATGCCGCCCTTTCCGGGCTCGGCGCCCGTGACCCGGCATTCGGCACCTTTCCCCATTGACAATGGGGGCGGGGTGGCCCCATTTTGGGACGGGGACCTGTGGTCGGGTCCAGCCTTTGAAGGAGGAGCCGATGCGACTGAAGTTCGCGACGGGCGCCTCCGCCGTGGTGGCCTCCATCGTCTTGGTGGGGGCCTGCTTCGCGGCGGATGCCGTCAAGTCGGGCCTGAAGGTCGGTGAGTTCGTCAGTCCCTTCGACGTCGACGACATCACCGGCCCGAACAAGGGCAAGACCCTCTGCTATCGCTGACAGTACGGCGCCGCTCCGGTGGTCTGCGTCTTCGCCCGCAAGACCTCCGAGCCCTTGACCAGTTTGGTCAAGCAGATCGACCAGAAAATCGATGCGAACGCGAAGCTCAAGGGCTTCGTCGTCCTCATGTCCGGCGAAGACAAGGCGGCCGACGAGCTGCGTAAGCTCGCCAAGGACGCCGGCATCCACCACGTCCCACTCACCCTCCACCAGGACCCCGGCGGGCTCCCCGATCACGACATCTCCAAGGACGCGGACGTCACCGTCCTGATGTGGAAGGGCCACAAGGTCGTGGCCAACCACGCCTACAAGGGGACGCTGACCGACAAGGACATCCAGGCCATCCTGGCCGACGTCCCCAAGGTCCTGAAGTGACCTGAGCCGGGGAACCCGGAACGATCCCACCACCCCCTATCGACCCGACCGACCATCCCCCGCGACCCGGGCTCGTTGCCCGGGTCGCGGTCCTTTTCCGACCCGAAGGCCCGCCATGCCCCGCCCCGAGCAGGCCGAGTACGACCGGCTCGCCCCCTCGTACGACTCCCGCTGGGCCTCCTACAACGCCGCCGCCGCCTCGGCCACGCTCGACGGCCTCGACCTCCAGCCCGGCCTCCGCGTACTCGACCTGGCCGCCGGCACCGGCCTGCTCGCCCGGCACGCCTTGCGTCGGCAACCGGCGCTGTCGGTCCTCGGGATCGACCTCAGCCGCGGCATGCTCGCCCTCGGCCACGGCCCCCGCGTCCAGGCCGACGCCGCCCGCCTCCCGCTGGCCGACGCCGCCTTCGACCTCGTCCTCTCCGCCAGCGCCTTCCACGTGTTCCCCCGCCCGTCGGCCCCCCTCGCCGAGGCCCGCCGCGTCCTCCGCCCCGGCGGCACCCTCGTCCTGACCGACTGGTGCGACGACTACCTCACCTGCAAGCTCCTGACCCTCTGGCTCCGCCTGACCTCGCCCTCTCCCCCGCGTCCCCAGACCCTCCGCTCCTGCCGCCTCCTGCTCGAAGCCGCCGGCTTCTCCGTCGTCTCCGCCCGCCGCTTCAAGGTCGACTGGTCCTGGGGCCTGATGCGGCTCGAGGCCCGTCGCTAGGACCGATGGGCCGGGGTCCTTCGGTTCGTTCCGCGCCGGCGCGCGGCGCAGTGGCTTCGTCTCGCAACCCGCGTCGCCGCCCGCCCGACTCTTTCCCCGGCCCCTCCCGGCCGAAATTGGGTTCATTTTGGCGCCACGAGTGGCCCATTCTGCCCACAAGTCCCTTCGGTCTAGCCCCGCGGGCCCGCGCGTGTCGTTCCGTCGAAGTTGAGCCGAATTGCCAAAGAACTCGGCGCACGAAACGCTCACTCATTAAGATCGTAATGGCACCGTGTTTTTATTCCATAAGAATTTACATTCTTTCCATATTGTCCCGCGACGGCCGCGCCGGGTGATCGTGGTCGTCTCTCCCTTCTCCACCCGGCTGAGCAGGAGGGGGAGGGGGAGGAGGGTCTCGGCCCCGTAGGAACCGACGGACGCCGTCGCTCGGCCTCCGCTCGTTCCTGGTCGAATCGATATCTTTGAAATACGATTATCTATACTAGGCGGCCGATGACCTCGTGCCGGTGTGCAACCAGGATGCCGGTCGGCGTCCGGCCCTCCCGCGATTTGGCGTTGAAATACACGGCCCTCTCGCCTATAGATTATGTTTGCCGTCCGCGCTTCGGCGCGACGAGGGTGCCCCACGGGGCGCTCCAGCGACCGATTCCCCCGGAATGAAGGTCCCTCTCTGGCGGATCTCCCAAGGCGACTCGATCCGGTCCGGGGGAATATGCCGGTTGTTGTCGCGGGAGGCGTGTTAAACGCGCCGTACCCGTCGAACCCTCCAGAGAGGTCACCTCCGGAAGGCCCCCCACGGGGGGCCCTCCGGAACCCCTGTCTCGCCCGCTCAGGCGAAGTATTCCGTCTGCAAGAGGTCGAGCCAGTCGCTGTTCCCGTCGGTGAAATGGCGTTTGGTCGCCCACTCGACGAACCAGGCGGCATATAAATAGAAATAATCGGGATCGGCCGGGGTCAGCTGCCTAACGTCGTAATGTCCGTTCCCGAACTTCGCCTTGAGCAGCTTCTTGGCGTGCGCCGCCGATGGCCCGGCCTTCGAACCGTCCCTGTCGATCGGATTCAGGAGCAGTTCAAAGCGCTGGAAGTGGAGATCGGCGTGCCCCGAGGCGAGGGGCAGGACAGGGCAAACGCATCTAATTCACAAATCCTTGTCTGCAAAGAACTTGCGACTAGTTGAATTCCGTGCACTAGATTGCAAATCCTTGCAGGACAAGGATTTGCGAAACACGTGCGTTCGCCCTGGGTGGGTATCCTCGACCTGTTCCACGTGCCGGAGCGGCTCTGGGCAGTGGCCCACTGCTTCCACACGGAGGGGAGCGACGAGGCCAAGGGGTTCGTGGAGCAGCGGCTGCGGGACCTGCTCCAGGGCCGGGTGGGGTACGTGATCGGCGGGCTGCGACGGCGGCTGAAGGCGGAG
>DASZMJ010000413.1:0-5161 GCA_035551935.1 Isosphaeraceae bacterium
ACGAGGAGCGTCCCCACCAGTCGCTCGACTATCAGACCCCGGGCGAGGTCTATCGGGCCGGGGTTCGCGGGCGGCGGAGCGGGGAAGGACCATAACAACTACCGGCCGCCCGGGCTGTCCAGTCTTTGGGGTCCACTATAAGGCTCCAGTCGCCTAAAGAGCTCACCGATGGCCCACGAGGCCGAGGAGTACCCCGCCATGAACGAGTCTACCACCGACATCCGCATCGTGCCCCCGCCGAAGGGCCCCGACGTGCTGACCGAGATCCTTCGGGACGGGGCCCGGCGGCTGCTGGCCGAGGCCGTCGAGGCCGAGGTCGCCGCCTGGATCGACGCCCACGCCCACCTCACCGACGACGCCGGGCGGCGGCAGGTCGTCCGCAACGGCCACCTCCCCGAGCGGGCCATCCAGTCCGGCATCGGCCCCATCGAGGTCAGGCAGCCCAGGGTCCATGACCGGCGGCCTCCGGGGCAGCGGGAGGCGTTCACGCCCGCCGTCTTGCCCCCGTACCTGCGGCGGACCAAGGGCATCGAGGAGTTGATCCCCTGGCTGTACCTCAAGGGCGTCAGCACCGGCGACTTCGCCGAGGCCCTCCAGGCGCTCCTCGGCCCGGACGCCCCGAACCTCTCGGCGACCACCGTCACCCGGCTGAAGGCCGCCTGGGAGCAGGACCACGAGGCGTGGAGCAAGCGGTCGCTGGCCGGCAAGCGCTACGTCTACGTGTGGGCCGACGGGGTGCACTTCAACATCCGCCTGGAGGGGGGGCGGCAGTGCATCCCGGTCCTGATGGGGGCGACCGCCGACGGCAAGAAGGAGCTGATCGCCGTGGCCGACGGCTACCGGGAGAGCGAGCAGTCGTGGAAGGAGTTGCTGCTCGACTGCAAGGCCCGGGGACTGGAGGTCGAGCCGAGCCTGGCGATCGGCGACGGGGCGTTGGGGTTCTGGAAGGCGATGCGTCAGGTCTGGGACACGACGAAGGAACAAAGGTGTTGGGTGCACACCATCCGGGCGCAATCCGTCCTTCGGCGGCACGGGACCCGGTCCGGTCGGCGGCGAACCGCGTAGCGGGATGACATGGCGGATCTCCAACTCTCCCTCCCCCACGATCACGCGCTCGATCAGCAACTGCAAGATCTCCTGCCTCTCCGCCAACGTCGCCCCGTCCAGCCGGGACCGAATCCGCTCGCAGAACGCCGACAGGTCTGTCAGAACTGCCCGCGCACTCGCCGCCTCCTGGCGGAGCCTCGCCTTCTGCTCGCGCTGCTCGGTGAGGGCCGCCCGACGCTCAACGACTCCCCGCCGTCGCAGGCCGAGTTCCTCCTTTGTCGATAATTGCAGGCACAGGGATCCCGACCCACTCCTCGCGGGGCCGGGGCTGGCGGCAGGTGTTCTCGCCACGGCCGGTGGGCCGCGACCGGGGCCGCTTGGGCGGGACGAACCGGTAGCGGTTGACGTAGGCCATCCCCGCGTAGGTCTCGTCGTAGAGGACGCGGTGCACCACCGACGGCGACCAGGGGCGGCGGCCCGATCGCGGGGTCCAAGGCCCGGCGTTGAGCCGCTTGACGATCTGGCGGGTCGTCATCCGTTCGTCGACCAGCCAGGCGAAGAGCAGGCGCACGACCGCCGCCTCGTCCTCGTCGACGACCAGGTAGCCGGGGACGCCGTCCCGTTTGGGCACGTAGCGATAGCCGTAGGGGGCCTTGCCGCCGAGCCAGACGCCCTGCCGCGCCTTCATGAGCTTGCCGCGGCGGAACCGCTCGCCGAGCACGGCCCGCTCGTACTCGGCGACGGCCCCCTGGATCTGCAGGAGCAGTTGGTCCTGGGGGTCGTCGGTCAAGGCGCGCGTGAGGAAGACGACCTCGCACCCGGCCTTCCGCAGCTCCTCCAGGATCAAGACCTGGTACGCGTACTTGCGGGCGAGGCGGTCGGGGCTGAGGACGGCGACGACGTCGAAGTCCCCCTGGGACGCCGCGTCGCGGAGGCCGTCCAGGCCGGGCCGGTCCAGCCGCGAGCCGCTGTAGCCCTCGTCTGTATAAGTATGATCGCATGTTAGGTCGTAAGAGTTTTCAGCCGCCCAGGCGCGGAGGGCGTCGATCTGGCTATCGATCGTCTGCTGACGGCCCTGGCGGTCGGTGGACACCCTGGCATAGATCGCGGCACGCATCGCGATTCTCCTTCGTATGGATCGGTGGTCGGTCAGGGATCGGCCCTTCGGCGAGCAGGATCCGGTATGCTCGCTCGACCCGCTCGGGGCCGTACCGCGTCCGGACGTTGACCGAGCGGACCTGCCAGGCCCCGTCCGGGGTCGCACGATGATTCCTGGGCATGCGTCGGCCCTCCTCCGCCCCGAGGATGGCGGAAGGAGCCGGGGAGGTGCTACGTGCGTGGTCGGGCGCGACGGCCGGGATGAGGCGGTGGGACGAAGGGGATGACCAGCGTGGCGCGCAATTCCGCGATTGCGCCCGGATGGTGCACAAGACGGCCAACGTGCTCGACAAGCTGCCCAAGGGCTCGCAGCCGAAGGCCAAGCGGATGCTGCACGAGATCTACCAGGCCGAGGGCCGTGCGCAGGCGGACAAGGCGTTCGACCTGTTCGTGGCGACGTACGAGGCGAAGTACCCGAAGGCGACGGAGTGCCTGGCCAAGGATCGAGATGTGTTGCTGGTGTTCTACGACTTCCCGGCGGCGCACTGGCTGCACATCCGCACGACGAACCCGATCGAGAGCGTCTTCTCGACGGTACGGCTGAGGCACGACAAGACGAAGGGGAACGGCAGCCGGTCGGCGTGCCTGACGATGGTCTATAAGCTGATGGAGTCGGCATCAAAGAGGTGGCGTGCGTTGAACGGTTCGACGCTCCTGCCGGAGGTCGTCAAGGGCACCGTCTTCGTGGACGGTGTCAGGCAGAAGCCCGCCGCCTGAGATTCTCCCGTCCACAACAATTGACAATACCCCCGGCGCGGCCCCCAGGTGTCATGGACGCTGCCAGACTGAATCGTTCAGCGGAGCCAAAATGGGGCGGTGCAGGTACGCCGAGGCCGGGCCGCTGGTTGTCGGCGACCACGCGGATTTCGAAGTGAGGGCGGCCTCGATCTCGCAGGCCAGCAGGGTTCGGTTGCCCGAAGCGGCCGACCGTGTGCTGGCGTTGTGCGAGGACTGGAGCAGGCGGCGGGAGGCCCGCGCGTGGGGGGCAGGGCTGGGGATGGTCAAGCTGCCGCCGGACGTCGTCGCCCGTCGTCCGTAGGAGCCCACATGAGGTCAGCACTCGGGACCGACATTCGCTTTGCGCGTCGGTCCGGGATGCCGACGCCTTCTCAAACCGTCTGAGGCGGGTCCGCGAACCGTGTCTCAAGGCATGCTCCGCCTCGGCGCTGGACGGCGGTCGGTCGCGTTGAGGAGTGTCGCGCCGGTGGCACCCGAATCCGGCGGCACACCCAGTGAGAACGACTCGCGGCAGAGATCACTCCCGTCGGGTGTGTGCGCGGAACCGTCGCCAATCGACGCCGAGCTTGCGCATGCGGGCGCGGAGGGTGTGCGGGTTGATCCCGAGCCGCTCGGCGGCGCCGTCCGGCCCTTCGACCCGGCCGCGGGTCCGGGCCAGGGCGGCCTCGATGTGGCGGGCCATCGCCGCGTCGAGCGAGAGGGACTCGCCGTCTGGCTCGCTCAAAGGCGCAAAGGGGCGCGGCGCCGCGGGCTGGTCCGAGGACCGGGCCGACGAGGCCGACCCGAGGGCGTTGGCGACGTCAAGCCCAGTGCCGCCGCCGAGGATCGCCGCCCGCTCGATCACCGCGGCCAGCTCGCGGACGTTGCCCGGCCACGGGTAGCGCACGAGCAGGCCGATGTCCTCGGGCGTCGGCACCGCCGGCGGCGTGCCGAGCCGTCGGGCGGCCCGCAGCGCGAAGTGGCCCGCCAGCGCGGGAATGTCCTCGACGCGTTCGCGCAAGGGCGGCAGGCGGACCGGGAAGACCGCGATCCGGTACCAGAGGTCCTCGCGGAACCGGCCGTCGGCGACCATCGCGCGGAGGTCGCGGTGCGTCGCGGCGACGATGCGGACGTCGACGTGCCGCGACCGCTCGCCGCCGACGCGCTCGAGCTGGCCGTCCTGCAGGACACGCAGCAGCCGCACCTGCGCCGCCGGGGGCAGCTCGCCGACCTCGTCGAGGAACAACGTCCCGCCGTCGGCCCGCTCGAACCACCCCTTGCGCTCGCCGACGGCGCCGGTGAAGCTGCCGCGCTCGTGGCCGAAGAGCTCCGAGTCGACCAGCTCCGGCGGGATCGCGCCGCAATTGACCCGCAAGAACGGTCCCGACGCCCGCCGCGACCGCGAGTGGATCGCCCGCGCGACGACCTCCTTGCCCGAGCCGGTCTCGCCCAGGACCAGGACCGGCGCATCCGACCGCTCCACCAGCTCGATCTGATGCATCACCGGGCGCAGGCCCGTCTCGGCGCCGACGATCGAGTCGCTGATGTCATGCCGCTCCAGCCGCGAGAGCAGCGAGCGGTTGTCGGCCTCGACCGCCTCCCGCAGCGAGGTTAGCTCGCGGAGCCGGCGGTCGTTCTCGAGGGCGACGGAGAACGGCTCGAGCAACGCCGCCAGGAGCGGGCCGTGGTCGTCGCGGAAGGCCCGGGGCGGCCGTGCCACCAGCACCAGCAGGCCGGTCGGCCCGCCGCCGGCCGCCTCGAGCGGGCCGGCCAGGACCTCGCCGTCGAGCCCCGCGGGCAACAGCCCCGGCAGCCGGACCGCCGTCGCCGCCGCCGGCCCACGGACCACCTCTCCCCGACGGCACCACACCATGAGCCGCTCGAACTCCTCGGCGCCGCACGCGGTCTTCGCCGGCAAGTCCCGCCGGCCCGGCCGGCAGACGCCCGTCGCCAGGGTCTCGACGAGCCTTCGCGACGGCTCCAGGTGCCGCACGAGGACCAAGTCCAGCGGCAACCGCCGCGCCAGCACCGCGGCCACGAGGTCCACCGACTCCTCGATCTGCGTATGCCGACAAACCTCACGCCAGACGTCCAGTAAGAGGCGTTCGTAGCGTTCCACCTCGGCGGCCTCGTCCTGTGATATTTCACGGAACCCCCGTGAAATATCACAGGACGACTGTGAAATAATCAAGGCGAGTTTGGAGGCGACAAGACAGTCCCGAGATACTTTTCCAGGTTG
>DASZMJ010000414.1:0-7316 GCA_035551935.1 Isosphaeraceae bacterium
CCGCGGGGGCTCCGTGACGCTCGACATGAAGGACATTCCTCGGCGACCACGGCCATATTAAGGGAGATGCGAAGACCGGCCCCCACCGCGGTACGCCTTGAGGGTATCTCGGCACGGGACGGGCGACAATGCCGACGGGACGATCAACGATCGCCCATCGCCGGACGGAAGCGGCCCTCGGCCGCGGCGGCGCGCAGGTGGCGATGCAGCGGGGCGTAGTCCCAGGGCAAGGCGAGTTCATCGGCCAGTCGCTTGAGCCGGCCAATGTAACGCTCGCCGATCTCCGGGGCGACCGGCTGATACGACGGGTCGCAGTAATAGACGCGACAGCCGAGCGGCCGGGCTCCCCTGGCCGAGCAGCGGCCGGCGGCATCCTGCCAGGGGCAGGTCTGGCCGTCGTCGAGCGGCCGGGAGGGTTCGGGGGCGTCGGCGAGCAGGACGGCCAGCTCGGGACCCGAGACGAAGAGCGTGTGGCCATATTCCTCGAACCGGCAGCAGCGACCGCTCAGCAGGCACGACGGCCCGAGCCGTGCCAGGTCGGTTTCGAGGTCGTCGTAGATCGCCCGCAGGGCGGAGCGGAGGCCGTCGATCCCGTCGAGCTCCCGTCCCATACCGCTCATTCCGGCGTCCTCGAGGCGGCGTCCCGGATCTGGTCGATCGTGTAGAGCGGCCCCTGGTCGACGCCGGGACAGCGCCGGCCGACCCGTCGCCAGGCGGCGCGGTTAGCAATGTTCATCGGCCAGAACGGCCAGGTCCGGCATTGCTCGGGCCGCGCCTCGTAGACCATGCAGCCCGACTCGCGGTCCCAGAAGACGCAGTCGCCGTTGGGTCGCTCGATCAGGCTGAGGCGGTCGCCCACCTGCCGGACATAACGCCGCACGAACGCCGCCACGTCCAGGCCCAGTTGGGCCGCTAGCCGATCGATCTCCCCGGAATCCACCCAGACGTAGCCCGGCGCCCCCGTACAGCAGGCGCCGCAACGCGTGCACTCGAAGGCCAGGCCGTCACGATACCAGGGTGTGTTGCTCTGAGCCATTGTTGATCTTGGGGGATTCTGATGGCAAGGCATCGGGTCAGGAATTCTAGCCAGCAGACCCCCGATTCTCAACCCACTCCCGCCGAGGTCGCTGGCGGTCGATCATTTCGGTCGAGCCCCCGGCATAGGACCCTCGGGAACGTCCCCCTTGTGCCCGCCGCCGCAAACTTTATGATGTAAAGTGAGCGGGAGGCGATGCCCGCGGGGGTCCGAGGGGAACGACGATGACGCGGCTGATGCAAGGCGTGGCGGCGGTGGTGCTCAGCGTCCTGTTGGGGGGGTTCCTCGGGGGCGTCGTGGGCCGCGAGGTCGGGGTCTATTCGCCGTCGTTTGTCCGCGCGATCTATCCGGCGCCGCCGGATCGGGTGCCGGCGGACCTGGACTTGCCCGAGTTCGGGATGGGCCTCGGGATCGTCAGCGGCCTCTTCTTCGGCGCCGGCGCGGGGGCCCTGGTGGTCGTCGCCAACGCGGCGCGCGAGGCGTGGATCTACCGGGGGACGATGCTCAAGGAATGGCCCTCCGTGCCGCGTTGAGGCCGACCGCGCGGCTCAGCCGCCGATGGAATGCATGAGGCGGCCGGGCTGGATGAACCGGGATGTGTTGATCTCGTGCCCTTCCCACTTGCCCGCGACGCTGGCGCGGAGGGCCTCGGCGATAGGCCGATCGTCGGCCCCGCCGCGCAAGAGGGCGCGGATGTCGGTCTCACCCAGGGCGAAGAGGCAGTTGCGGAGCTTGCCGTCGGCGGTCAATCGGACGCGGTTGCAGCTCATGCAGAACGGGCGGCTGATCGAGGCGATCAGGCCGACCCGGCCGCCGCCGTCGCGGTAGTCGTAGTCGACCGCCGGCGCCCTCGGATCCTGGTCGGGCGCCGGGTCGAGCGGGCCGATCCCGGCGGCAAGCCGGTCGAGGATCTCGGCGGCGAAGAGCACCTTGCCGACCTCCCATTCGCCGGCGTCGAGCGGCATGTACTCGATGAACCGCAGCTCCAGGCCGTGCTCCCGCGCGAACCGCCCCAGCGGCACGATCTCGTCCTCGGTCATGCCCTTGATCGCGACGGCGTTGATCTTCACGGGGTCGAAGCCCGCGTCCTTCGCCGCGAGGATGCCCTCGATGACCTTCTCGAGGCCGTCGCGGCGCGTCAGGGCCCGGAACCGCGCCGGGTCGAGTGCGTCGAGGCTGACGTTGATCCGCCCGAGGCCGGCCGCGCGGAGCGACTTCGCCAGCGGGGCGAGCAGGAGGCCGTTGGTCGTCAGGCCGATGTCCTTGATCCCCTCGATCCCCGCCAACCGCTCCACCAGCCGCGGCAATTCGCGCCTCACCAGCGGCTCGCCGCCGGTCAGTCGCAGCTTGTCGATGCCGAGCCCCACGGCGACCCGCGCGAACCGCTCGATCTCCTCGAACGTCAGCAGGCTCGCCCTCGGCAGGAACTCGACCACCTCGGGCATGCAGTAGACGCAGCGGATGTTGCAGCGGTCGGTCACGCTGATCCGGAGGTTGTTGTGCAACCTCCCGAACGAGTCGATGAGTCGATCCATGATCGTCGTCATGGTCAGCCGTCGTGGTCGTTATGTCGGGAGCGGCCTCACGCTCCCTGATTATAGCCTTGGGGAGTCGCCGCCGCATCGGAGCGGCAGATTCAGCGGGCCGGCGGGGCGTCGAGGCCGGGGTGGACCCATTCCTCGGAGCCGTCGGCCCAGGTCTCCTTCTTCCAGATGGGGACGACGGCCTTGAGGGTATCGATCAGCCAGCGGCAGGCTGCGAAGGCGTCGTCGCGATGGGGGCAGCTGACGGCGACGACGACGCTGACCTCGCCGGGGTCGAGGTGGCCGACGCGGTGGACGATCGCCGCGTCGAGCACCGGCCAGCGGCGGCGGGCCTCGGCCTCGAGCTCGACGAGCTTCGCCGCGGCCATCGCCGGGTAGGCCTCGTAGTCGAGCGCCGAGGTCCGGCGGTCGCCGGTCAGCTCGCGGACCGTGCCCAGGAAGGTGCAGACGGCGCCGGCGGCCCTGGTCCGGACTCGCTCCGTCAGAGCGGCGTGGTCGATGGGGTCGGGGGTGATCTCGGTCATCGTCTGGGCCTCGATGCCGGCGACCGCGGCGCACCGCCGCTGACGGGCGGGAAGGCGGCGACCTCGGACCCCGGCGCGATCGTGCGGGCGTCGTCGGCGTACTCCGAGTCGACCGCGACGTGCAGCGTCGGCACCAGGGGCGCCAGGTCGGGCCTCGCCTCGGCGAGGGCGCGTCGAAGGTCTCCCACCGTCGCCCCCTCGGGAACCTCAAGCGCCAGCACCGCCGCGCCGACCCGCTGCCTCAACAGCGCGAACAATTGCACGTCGATTCGCACGATGATTACCCAGAAAACGCGGAATGCCGAGTCACGACCGCCATCCTCCGGGGCGAACCTGGCCATCGATCCATCGACTCCGCGCTCGTGACTCAGCACTCAGCCCTTTTTCATTCGGCGGCCGCGGTGGCGCGGGCGGCCTTGGAGTCGGCCTTGGCCTTCTTGGCGGCGGCCTTGGTGGCGCGCTTCTCGGCCTTGGCGGCCTTGGCCTCCTCGGCGGTCGGCCGGTGGCCGGAGAACCGCTCCTTGAGCCGGACGGCCTTGCCGCTGCGCTCTCGGAGGTAGTACAGCTTGGCGCGGCGGACCTTGCCCGACCGCTTCACGACGATGTCGGCGATCCGCGGCGAGTGGACCGGGAACTTCCGCTCGACGCCCTCGCCCTGGACGATCCGCCGCACGACGAACATCTCGCGGTTATGGCTGCCGCTGCGGGCGATCACCACGCCGTTGAAGATCTGGACGCGCTCCTTCTCCCCCTCGAGGATGCGCACGTGGACGTCGACCGTGTCGCCGATCTCGAAGTGGGGGATCTTCTCCTTCATGCTACCGCGTTCGACCAGGTCCATCAGCTTGTTCTGCATCGCTCGATCCTTTCGGCCCGGTCGGGCCAGTCCCGGCGCGCCGGGCGGGGGTTCAATCGAATGAGTCGCGGGCCGGCCTGCCGCGATCCTCGGCGGGCTTCGGCGTGTCCTGGCGTGTCGTCGGGATGAGGTCGCTGCGGTGGAGGGCGGTGCGGAGCCGCCCCTGCTCGTCCCGCCAGCGGGCGATGGCGGCGTGGTCGCCGCCCAGCAGGATCTCGGGGACATCGCGACCGCGGAAGGTGCGCGGGCGGGTGTAGTGCGGGTACTCGAGGCCCCCCGAGGCGCCGAACGACTCATCCGTCGCGCTCTCGGCGTCGCCGAGGACGCCGGGGACCAGCCGCATCACCGCGTCGATGACCACCATCGCCGGCACCTCGCCCCCCGACAGCACGTAATCCCCGATCGAGAGCAGCTCCGGGGATAAGAGATCAAAGATCCGTTCGTCCAGCCCTTCGTAACGACCGCAGAGGAGGATGAGCCTCGGGCACGTGGCGAGCTCCCGGACGTGGCCCTGATCGAGCCGGCGCCCCTGGGGCGTCAATGCGATCAGGCAGCCGGCCGGCTCGGCCAGCCCGCGGACGGCCTCGACGGCCGCGACGACCGGCGGAGCCATCAGGACCATGCCGGGGCCGCCGCCGAAGGGACGGTCGTCGACCTGCTTGTGCCTCCCCCCGGCCCAGTCGCGGAGGTTCCAGCGATGCACCTCGACGAGCCCGCGGTCGATCGCGCGCCGGAGGATGCTCTCGCCGAGGAACCCGTCGAAGAGGCCGGGGAAGAGGGTCAGCACGTCGAATCGCAACGGCGCGGCCATCGCATCCTCCGCGCCGTCCGGGGGACTACTCCGAGGCCGCCGCCGGCTCGGCCTGCGGCGCAGGCGCGGCTTGGGCCTGGGCCGGTGCCGGCGCGGGGGCCGGTTCGGGGAGCTGCCAGGGCTCGCCGGGGGCGGGCTTCTTGATCCCAGCCCGCTTCAGGAGCGCCTGCACCTTCTCGCTCGGCTGGGCGCCGACCGACAGCCAGTAGCGGATGCGGTTGGCGTCGAGCACCGTCCGCGCCTCGACGTTGCGGACCATCGGGTCATAATGCCCCAGCTCCTCGATCGCCCTCCCGTCGCGGGGCGTCCGCGCGTCCATGGCGCAGATGCGGAAGAAGGGCCGGTGGCGGCGGCCGAGCGACTTCATGCGGATGCGGACCATTCTCGGTCTCCTGTCAGGACACGGCTCGGACGCATGGCGAGTCCTCCGGGTTTTCCACGATCAAACCCCCTCTCGGGGGACGGGGCCGGTCCCGAGCCCACGGCGGCCCCGCGCATCGGATCGGCGGTATTCTTGTTTGCCGATCCTGATGCAACCCGTTCGGTCGGCGGTACGTTAGGGATGACGTTGGTGTCGTAAGGCCCTCGCCCCGGCCCTCTCCCAGGAGGAGAGGGTGATCTTTATTCCTCCCTCTCCCCCTGGGAGAGGGCCGGGGCGAGGGCCCATACTCATCACAAAAAAGCGCCGCCCAATCCGGCGTGCCTCTCAGCGCTTCGGCCCTCCCTTCCCGGGCCCGGGGGGGCCGTTTCGCTTGTCCTTGCCCGGATCCTTGTCCTCGTCGTGATCGTCGCCCTTGTCCTCCGTCCCGCCCTGGCCCTTGGGCTTGTCCTTGTCGCGCTGCTCGCGGCGGAGGCGGCGCTCCTCCTTCTCGCGCTGCTTGCGGAGCTTCTCGCGCTCCTTGGGCGAGAGCCGCTTGCCGGTCCCTTGCTTGGGGGCGAAGAGCTTGGTGCCGGGGTTGAAGGCCCCGGCGCGGCCGAGGCTGGTCAGCGAGCGGAGCCGGTCGAGCATGGTCATCTGCGACATGGCCTTGACCATCGCGGCCATCGCGTCGAACTGCTTGACCAGGCCCGAGACGTCCGCCGGGTCGACCCCGGCGCCGGCGGCGATCCGGCGGCGGCGGGAGATGTCGATGATGTGCGGGTCGGCGCGCTCGGCGGGGGTCATGCTGTCGATGATGCCCTGGATGCGCTGGACCTCGCCGTCGGCGTCGACCCCCTCGAGCTGGCCGGCCATCTGGTTCAGGCCGGGGATCTTGCCGAGCAGGTCGCCGACCGAGCCCATCTTCTTAATCGAGGTGAGCTGCTGGCGGAAGTCGTTGAGGTCGAACTTCCCCTTGGCCAGCTTCTCTTGCTGCCGCCGCGCCTCCTCCTCGTCGACGGCCTCCTGTGCCGCCTCGACCAGGCCGACGATGTCGCCCATGCCGAGCATCTGGCCGACCAGCCGCTCGGGGTCGAAGACCTGGAGCTTGTCGAGCTTCTCCCCCATGCCGACGAACTTGATCGGCACGCCCGTCACCTGCCGGACCGACAGCGCCGCGCCGCCGCGGGCGTCGCCGTCGAGCTTGGTGAGGATCACGCCGTCGAGCTCCAGCGCCTTGTTGAAGGCGCCGGCGCTGGCCACGGCGTCCTGGCCGGTCAAGGCGTCGCAAACGAAGAGGACCTGGTGCGGCTTGACCCGCTTCTCGATCCGGGTCAACTCGTCCATCAGGTCGTCGTCGACGTGGAGCCGGCCGGCGGTGTCGAGGATGACCGTGTCGCGTCCCTGGCGGTTCGCCTCGACGACGGCGTTCTGGCAGACGCGGACGGGGTCGGAGTCGGCCTCGCTGTGGACGGGCACCTGGAGCTGCTGGCCGATGACCTTGAGCTGCTCGATGGCCGCGGGTCGTTGGAGGTCGGCGGCGACGAGCAGGGGCCTGCGCCCCTGCGAGGCGAGCAGGCGGGCGAGCTTGCCGGCGGTCGTCGTCTTGCCCGAGCCCTGGAGGCCGCAGAGCATCAGGATCGTCGGTCCGGCCTTCTCCGCCCGGATGCTCGGATCGGCCGGGCCCATCAGGGCGACCAGCTCGTCGTGGACGATCTTGACGATCTGCTGCTCGGGCCGGACGCTCTTGATGAGCTGCGCGCCGACGGCCTTCTCGCCGACCCGGCGCATGAATTCCTGGACGACGTCGTAATGGACGTCGGCCTCCAGCAGGGCCATGCGCACCTCGCGCAAGCCCTCCTGGATGTTGGCCTCCGTCAGTATGCCCCGCGCGCGGAAGCGACCGAAGGCGGCGCCCAGGCGTTTCTGGATGTCGTCGAACATGGGGACAATTCCGGCCCGTCGGGTCTCGAATCGGCCATTTTACCGGACGATCTCCCCCGCCGCAACGCCAACCGGACGAGAACAACCTCGTCCTCGGTCCCTGGGTGTACCCGCGGAATCTTGGGGTTCATGCCGCCCGGCTCCAGAATCGCGACCATTGGTTCGTGTGGCGGCAGCAGATCAGGGCGGCCATGGCGCGGGCGTTCTTGTGCCTCCAGCGCGCTCCTCGCGCCTTCAGTCGCA
>DASZMJ010000415.1:0-2580 GCA_035551935.1 Isosphaeraceae bacterium
CGGACGCGGACGGCAAGAACGTCCAGCGCCTGACGGTGCACAAGGCCAGCGATGTGTCCCCGCGCTTCTCGCCGGACGGGAAGACGATCGCCTTCTCCTCGGACCGCGAGGGCACCATGGACGTCTACGTGATCCCGACGACGGGGGGTGCGGTCCGTCGCCTGACGGTGCATTCGGCCGACGAGACGGTGCTCGACTGGACGCCGGACGGCAAGGGGATCCTGCTCGCCAGCCAGCGGGGCGAGGACTTCATGGGCAAGCTCTACGTCGTGCCGGTCGACGGCGGCCTGCCGCGCGACGCCGGGCCCGACATGGGCGTCGCCGGCTCGTTCTCGCCCGACGGCAAGAAGCTCGCCATCAATCGCAAGGCCCAGTCCTACTGGCGGAAGTACTATCGGGGCGCCTAGCAGAGCGACGTCACCGTGATGGACCTGGCCGGCAAGACCTTCAAGGACGTCACCCGGTTCGACGGCATGGACTCGTGGCCCATGTGGGGCCGCGACGGCTTCATCTACTTCGTGAGCGACCGCGAGGGCGGGGGCCTGACCAACATCTTCCGGGTCCGCGAGAACGGAGGCGATGCCGAGCCCGTGACCCGGTTCCAGAATGGCGACGTGCGCTTCCCCGCGATCAGCGGCGACGGCAAGGCGATCGTCTTCGAGCACGACTTCGGGATCTGGAAGCTGGACGTCGACAGTCGCGAGGCCAGGGCGATCCCGCTCGAGATCGCCGCGGAGACCCAGGAGACCCTGACCGAGTTCCGCGACTTCAACGCGACGGTGGACGACTACGACCTCGCCCCCGACGGCCGTCGGATCGTCCTGAGCGTCCACGGCGAGGTCTTCAGCGTGCCGACCGACGAGGATGGCGGAGACCTCCGGCAGCTCACCGAGGGCGCCGCACGCGACCGCGACCTGCAGTATTCGCCCGACGGCAAGTCGGTGGCCTACGTCTCCGACCAGAGCGGCCGCGAGGAGATCCACCTGGTCGCCGCCGACGGCTCCGGGCCGGCGTGCAAGCTCACCGACAACGACTCTCTGAAGTCGGCGATCGTCTGGTCGCCCGACAGCAAGACGATCGCCTTCACGACCTCCGAACGCAAGCTCTACACCATCGGGGCCGACGGCAAGAACCTCAAGGAGCTCGCGTCGTCGTCCTACGGGCCGATCGGAGCCCCCTCGTGGTCGCCGGACGGCAAGCTGCTCGCCTACTCCAGGTCCGACGTCACCCGATCGAGCGACGTCTACCTGATCCCCAGCGGCGGCGGTGAGGAGAAGAAGATCACGTTCGACTCGGCCGACGAGTCCAACCCCCGGTTCTCGGCCGACGGGACGAAGGTCTACTTCGTGCGGCGGGAGGGCGAGTTCAGCGCCGAGGCCCGCCCGACCTCGCACCTCTTCTGCATCCCCCTCGAGAAGCTGACCCACGATCCGGACGAGCCGGAGCCGAAGGCCGAAGGCGGGCCCGACGGCGGCCCGGGTGGGGAGCCCCGGCGCGGGGTGGCCGCCGGGCGGCCCGTGACGGCGAAGACCCCGAAGATCGACTGGGCCGGGCTCAAGCGCCGGACGCGGCAGGTCACGCGCACGGGCTCGGTGTTCAATTACGTCCCGGGCGTGGACGGCCGGACCCTGATCTTCGTGGCATCGGAAGGCGCCACGGGCGGACCGGGCGGCGGCGGCCGGGGCGCCGGCGGCACGGCCTCGATCTACAGCATCCAGGACACCGGCAAGCGAATGACCCGGATCGCCACCGCGAACCCCAGGCCCGCCGCGGAAGCGGGCGACGAGCGGCCCCGGGGCTTCCGCGCGGGGTTCCGAGGCGGGATGTCGACCCTCCGGCTCACGAAAGACGGCCGCAGCCTCTACTTCCAGGAAGGCGAGTCGGTCTACACGACGCCGGTCGGCGGAGGCGGCGGCGGGGGTGGCGGCGGCGGGTTCGCCGCGATGGCAGGCCTGGGCGGCGGCCGCGGCCGGGGCGATTCCTCGGCGGCTCCCGATGCGGCCGGTGCCCCCGTCGGCGGCGGGGCCAGGCGGCGCATCAGCTTCAACGTCACCGTCCGCATCGACAAGCCCCAGGAATGGGACGAGATGTTCGACGACGCCTGGCGCTGCATGAAGTACCGCTTCTACGACCCCAAGCTCCACGGCACCGACTGGGACGCCATGCGCGCCAAGTACAAGCCGCTGGTCAGCTACGTGGCCGACCGCCACGAGCTGATGAACGTCATCAACGAGATGATCGGCGAGCTGAACGCCTCGCACACCGGCGCCTCAGCGGGCCGGGGACGCGCCGCCGGCGCGGCCGATTCCGCGCCCGTCCTGACGCGCCACCTGGGCCTCGAGCTTCAGCCGGACGCGGCCAGCGGACGCTACAAGGTGGCCCACGTCTTCGAGGATGGGCCCGCCGACAAGGACTGGATCAAGGTCGCCAGGGGGAACTACCTGATCGCCATCGACGGCAAGCCGATCAAGGCCGGCGACGATTACTTCGCCTTCCTGGGCCGCCGGCTCAACCGCAAGGTCGAGCTGACCCTCAACGACAAGCCCGCCCCCGAGGGGGCGTGGAAGGTCAAGTACGAGC
>DASZMJ010000416.1:0-8841 GCA_035551935.1 Isosphaeraceae bacterium
GCGTCCCAATGATTGGCCACGGCCCGCGGTCGCTTGACTTGACCGATCTTCCCCGAGAGTCCGGTCAGAATCATCAACGCCTCCGGGTCGTGGATTTCGAAAGCCTTGGGAAGGGTCTTAAGCTCCATGCGGCGACAGATAACAACCTTTAATTGGATCTCGAGGGCGTAGAAGGCCATCGCGATCGCCGACGCATACCGTCCGGCGCTGAAGAGGGCATTTGCATCGTCGAGTCGCTCACCCACCGCCATCTCGAGGTCGCCGAGATGCGTGCGCCCGGTCTTTAGCTCATCGGCCCTCATTGTACCAGCCCCGGCCTCTTCTGGTGCCAGTCCGTCACCCGCTCGAAGACGCGGGCGGTGCGGAGGAGGGTCTCCTCGGCGAAGGCGGGGGCGAGCAATTGGAGGCCGATGGGGAGACCGGAGCGGGTCAGGCCGCAGGGGACGCTGAGGCCGGGGATGCCGGCGAGGTTGGTGGTGATGGTGTAGATGTCGGACAGGTACATCGCCAATGGGTCGGCGGCCCTCTCGCCGAGCTTGAACGCCGGGGTGGGCGAGGTCGGGCCGAGCAAGACGTCGACCTCGCCGAAGGCGGCGTCGAAGTCGTTGCGGATCAGGCGGCGGACCTTGAGGGCCTGGTTGTAGTACTGGTCGGCGTAGCCGGCCGACAGCGCGAAGGTGCCGAGCATGATCCGCCGCTTGACCTCGGCGCCGAACCCCTCGGCCCGGCTGGCCATCATCATCAGGACCAACGGCGGCAGGTCCTCCTCGGCGGGCGAGGCCGGTCGGAAGTCGGCGGCGCGGTGGCCATAGATCGTGCCGTCGTAGCGGGCGAGGTTGCTCGAACACTCCGCCGGCGCCACGATATAGTAGGCCGGCACGCCGTACTTCGTGTGCGGCAGCGAGACCTCCTTGACCGTCGCGCCCGCCTTCTCGTAGACGCGCACGGCCTCCTCCACCGCCGACCCGACCTCCGGGTCGAGCCCCTCGCCGGCGAACTCGCGGACCAGGCCGATCCGCAAGGGGGCCGGCGGCGTGTCGAGCGTGGCGAGGTAGTCGGGCACGGGGGCGTCGACGCTCGTCGAGTCGTGCGGGTCGCGGCCGGCGATGACGCCGAGCAAGAGCGCCGTGTCGGCGAGGTCGTGCGCGAACGGGCCGACCTGGTCGAGCGAGCTGGCGAAGGCGATCAGGCCGTAGCGGCTGACGCGGCCGTAGGTCGGCTTCAGGCCGACGATCCCGCAGAGGGCGGCCGGCTGGCGGATCGAGCCGCCGGTGTCGGAGCCGAGCGCCAGCGGGGCCAGGTCGGCCGCGACCGCCGCCGCCGAGCCGCCCGAGGAGCCGCCGGGGATGCGGTCGAGGTCCCAGGGGTTGCGGGTCGGGCCATAGGCGCTGTTCTCGGTCGACGAGCCCATCGCGAACTCGTCCATGTTCGCCCGGCCGATCGGGACCGCGCCGGCGGCCATCAGTCTCGCGATCACCGTGGCGTCGTACGGCGGCCGGAAGTCCCGGAGCATCCGGCTGCCGCAGGTCGTCGGCTCGCCCTTCGTGCAGAGCACGTCCTTGATCGCGATCGGCACCCCCGCCAGGGGGCCGAGCGGCAGGCCCGCCGCGCGCCTCGTGTCGATGGCGCGGGCCCTGTCCAGCGCCTTCTCGGGGTCGCGGTGCAGGAAGACGTGGAGCGGCCCGTCGAGCCGGTCGGCCCGGTCGAGGTACGCTCGGGTCACTTCCTCGGCCGTGACTTTGCCCGCGTCCATCTCGGCGAGCAGGCTGACGGCGGTGGCACTGGTGAGATCCATGGATTTATGAAATACTGGGGTCGGTTGCCGAGTCGGTCGCCCGGCACGCATCGTTCTCGGATTATTCCAGCACGGCAGGGACGAGGAAGCACTGGGCGTTGCGCTTGGGGGCGTTGGCCAGGGCGTCCTCGCGGGGCAGGGAGGGGGCGACGACGTCGTCGCGGAAGACGTTGCGGACCTCGACGCCGTGGGCCAGCGGCTCGACGCCGGCGGTGTCGGGCTCCTGGAGCCGGGCGACGAACTCGACGATCGAGTTGAGCTGGCCGGTGAACAGCTCGAGCTCCTCGGGCGCCAGCCGCAGGCGGGCCAGCAGGGCGACCTTGGCGACGTCGTCGCGCGACAGTTCCATCGGCGGCCGATCCTCCCATCGTACGATCCCGGGACGGGCCCCGCCCCGGGGGCGACGCGGCCCGGCGTCGCCCGCCAGTCTGCCAGACGGCCGCCGCCGGTTCAAGGTTCGCGGCCGCGCGATTTGACGCGGCCGCCCGGCCCGTCCTAAGATCAGCCGGCCCCGAGCCGCGGGTCGGCCGCGCGCGAGGGCGAGCAATCCGACCCGAGGGCGTCCGGCGATGCGGCAAGGTCCGGTGGCGATCATCCTGGCGGCGGGGCACGGCAAGCGGATGAAGTCGGGCAGGGCCAAGGTCCTCCACGAGGTCTGCGGCCGGCCGATGATCCGCTACGTCGTCGAGGCGGCCCGCGGGGCGGGGGCGCGGACGATCGTCGTCGTCGTCGGCTCCGGCGCCGACCAGGTCCGCGCGGCCCTGGAGGGCGAGCCCGACGTCCTCTTCGCGGCCCAGGAGCAGCAGCTCGGCACCGGCGACGCCGTCCGCGCCTGCCGGGGCGTCCTGGCCGGCTACGAGGGGCCGGCCTTCATCCTGGTCGGCGACGAGCCGCTGATCCGGCCCGAGCCGCTGTCCGACCTGCTGGCCCGCCAGGGCGCCGAGCGGGCGGCCTGCCTGCTCGGCACGGCGATCGTCCCCGACCCGACCGGCTTCGGCCGCATCCTCCGCGACTCCGCCGGCCGCTTCCTCCGGATCGTCGAGCAGCGCGACTGCACGCCCGAGGAGGCCGCCATCCGCGAGGTCAACCCGAGCTGCTACGTCTTCGAGCTGCCCGGCCTCTGGGACGCCCTCGACCGCCTCGACACCGGCAACGCCCAGGGCGAATACTACCTCACCGACGCCCCCGCCCTGCTCCAGGGGATGGGCCGCAAGGTCATCGCGCTGCCGGTCCTCGAGCCCGACGACATCCTCGGCGTCAATACGCGGCAACATCTCTCCCAAGCCCATGTGATCATGCAATCGCGGATCGCCGATCGGCTCATGACGGGCGGGGTCAGCGTCGTCGACCCGCGGACGACGTACATCGACGGCCGCGCCGAGGTCGGCGCCGACACGGTGATCTTCCCGTTCACGGTCATCAGCGGGCGGGTGCGGATCGGCTCGGGCTGCCGGGTCGGGCCGTTCGCGCACGTGCGGGACGGCACGGTGCTCGACGACGGCGCCGAGGTCGGGGCGTTCGTCGAGGTCAACCGCTCGCACCTCGAATCCGGCACGATGGCGCGGCACCTGGCGTACCTCGGCGACGCGCACCTCGGCGCGGGCGTGAACGTCGGCGCCGGGGCGGTAACGGCCAACTTCGACGGCCGGAACAAGGGGCGGACCGAGGTCGGCGCCGGGGCCTTCCTCGGCTCGGGCTCGGTTCTGGTCGCCCCGGTGTCGGTCGGCCCCGGCGCGACCGTCGGCGCCGGCGCCGTGGTCCCCCGCGGGCACGACGTCCCCGCCGGCCAGGTCGTCGTCGGCGTCCCCGCCCGACCGTTGAAGAAGGACTGATCTCCCGGCGCTGTCCCATCCCCCTCTCTTCGTTACAATCGATCGGAGGTCCTTTACCTTCTGCCCATTGCCCTCTGTCCTTCTGCCCTCTGTCTTCCCCCCAGGAGCCCTCCCAATGTGCGCGAGCCTGCTGTTCGTCGCGGCGCTGGCGGGTCAGGCGAAGGCGGCCCCGGACCCGGCGCTGGGGCCGCTGGCGACCTTCCGGGCGATGGAGGTGGAAGACATCGATCGACAGGTCCGCGAGCAGCACGACGCCGTGCTCGAGCAGCGGGCGCGGCGGGCCTCGG
The DNA here is from genome assembly GCA_035551935.1 of Isosphaeraceae bacterium. Classification (GTDB taxonomy): domain Bacteria; phylum Planctomycetota; class Planctomycetia; order Isosphaerales; family Isosphaeraceae; genus DASZMJ01. The sequence goes on from DASZMJ010000416.1 coordinate 3,915, forward strand.
CCGAGCGGTTCGCCCACCGGGGGAGCCTGTCGCCGGCCGGCCTGCGCGACGAGGAGACGGACCTCCGCTACATGGAGGCCCGCGAGGCCGAGCTGATCGCCCTGAGGGCGGTGAGCGTCTACGAGCGCGACGTCCTCCGCGGCGACCTCGCCCCGGACCCCGCCAGGGTCCGGGCGCTGCTGCTGGACCTGCTCGGCAAGCAGGAGAAGACCGCCGGGATCGAGCTCGACGCGGCCCGCACGAAGTTCGAGACCTTCGCCGGCCTGGATTACCGCTACCACCGGCACGGCGTCGAGCGCTCCAACGCCGAGCAGGCCACCGCGAGGGCGGAGTCGAACCTCCTCTTGATCCGGCTCCGCAAGGCCAAGCTCGAGCTCGAGGCCGCCCGGGTGCCCGGCGCCACTCCGGCCGACCCGGAGAAGCTCAAGGCGCTGGAGGTCGCTTACCTCAAGGCGGAGGTCCGCTTCGACGAGATGCAGGAGGCCGGCACCCGGTACAGCCTCGAAGGCGCCCGCAGCCGGCACCGCACCGGCCTGATCACCGACAAGGAGCTGAGCGCCGTCGAGCGCGCCCACGACGCCGCGGCAGTCAACCTCGCCACCGCGCGCAAGCAGCTCGCCGCGCTCGAGCCCGCCCCGCGGCCCACGGCCGTCGGCCGTCGATGAGGCCCCGATCGGGCTGGCAACGGCTGTTCGAGCCGGCCGACGTCGCTCCCGGGCCGATCGCGGCGTACTCGGAGTTCATGCCGCCGCCGCGCGTCGGGCCCGCGGGCGACGGCCCGGGCCCGTTCGCCGAGGACGACCCCTGGGGCTGGCGCGTCACCGAGCGCGAGGAGGTCGAGGAGCTGCGGCCGGGCCTCGACCACGTCGCTCGCGAGGTCGTCGGCACCCTCGCGCGGCTCTCGCGTGGCGACCCCGCCCACGGCCTCGCGCGATCAAAACTTGCAGAGAACCCGTATTACCCCCCCGAGCTGGCCGCGCGCGGCGGCGACCGTGCGCAGGACCGGCTCGTCTGCATCCTGCCGCTGGCCCTCTCGAAGTCGCAGGACGACAAGGGCCGCGTCCGCTGGACCCTCTTCGGCGGCAGTGAGCAAGGACCGGCACGCCCCTTCTGGCGGTCCTTCTTCGACGGCCCGGACGTCGAACGCCCGGCGGCCGACGGCCTCGACTTCCTCGCCCGGCTCCTCGCCGCCGCCTTCGGCACCCCGATCGATCGGCCGGCCGACCTCCGCCGCGCCGGGCTCCGCGTCCTGCCGCAAGGGGAGCTGCCCGAGCCCTTGCCAAACCGGCCGGAAGGCCCGCTGCCGTCGTGGGTCGAGCCGTTGTTGCTGTGGGAGGGCCGGTCGCTCCGGGGGGTCCGCTTCCTGCTCACCTTCCGGCCGTTCGCGGCCCTGCCGCCGGCCGTCCGCCGCGCATACCTGGCGGGCGATTTGCACCTCCTGCCGAGCCCGGCCGCGCTGCTCTTCTGGGGCGAGCGGCATTACCTCGAATTGCGCAAGCAACTGCCGCTGGCGATGCAGGTGCCGCTCCTGAACCTCGTCGCCCGCCGCGACGACGAGGGGGGCCTGCGCGTGCCGCAGTCGGGCTGGCTGCACGAGCCGAGCCCGGAGCATCCCGAGCCGAGCCGGCATCACGGGCCGATCGTCGGCTCCTACGTCCGGACCCATCGAAACGTCCGAACTCGTCGCGACGAGCCCTCGGAACCGCTCGTGACGGCGCGCGAGGACAAGGTCGCCCGCGTCCTCTTCGGCACCGCCGAGCGCGACCTCGGCCTCTACGGCAAGCCGATGGCCCGCAACGCCCAGCTCTGGGCCGCCGACGGCCGCCTCCTGCTCGACGGCCCGAGGGCCGGCCGCGACGCCATCGCCCGCGCCGCGGAGGCCGTCGCCGCGGGGGGCACGTTCGGCTACCGCTTCCAGTTCCCCGCGGTCCGGGCGGGGCGCTTCGAGGTCTACTGGCATCGGCCGCTCGTCGCATTCTTCGATTCTCAAGCGAACACGCCGACCGTCCTCCACGACGCCCCGCTCGGCTACCTGACCGCCTACCGCGCCGACGGCCCCGACCCGTCGGCGGCGGTCGAGCTCTGGCCCCGGCCGCTCCGTCGCGAGGCCGAGTCGGCCGCGGTCGCGATCGCCCATCGCTCGCGACGGCTCGGCCTCGACTGCCACAACCTCCTCTCCGCCCGCGACGTGCTCGCCGCCCCCTTGCCCCGGTCATTCGCGATCCGGCTCGTCGCCGAGCCCGACCCGAAGGGGATGAATCACTGGATTGACAATCTTGCAAGACATGCGGGCGACACTCGTCTGGCCGAGGAACTCCGGGCCGCTCTTTCCCGGGAAGACGCGGGGCCGACGGGGGCGCTCACGCTGGAACGGACGTCGCGACGGGCCTTCGAGGTCTGCCTCTGGAGGACGATCGCCGCGATTGCCGGCGGCCGGTTCCCGAACCGCAACGTCGCCGACTGCGCCCGCGACCCGGCCACGCGCAAGGCCGTATCCCACCCGCGCCGCGACCTCGGGCGATTGGGCGACCACCTGTTGAAGCGACATCTCCGGGCCGTCGCCGCTTCGGGGATGGGAGGACGGGCCGTCGTCGGCGACCTGCCGTTCCACTGGAGGACGGACTTCGACCTGGATTGGTCCGACGGCTGGCTCAGGAGTCAGGGGATCGAGCCCCGCGATCGCGACCTGATGGTGGTCATCCCGGGGCGGGACCGCTCGCGGGCGGTCATCATGGCCGACCATTATGATACGGCGTACATGGAAGATCGCTACCGGCGCGACGGTGCCCGCGTCGCGGCCCGCGGTGCCGACGACAACACGTCGGCGACCGCCGCCCTGTTGTTGGCCGCGCCGGTCTTGCTCGACCTGGCCCGAGAGGATCGGCTCGGCTGCGACGTCTGGCTCGTCCACCTGACCGGCGAGGAGTTCCCGGCCGACTGCCTCGGGGCACGTCACCTCTCGGACTTGATCCGGAGTCGATCGCCGACGGTCCGATTGCTCGACGGCGGTCGCCTCGACCTCTCGAAGACCCGGGTCGCGGGCCTCTACGTCCTCGACATGGTCGCCCACGAGAACAGGGCTCGCCCCGGCGTCTTCCAGATCGCGCCGGGCGTCGGCCGGGAGGCGATGAGGCTCGCGCTCGAGGCCCATCGCGCCGCCGAGTCGTGGAACTCGCTCGCGCCGGGTTGGGACCGACACCCCTCCCGCCGACACCGCCGCCCCCGCCGCGGCGGGCCGATCCCCTCCACGGCCCGACACCCCCACATGATCGGCGAGGTCCGGCCCCACGACGACCCGAGGAGCACCCTCTACAACACCGACGGCCAGGTCTTCTCCGACGCCGGCATCCCATCCGTCCTATTCATGGAAGATTATGATATCAACCGCAAAGGCTATCACGACAGCCGCGACACGATGGCCGGGATCGACCTCGCCTACGGCGCCGCGCTCGTCGCCATCGCCATCGAGGCCGTCGCCCGCGCGACGTGGCTCGGAGCGTCTTGAGGCCCAGGCTGTGGCCGACCGGGGTCGCCGAGGATAGCATGGGGGGCGTGCGGCCCATCGTCCCACCCTCGACGGAGGCACCGATCATGGCCGAGAACCCTCCGACAACCACTGCCGCCGAGACGACCGACGCCCGGGCGCGGCTGATCGAGCTGGCCGGCCTCCTGCGCGGGGCGAGACACCTGAGCGACGAGGACCGTCGCGAGCTGGCCGACCTCGTGGCCGAGCTGGCATCGACGATCGACCCCGCCGCCCCCTCGCCCCACGCCGCCCACCTCGCCGAGGCGGCGGCGCACCTCGTCCAGGCCCTGCACGAGCGACACGACGCCGGCCCGCTCGCCGCCGCCCGCCGCCGGCTCGAGGAGGCGACCGCCCTCGCCGAGGCCAGGGCCCCCGTCGCCACCGGCCTCGCCCGCCGGCTCATCGATACGCTCGCCGACATTGGCATCTAAATCCGATCTCAAAATGAGCATTTTTCGCGAGAACCTGTTCGATGGCCGCGTGGCGCTCGTCACCGGCGGCGGCACGGGGATCGGCCTCGGCATCGCCGGGGCGTTGGCGGCGCACGGGGCCAGGGTCGCCCTCCTGAGCCGCAAGGCCGAACACACCGGGCCGGCGGCGGCGGTGATCGCCGGGGCGAGCGGCCGGCCGTGCCTGCCGCTGGTCGCCGACGTCCGCGACGCGGACCAGGTCGGCGCGGCGTTCCAGAAGGCGGCGGAGGAGCTGGGACGGGCCGATCTGCTGGTCAACGGCGCGGCGGGCAACTTCCCGTGCGCCGCGGGGGACCTGAGCCCCAACGGCTTCGGCGTCGTGCTCGACATCGACGCCAAGGGGACATGGAACGCCTGCCGCGCGGCGTATCACGGCGGGATGAAGGACCACGGCGGCTCGATCCTGAACATCAGCGCGACGCTCCACCACGGCGGCACGCCGGGCCAGGTCCACGTCGCCGCGGCCAAGGCGGCCGTCGACGCCTTGACGAGGACCCTGGCCGTCGAGTGGGGCCCGCTCGGCATCCGCGTCAACGCGGTCGCGCCGGGGCCGATCGCCGACACCGAGGGGGCCCGACGCCTCTTCCCGGGCGATGTCGGCGAGCGGCTCCGGACGACGGTGCCGACGCGACGGCTCGGCACGATCGCCGACATCGTCAACGCCTCGCTGTTCGTGCTCAGCGACGCCGCCGCGAACGTCAACGGTGCGGTCCTGGTCAGCGACGGCGGGCTCTGCCTCGTCGGCGGATTCGGGGTCGCGCCGGCCTGAGGGGTGGCCACTTTTTCCGGCGGACCGCCGACTCCTCGTGGGCGCCGGCCGACGGCGGCGTCACCAACTCTTTCGTCATGCGGTTCCAGACCGAGGCCGTCCCCGAGCCCACCTCGCTCGGCCGGGCCGCCGCGGGCCGGGGCCTCGTGGCGGCCGCGCGGC
>DASZMJ010000417.1:0-18334 GCA_035551935.1 Isosphaeraceae bacterium
GCCGCGCGGCCGCCACGAGGCCCCGGCCCGCGGCGGCCCGGCCGAGCGAGGTGGGCTCGGGGACGGCCTCGGTCTGGAACCGCATGACGAAAGAGTTGGTGACGCCGCCGTCGGCCGGCGCCCACGAGGAGTCGGCGGTCCAGTGGCCGGGGGTGCCGTCGCCGTACCGGGCGGTGTTCAGGGCCGTGCCGACCTGCGGCCGATCCGGCGCGCGGCTTCCGCGAAGGAGCGGGCGAGGTCGGGCCCCGGGTCGGGGTGGGAGTCGATCCAGGCCCGGGAGCGGTCGAAGAGGGCCCGCGCGGTGGCCCGATCACCGAGCCGCCAGCGGGCCATCGCCGCGGGGAGCCGGTCGAAGGGGTCGCCTCCGCCGCGACGGCGGCACGATTCGTCGAGGGCCTTCAGGGCGCCCGCCCAGTCGCCGGCGCGGTAGCGGGCGACGTCGAGCGTGTTCCAGGCCGCGCCGGCCGTCGGTCCCAGGGCGACCGCCCGTTCGGCCAGGGTCACGGCGCGGGCGGAGTCGCGCGAGGAGCGGCCCGGCCGGCGCGCGAGCGCCCAGGCGAGGTTGTTCAGGAGCCGGGTATGGTTCGGCGACCGGGCGATCGCCGCTTCGTAGGCGGCCTCGAGTCGCGATCGGAGGGCCTCGGCCTCGGCCCCCCGCCCCGCCCGGTCGAGCAGGGCGACGACCTCGTCCAGGGTCAAGGCGAGGCTGATTCGGTAATCGGCCGGCTCGGGGAACCGCTCGACGATCTCCTGCCGGGCCGCCAGCACCTCGCGGTCGATCGGCAAGGCCGCCGGCGACCCGCGCGTCGCCCGGACGTGGATGGCGTGGTCGACCAGGACGACCGACCGCTCGACGCGCGGGGCGGGGTCGTCGGGACGGGCCGCGATGATGGCGTCGTAGAGGCCTACCGAGCGGCGATACGACGCCTCGGCGCCCGGCTCGCGGAGGATCGTGCGGAGGAAGCCGGCGCGGTGCTCGGCCGCGGCGGCGATCGCGATCATCTCGGGGTCGGAGCGATACCGGGACGCGAGCCCCTCGTAATAGCCGAGCGCCCGGCGGCAGAGCCCTTCGTCGTCGCCGGCCGGCGGCCGGCCGGGCGCGGCGATCCGGGCGAGGGCCCGGCCGGCGACCTCGTCGGAGATGGCGAACGTGAAGCGCAGGGCCTCGCGCTCGTGCCGGCGGGCGTCGTCGGTCCGCCGGCGCTCCCGCCAGAGGGTCGCCATGCCGAGCGCCATGGCGATCGTTTCACGATCAACAGGCCGGCCCCCGCCGCGACGAGCCGCCGGTGCCGCCGCGACCACCGCGCGAGCCGGCCGAGGGGCCCTCGCGGCGGGCGAGGACCGGCCGGTCGTCGAGGAACCGGCGGAGGTGTCCCGGCCGTCTCGTAACGGCGCTCGGGCTCCTTGGCGATGGCCTTCAGGACGATCGTCTCCAGATCGCGCGGGATCGTCGGCACATGCCGGCTCGGCGGCGTGGGCGCGTCGTGGCCGATCCGGCGGAGCAGGTCGGCGCGGTCGCCCCCTTCGAAAAGTGGCCGGGCCTAGCGACGCCCCTCGGCGGCCTGGCGGCGGGCCTCGCCGACGGTGGCGGGCTCGGCGATGATCGGCTCGCCGTCCTCGACGGTGCCGACGTAGGAGACGATCACCTCGTCGTCGGGGCGGAGGCCCGAGAGGACCTCGGCGCGGAGGCCGTCGTCGGCCGCGACGCGCACCGTCTTCTCGCGGGCGCGGCCGACGTCGGCGACGAAGACCGTCCCCGAGCCGTGCTCCGAGCGGTGCAACGCCTGCGAGGGGATCGTCAGGTTGGCCGACGCCGGCTGGAGTAAAATGGAGACATTTCCATACATACCCTGCTTGAGCCGGCCGGTCGGGTTGGGCAGGTCGACCTCGGTGCGCATGGTCCGGTCGTCGCTCATCTCGACCTCGGAGTAGCGCGCGACCTTGCCGTGGAACTCCTCGCCCCCCAGGGCGTCGATCCGCACGACGGCCGGATCGTCGCGGTCGAGGTAGACGACGTCGCGGTCGGGGACGTAGACGATGACGCGCATCAGGTCGGTCCGCGCCACCGAGAGGACCGGCGGCGACTCGCCGCGGTCGGCGTCGCGGATGAAGTCGCCGTCGTGATAGTTGCGGGCGGTGACGACGCCATCATAGGGTGATTTGAGGCGGGTGTACTCGGCGAGGATCGTCACCCGCGACAGCCGGCTCTCGGCGACGCGGCGGCCGGCGCGGGCGGCCTCGATGTCGGCCCTGGCCGAGACGACCTGCGCGAGGGCGCGCTCGAGCCGGGCCTCGGCGGTCCGGACCGCCGTCAAGGCCACCTGCTCGGCCGAGCGGGCCGACTCGAAGTCCTGCTGCTGCTCGTCGGCGACCCGCTGGTCGATGGCGCGGTCCTGCGCGAGCTGGACGTAGCGGACGTACTGCTTCTCGCGATAGACCCGCGCCGCGGTGTACTGGCCGACCTCGGCCTTGCGCTCGGCGACGACCGCCTCGGCGACGCGGACCTCAGCCTCGGCCGCCTTCAGGGCCGCCTCGGCCTGGCGGACCCGCGCCCGCGCCTGCTCGACCTCGGCGGAGGCGAACTGGACCTCCTCGAGCCGCTCGGGGTTGTACACCTCGGCGAGTACCTGCCCCTTCTCGACCGTGTCGCCGATGTCGACGACCTGCGCCCGCAGGTAGCCCGACGCCTTCGCGAACAGGTCCGCATACTGGAAGGCGTGGACGGTGCCCGGCTGGGTCGTCGTCCGCGTCAGGCCGCCGCGGTGCGGCCGGACCACCTTGACCCGGATCGCCCGCTTCGACTCGCCCGACTCGCCGCCGCCCGACCCTCGAGACGACTGCGACTCGTCGCCGCGGTTCGTCCACCAGAAGTAGGCGGCCGTCACCCCGGCGGCGATCACGAGCGCCACCAGGACCCAGCGCCACCAGCCCCCCGACTCGTGCTCGGTTTGCCGATAGCCGTTGCGTGGATGCGACGCCGAGGACACGGTCGTTGGCCTCCGCCGTTCGTGGACCCGCGGCCGCAGTCGCCCGCGACGGCGGGCCGGCCACCGGCCTTGTTCAGCAAGCCGCATGCCGTCGCGGGGCGGCGTTCGGCTCGGGAATTGCTCACACAAGGGGCGGCGTTCCGTCCGCGGGACGGCGACCACGACCGACCATCGCTCCGCGCGCGAGGACTGCGATGAGGGGCCTGATCCGCGCCTCGATGATGAACCCGTGGGCCGTGACGGTCTTCTGCCTGGGGCTCGTCCTGCTGGGCGGCCTGAGCCTGACGCAGATCCCGGTCGACATCCTGCCGCAGTTCAAGAACCCGGCGGTGCAGGTCCTGACCTTCTACAGCGGCATGCCGCCGCGCAACGTCGAGCGCGACATCACCAACCGGATCGAGCGGTGGACCGACATGGCGGCGGGGATGAAGCAACAGGAATCGCGGTCGATCCTCGGCGCCAGCGTCGTGCGGAACTACTTCTACGGGGAGGTGACCGAGGGGGAGGCCATCTCCTCGGTCATGTCGCTGGTCCAGTCGGTGTTGCAGAACCTGCCGCCGGGGACCCTGCCGCCGACGGTCATGCCGTTCGACCCGACGAGCACGACGCCGGTCTGCCTCGTGGCGCTGAACAGCCCGGATGCCGGCGAGAAGACGCTCTACGACATCGGCCGCTACGAGGTCCGCAACCGGATCATGAAGGTCCGCGGCGCCGTCTCGCCCGTCGTCTTCGGCGGCAAGATCCGCGCCGTGCAGATCTATCTCGATCGCGAGCGGATGCAGGCGCGGAACCTCTCGCCGGTCGACGTGATGCAGTCGGTCGAGTACGGCAACATCTTCCTGCCGACCGGCGAGGCGATCATCGGCGGCATGGACTACTTCCTCGACAGCAACTCGATGTTCGAGAAGGTCGAGGACATGGGGCAGATCCCGTTGCGGACCGAGCACGGCAACCGCGCCTTCGTCGGCGACCTGGCCGAGCCGAAGGACGACGCGATGATCCAGACGACGATCGTCCGGGTCGACGGCCGCAAGCAGGTCTACATCCCGGTGATGCGGCAGAAGGGGGCCAGCACGCTCCGGGTCATCGAGACGCTCAAGTCGCGGCTCAAGGACATCGAGGCGCAGCTCTCGCGGCCGGTGAACCTCGAGCTGATCATGGACCAGTCGGTCTACGTCCGCCAGTCGATCTCGAGCCTCGCGACCGAGGGCCTGCTGGGCGCGGGGCTCTGCTCGCTGACGATCCTGCTGTTCCTGGGCCGGTTGAAGATGACGGGGATCGCGATCATGACGATCCCGCTGTCGGCGCTGTCGGCGATCGCCTTCCTCTACGTCAGCGGCCAGACGATCAACGTGATGACCCTCTCGGGCCTGGCGCTGGCGATCGGGCCGATGGTCGACAGCGCCATCATCTGCCTGGAGAACACCGACCGCCACCTCGAGGGGGGGACGCCGTCGGACGTGGCGGCGCTGAAGGGGGCGAGCGAGGTGGCGCTGCCCGAGCTGGTCTCCAGCCTCAGCACCTTGCTCGTCCTCTCGCCCCTGGCGCTGATGCCGGGCATGGGCTCGTTCCTCTTCCGGCCGATGGCCATCGCCGTCGCCGCCGCGATGGCGACGGCGTACATCCTCTCGCGGACGTTGATCCCGACCTGCGCCGCCGCCTGGCTGAAGCCGAAACGTGAGGAGGGGGACGACTCGGGCAAGCCGAGGGGCTTCATCGGCCGCAACTTCGACCGCTGGCAGCGGACCATCGACAGGGGGATCAAGAAATACGGCGAGTTGCTCGACGCGGTGCTGGCGCACCACTGGATCGCCGTCATGGTCGCCTATACCGCCCTGCTGCTGGTGCTCCTGTTCCTGACGGCGCCGCTGCGCCGCGAGTTCTTCCCGCAGGCCGACGCCGGCGCGTTCGAGATCTACGTCCGCGCCCCCAGCGGCACGAGGCTGGAGAAGACCAACGACCGGATCGCCGAGGTCGAGGACTTCATCAAGGAGCGCATCCCGGAGCACGACCTGAAGATCATCGTCTCGGAGATCGGCCTGACGCCCGACTGGTCGTCGGCCTACACGCCCAACGCCGGCAAGATGGACTCGGTCGTGCGCATCCAGTTGACCGAGGCCCGCACGAAGGGCTCGTACGAGTACGCCGACGACCTGCGGCGGGCCTTCGCCGCCGACCGGCGGTTCCACGACCTGGAGTTCTCGTTCAACGCCGGCGGCCTGATCCGAGGCGCCCTGAACGAGGGGAAGCCGACGCCGATCAATGTCCGCGTCGCCGGGAAGAAGCGGGAGGCCTCGCACGAGATCGCCGAGCGCATCCGCCGCCGCATCGCCGGGATCGACGGCGTCGTCGACGCGCGGATCATCCAGCGGCAGGACTACCCCGAGTACGTCATCGACGTCGACCGCACCAAGGCCGCCGACCTGGGCCTGACGCAGGAGGAGGTGATGAAGAGCGTCATCGCCGCCTTCAACTCGAGCATCCAATACAACAAGAAGAACTTCTGGGTCGACAACGTCAGCGGCAACCAGTATTTCGTCGGCGTGCAGTACCCGCTGGCGAGCATCCACTCGCTCAAGGCGCTGCTGGACGTGCCGATCACCGGCGTCAACCAGAACAAGCTCGGCCGCCGCGTGGCGGTCGAGCGGCCGCCGACGGCGCGGCCGCTGCGGGCGGAGGCGCGGTCGCCGAGGGTCACGCCGCCGGTCACGCTGGGCAGCCTCGTGAAGCTCCGCCGCACGGAGATCCCGACGGAGATCACCCATCGCGACATCCTGCCGTCGGTGGACCTGAACATCAACGTCCATGGACGCGACCTCGGCCACGTCGCCGACGACGTCACGAAGGCCATCGACTCGTTCGGCAGGCGCCGCCAGTCGTCCTCGAAGGGCAGCGACGAGGTCGGGACCGAGTGGGACGCCTACGACCCGTATTCGAGCGGCCGCGAGACGCTCGAGGGGACGCAGATCATCCTCAGCGGCGAGTATTCGCGGATGGAGCAGACCTTCCGCGACCTCGGGATCGGCCTCTGCCTGGCGGTGGTCCTCATCTACTTCCTGATGGTCTCGCTCGACAAGTCGTTCCTCGTGCCGCTCTGCGTCCTGATCGCCGTCCCGCTGATCCTGGTCGGCGTCTGGCCGATGCTCTACCTGACGGGCACGTCGCTGAACGTGCAGTCGCTGCTCGGGATCATCTTCAGCGTCGGGATCGCGGTGGCCAACACCGTGCTGATGACCGACGTGGCCCAGGAACTGCGCAAGGGCGAGGGCCTGGGCCCGACCGAGGCGATCCGCAGGGCGGCCGAGCTGCGCGTCCGGCCGGTGACGATGACGGCGATGGCGGCGTTCTTCGCGATGCTGCCGACGGCCCTCGCCCTGGAGAAGGGCAGCGAGGCCAACGCCCCGCTCGGCCGCGCCATCCTCGGCGGCCTCCTGGCGGGCGAGCCGGCCACCCTCTTCGTCGTCCCCGCGCTCTACTCGCTGATGATCCGCGGCGCGCCCTCCCAGCCCAAGGACCCCGAGCAGTCCGAGGCCGAGTGGCAAGAAGACCAGGGCGACGACGAGGGCGACGAAGGCGAGGACGACGAGGAGGAGTGACCGCTCAACGCTTCAACTCGCCCGCCGGCTTCGACGCCTCGACGGCGGGCGGGGGCGTCGGGGCGTCGGCCGCGCCGACGAGGCGCCAGAGGATGCGGTCGTAGTCGAGTTGCGCCGCGATCATCCTCCGGTGCGACTCGCCGAGCGCGACCAGGGCCGGTCGCAACGCGACCCGGTCGGCGGGCGTGGCGGCGACGGCGGCGTCGAGCAGCGCGGACTGGGCCTTGTCGTAGCCGAGCATCGCGTCGACCGTCCGCTGGTGCGCCCTGGCCAACTCGGCGAGGTCGCGGCGGGTGGCGTCGTCGCCGCCTCGGAGCATCGCGAGCCGCGCGATGTCCTCGCGGACCTCGGCCGGCGGCTTCGGGGCCTCGGTCACGGCGGGCCGGGGCGGGTTCGAGGCCAGCAAGGCGCGGGCGACGGGGGGCGCGACGGGGTCGGTCGGCCCGCGCAACGGCGGCGGCGAGCCGAGGGCGACGAAGAGGCGGAACTGGGCCTGGTTGTAGCCGACGACCGCGTCGATCAGGTCCTCGCGCGACTTGCGGAGCAATCGGAGGTTGTCGAGCACCTCGATCGGTCGGCCGATGGCGCCTCGGATGCGCTGGAGGTCCTTGCGGAAGCCGTCGTCGGCGTCGGCGAGCTGGGCCAGCGCCAGGCCGATCTGCTCGCGGCGGGCCAGGGCGTCGCCGCGGGCGGCGGCGACCTCCTGGCGGACCCTCGTGATGGCCCGCGACCGCCCGGCGACCGCGGCGCCGATCTCGGCGCGTCGGGTGCGCTGGGTCGCCAGGTTGCCGACGCCGAGGTTCTGCAACGTCCAGTAGGCGACCGCGTCGAAGTCGGTCCGGCCGCCGAAGTGGCCGAGCAGGGGGGGCACGCGGTTGCTGCCGCCGCCGAAGGCACCGCCGCTGAAGCCGAGCCAGAGCGTCGGCAACAGCGGCCGGGCCAGCTCCTGCCGGAGCCTCGTCTCGGCGACGGCCACCCCGGCGTTGCCGGCGCGGACCTCGGGCCGGGCCCGCACGGCGGCCTGGACGAGGGCCTCGGTCTCGGCGCCGAGGTCGATGAGCGCGTAGAGCGCCAGCGGGTCGCCGACCGGCTCGACGCGGGTCGAGGGGTCGAGGTGGAGCCGGCGGGCCAGCCGCGCCGCGGCGACGGCGACCTGCTCCTCGGCGACGCGGACCTCGGCCCGTCGCTGTCGCCATTCGGTGGCGGCGCGGTCGGCGTCGGCCGGCCGACCGAGGCCGCGCTCGGCGAAGCTCCGCGTAATCCGGACGACCTCGGCCGCCTCGCCCTCGGTCCGGCGCCGGGCCGCCAGCCGCGCCGTCGCGCCGTGGAGCTCGAGGTAGTGGTCGGCGACCTCGAGGAGCACGTCGTTGGCCGTCGCCGAGGCGACTGCGCGGGCCTCGTCGACGCGCTGGCGGGCCTTCAAGGGCTCATAGATTGCGTCGGTCAGGTGCGTGGAGATCAGGACGGCGGGGACCTCCGGCGGCCCTTGCGCGTAGGCCCCGGCGCCGCCGCCGAAGTAGAACGCCTGCTGCGAGAGGTTGATGATGTTGCCCGCAGACCGCTGCTGGTTGCCGACGTGGCCGTGGTAGTTGCCGCCGGCGTTGAGGTTCGGCAGCAGGAGCACGTCGGCCTTCTGCCGCTGCGCCAGGGCCTCGGCGATCCGGGCGCGGGCCTGGCCGATCGTCGGGTTCTCGGCCTCGGCGAGCTTCAACGCCGACGGCAGGTTGATCGGCAAGGTCGCCGCGGGCGGCGGCACCGACGGGGCCATCGCCGTCTCGGGCACCGGGACGCTCGCCGATGGCCCCGTCGGTGCCGGTGACTCGGCCGGCGGCGCGGGGGCGACGGCCTGGGCCCGGGTGATGGCCTCGTCGCGCGGCCCGCCGGCGACGGCCGGGGCCTCGGCGGGACTCGGACTCGGCCGGAAGTAGCCGTCCTGGGCGGCGCAGCCGGCGAGGCCGAGCAGCCACGCCAGCGCGGCGCGGGCGGGCGTCGGGCGTCGGGTCGGTCGCGGGCTCGGCATGACCGCTCCTCGGGCTCAACGGCCGGCCGCGGCCGCTTCCGGCCGGGCGAACGGGCCCCGGCCCTCGGCGGGTGGGGGAGGCATCGGCGTAGGCGCCGGCGATCGACGCGGGGGCTCGGGCGCCAGGCCCACGCCCGAGGTCGGCACGGGCCGCGCCAGCGCGTTGGCCGGCGGCTGGCCCAGGGCCACGTACAGCTCGAAATGGGCCCGGTTGTAGTCGATGATCGCGTCGAGGTAGTCGTCCTGCGCCTGCCGGAGCAGCTTCAGGCTGTCGAGCACCTCGATCGGCCGGGGATTGTCCCCCTGGCTCGGCACCCCCTGCTTGATCCGCTCGAAGTCGAGCCGGAACCCCTCCAGGCTCGACCGCACCGCCTGCTCCTGCTCGACGATCTGCGCGAACCGCGCGTGCGTCCGCGCGTGGGCCTCGGCCACCTCGTCGCGGACCTGGTCGAGAACGATCATCTCCTCGAACTGCTTCGCCTTCAGGTGCGCCTTGGCCAGGTTGATCAGGGCGACGTTGCCGACGCCGAGGTTCTGCAACGTCCAGTAGGCGACCGCGTCGAAGTCGCTCCGGCCGCCGAAGCCGCCGAAGACCGGCGTGACCAGGTTGCTGCCGCCGCCGAAGCCGCCGGCGCTGAAGCCGACCAGGATCGTCGGCGAGAACGGCAACAGCTTCGACCCGCCCAATTCCAGCAATGCCTCGCGGATCACGACCCGGCGCTCGGCCAGCTCGGGGCGGCGGAGCACCGCCGTCGCGACCAGCTCGCGCAGCGGGATCGGCTCGGGCACGATCGGCAACGGCACGATCGCGCCGTCGGTCGGGTGCAGCCGCACAGACGGGTCGAGGAAGAGCACCCGCGCCAGCCGCGCCGAGGCCGTGAGCATCTCCCCCTCGGCCTGCCGGACCGCGGCGCGGCGACGGCCCAGCTCGGTCGCGGCGCGGTCGGCGTCGGCCTTCAGGCCCAGCTCGATCCGGGCATAGGCCGCGATGATCCGCTCGATCTCCGCGGCGCGATCGCGGATCTGCTCGGCGATCGCGCGGTGCCCCTCGGCCCGGAGCAGCTCGCAATAGGCCGTCGCGACCCGGAGCAAGACCTGGTTGCGGACCGCCGCCTCGGTGAACTGCTGCCGACGGATGACCTGCTTGGTGATCAGGTACCGGAAGACCCCCTCGGCCACGTTCCCGGCCAGCACGAGGCCGGGGATGCTGACCGTCCCGGCGGCGACCGCGAACGACCCGGCCCCGACGTAGACGGCGCTCCGGGTGACGGAGAGGATGTTGCCGTTGGACTGCTGCAAGGTGCCGGTGTGGGTGTCGTAGTTCGTGCCGGCGTTGAGCGTCGGGATGATCTGCGCCGCGGCGAACTGGTGGACGTAGACCGCCTCGACGACCCGCTGCCGCGCCAGCAAGAGCTCGGGATTCTGGGCCCCGGCCAGCCGCAGGGCGGTATTCAGGTCGATCGGCTGGACGTTCGGCGCCAGGATCGTCCGCGACGGCCCCTCGGCCGTCGCGGGCCCCCGGGGCGGCCCCTCGGCGGCCGTGGCCAGGCCGGCGGCGAGCGCGACGGCCAGGCCGACGCCCGCGTTCCCAAGGCGCATTGGTCCCTCCTCCCCCCGGGACTCCGCCGGCGGGTCGTTCTTGTCGTCACGGCCGATCGGGCCGCCCTCGGTCCGGGACCTGCGACGTCCCTCCGTCGGGCGGACGGCGGACGGCGATCCTCGGGGCTCTCCCGTCGTTCCGGGCGGTGCCCGCGATCCCTTGCGATCGCGAACACCCCTAGGATCGGCGGGACCGTCCGAGGAACTTTGGGGAACGTAGGCGATCGGTGGCCCGGTGGGGCACCGGGCCTGCGCTCTGGGGTAGGACGTCTGGAACACGCCATCCGGCGGGGTGGCCGGGGAACGTCAGCGCACCGAGCGCTTGCGGTAGAAGGCGATCCAGTCGCGGGCCGAGGGCGAGACGGCGGCGAGGGCGGAGTTGATCTGGGCGGTGGCGGGGTTGCCGGCGCGCTCGAGCTCGACCCCCTTCTCGACGAGTCGCTTGGTCTCGCCGTCCCAGACGCCTGTGACCATGCCGTTGGCCAGGGCCGAGAGGTACCAGACCCGCGCGTCGTTGGGCCGGGTCCGCTGGAGCCTCCGGAAGAGGTCGCGGGCCTGGACGTACTGGCCGCGCCCGAAGAGGCCGAGGCCCAGCTCCATCGTCGCGTCGGTCGCCTTGACCTGCATCGCCCCGTCGGCCCCGACCGGCGGCGAGGAGGCCGGCACCGGGGCCGGCGTCGTCGTCGAGGGGACGGCGTCGGGCATCTGCGTTGTCGGCTCGTCGCGCTCGTCCTCGTCGGTCGAGATCCGGGTCCGGAGCGTCTTGACCCGCTCATCCAGCTCATCCAGGCGGTTTTCCAGCCGCCGGACCCGCGACGGCAAGTTGGCGACCTCGTCCATCGTCCGCGAGAGCTCGCCGATCTTGAACTGGAGGGTATGCAGGACCGGCGGCGTCTCGTTCTGCGGGCGCCGGAGGGTGTCGATCCGCTTGTCCATGCGGTCGATCCGCTCCGAGAGGTCCTCGATCTGCCGCTTGAGCGTGTCGGCGTCCTCGGCCGAGGTGAAGCCGGGGATCGACGACGACTCGGACGTCTTGTCCGAGCCCGACGACTTCCCGCCCGACTCGGCCGACTTCTTCTGCGACGACTTGCCCCCGCCCGACGACGACTTCGACGAGCCCGACGACGACGCCTGGTCGCCCGACTTCGACCTATCTCCAAAGAAGTGCGAATAGCCCCAGAAGAGCAACACGCCGAGGACGAGGCCGGCGCCGCCGGCGAGCAGCCACGTTCTCATGCCCGAGGAATGGTCCTGCGCGTGCTGCGGCCTGTCTTCCTCGCGGCGGTCGTCGCGCCGATCGCGGTCATGGTCCCGGGATTCGGCCTTCTCGTCCTTTTCTTGGTCCCTGTCCTTCTCCGTTTTCTTCTTGGGGCGCCCCTCGCCGTCGCCCCGCTTGCCCTCGGGCCCGTGCTCGGCCCGATCGTCGTCCGGGCCCTTCTCGTCGTCGTCTTGGCGGCGACGTTCCGGGCGTTCGCGGCCGACGACGACGGCGCAGGGGGCGGGGACGTAGATCGGGACGGCCTCGCCGAGGCGGTTGGTCTCCATGACCGTGGTCGCCTCGGGGTGCCGGGTCAAGTCAGCGTGCCGACGGGCCTCGTCGTCGACGACGTCGTCGGTCGTGGCGACGACCGTGGCCCCGTTGTCTCGGGCCGGTTCGTGGTCGTGCGGCGGGTCGTGCCGGGGTTCGTGCTCGTCGGCCATGATCGCATCCTCCGTCGGGGGACCGGCGGGCTCCGGCGCCTCCCTCGGGGAACCTTTATGGCACATGACATGCCTGACGCGGCCGTCAGGCCCCCGGATCGGCCGGCCCCGACCGCTCGCGACCGCCGCGGGCGACCCCGAAATGTCGGTAGAGCACCGGCAGGCCCAGGAGGTTGAGGCCGGTGGACGTCACCAGGCCGCCGAGGATGACCAGCGCCATCGGCCCCTCAATCTCGCTCCCGGGCTGGCCGACGCTCAGGGCGATCGGCAGCAGCCCCAGGGCCGTCACCAGCGCCGTCATCAGGACCGGCGCCAGCCGCTCGCCGGCGCCGCGGATCACGAGGTCGGTCCCCCAGGGGACACCCTCGACGTCGTGCAGGTGCCGCCAGTGCGCGACCATCATGATCCCGTTGCGGGTCGTGATGCCGAAGAGGGTCACGAAGCCGACGAGCGAGCCGACGTTCAGAACCCCGCCGGTCATGTAGACCACCGCGACGCCGCCCACCAGCGCGAACGGCAGGTTCGCGAGGATCAGCAGCAGGCTCCGCGGCGAGCCGAACGCCATCCAGAGGATCAGCAGGATGCCGGCGCCGGCGGCCGAGCCGAGCAGGAGCAGCTCGCGCTGTGCCGCCCGCTTGACCTCGTGGGCGCCGGTGAAGGCGTAGGTCACGCCGGGCGGGAGCTTGAGCTTCGCGACCTGCCGCTCCGCGTCCGCGACGAACGACTCGACGTCGCGCCCGCGGACGCCGGCGGTGACGTGCTGCTGGCGGACGCCCCCCTCGTGCCGGATGAAGAAGCGGCCGTCGGCGAGGAAGACGTCGGCCACCTGCCTGAGCTGGAGCCTGTCGCCGCCGGGCTCCGACGTCGAGGCCGTGGCCGAGAGGCTCGGCGGGGCGGCGATCCAGAGGTCGGCGACGGCGTCGGGGTCGTTGCGGGTCGCGGGGTCGAGGATGACGACGACGTCGATGATCCGGTTGCGGTCGTAGGCCTGCGCGACGTGGGCCCCCTGGTACGCGGCGTGGACGGCGTCGAGCACCCGGGCCGCGCGTACGTTGTGGCGGGCGGCGTCCTCGGGCCGGAGCCGGACCACGATTTCGGGCTGGCCGGCCTGCGGCTCCGCGCGGACGTTGTCGCGGCCGGGCACGGCGTCCAGCGCCGCGGCGATGGCGCGGGTGGCGCGGTCGAGGTCCCCGAGGTCGTCGCCGTTGACCTTCACGGCCACCGGGGCGACCGAGCCGGAGATCGTCTCCTGGATGCGTTCCGTGAGGAACGAGAAGACCTCGAACGAGAGGCCGGGGAAGCGGTCGCGGAGCGTCGCCTTGATGGCGCGCTCGGTCCGCTCGAAGTCCTCGGCCCCGAGGTCCTTCAGCCGTACCTCCAGCTCGCTGTACTCGACGCCCCAGGTGTCGTCGCCCAGCTCCGCCCGGCCGGCCTGCTGCGAGGCCCCGACGACGCCGGGCAGCCTCATCAGCTCGCGGCTGACGGCGCCCCCTTCGGCGATCGACCGCGGCAGGGACGTGCCGGGGATGCCGTGCATGTGGACGTTGAAGTGGTTCTCGCGCAGCTCGGGCAGGAACTCGCCGCCGAAGTCGCGCAGCGCCCAGGCCGCGGCGGCGACCATCAGCACCAGGGCGGTCGCGACTAGGGCGAGCTCCCGGTCCAGCCGCCGCAGGAGGCGCTCGTAACCGCCCTGGAGCCGGCGGAGCAGCGGCGGCTCCTCGGCCCCCCGGGCGTGCGGGAGCAGGATCAGGGCCAGGGCGGGCGTCACCACCAACGCGACGGCCAGCGACGCCAGCACCGCCAGGGCGTAGGCGTAGCCGAGCGGGGCGAACAGCCGCCCCTGGAGCCCGGTCAGGAGGAAGACCGGCACGAACACGAGCACGACGATGAACGTCGCGTACACGACGGCGCTGCGCACCTCGAGCGAGGCCGCGAGCACGACCGCCGCCGCCGACCTCGGGTGGCCGAGGCGGGCGTTCTCGCGGAGGCGGCGGAAGATGTTCTCGACGTCGATGATCGCGTCGTCGACCACCTCGCCGACGGCGATCGCCAGGCCGCCGAGGGTCAGCGTGTTGAGGCTCACCCCCAGCACCCGCAGCGCCAGGATGGCGCCGAGCAAGGACAGCGGGATCGCCGTCAGCGAGATCAGCGCCGTGCGGGCGTTGAACAGGAAGACGAACAGGACCGCGGCCACCAGTGCCGCCCCCAGCAAGAGCGCGCGGGTGACGTTGCCGATGGCGCGGTCGATGAAGTCGGCCTGCCGGAAGAGGGCGCCGTGATAGGCGATCCCCCGGCGTTTCATCTCGGGCCGGAGGCGGTCGAGCTCCGCCTCGACGGCGCGCGTGACGGCGACGGTGTCGCCGCCGAACTGCTTGAAGACGTCGAGCGAGACCCCCGGCACGCCGTCGATGGCCGCGTCGCCGAACTTCGGCTCGGGAGCCTCGACCACGCGGGCGACGTCGCGGAGCCGGACGGGGTTGCCGCCCGAGGTCGCGACCACCCCGGCCCCCAGGTCCGACGCCGTGCGCACCTGGGCCTCGACGCGGAGCACCGACCGCTGCTCGTCGTTCTCCTGGAAGCCCGCGCCGCGGACGCCGGTGGCCTGGCGGGTCGCCTCCAGGACGTCGTCGAGCGTCAAATGGTGGGCGATCAGCGATTCGGGCCGGACCTGCACCTGGAACTCGCGGACGCCGCCGCCGAAGAGCGTTACCTGGGCCACGCCGCGCACGGCCAGCAGGCGCGGCCGCAAGGTCCACTGCGCCCAGTCGCGCAGCGCGATCGGCGAGAGCGTCCTCGACGTGAACCCCAGGTTCAGCAGCCGGCCCGTGGACGACGTCAGGGGGCCGAGCCGCGGCGGCTTGACCTCCCCGGGGAGCTGCCCGGACACCTCGGCGAGCCGCTCGGCGACGAGCTGGCGGTCGCGGTAGATGTCGGTGCCGTCGCGGAAGATCAGGGTGAGGACCGAGAGCCCCTGGACCGACTGCGAGCGGAGCACGTCGAGGCCGGGCAGGCCGTTGAGCGCCTGCTCCAGCGGCAAGGTGACGAGCGGCTCGACCTCATCGGCGGCCAGGCCCGGCGCCTCGGTCTGGACGACGACCTGCGGCGGGACGAACTCGGGGAAGACGTCGAGGCTCGCGCCCCCCGCGGCGACGAGGCCGAGCACGAGCAAGAGCGCCGACAGGGCGACGACGACGACCCGGTTCTGGATCGACCAGCCGACGATGGCCTGGAGCATGGCGGAGCCTTCGCGTTCCGAATGGGGCGCGGCGCGGCGCCGGGCCCGGTCCTCAGTCGGCCTCGACGTCGTCGGCGCGGAACTCCTCGGAGAGGAGCACCTGGGCCCCGCTGGTGACGACCACGTCCCCGGGTTCGAGGCCCGTCGGGCCCGTCCCTTCGCGCGGGGCCAGGTCCCAGGATTCCCCGTCGCGGCCGAGCGGCACGACCTCTCGGCGCTCGAACGTGCCCGGCTTGACCCGCACGTAGACCAGCGCCCTCCCCTGGTGGAACAGGACGGCGCCGGCCGGGACCGCGACGGCCGGCCGCGAGGTCGCCGAGGCGGAATTCAGCGACGCCTTGACCATCAGGCCGGGCCGCCAGGCCGCGCCGGGCCCGTCGCCGACGGCCGGACCCGCCTCGTACCAGTAGCCGACGAGCTGCGACGCGGCGTCGACCCTCGGCGCCGGGCCGACGAGCGTCGCCGACAGCGTCGCGGTCGGGTCGCCGGGGCCCTGCGCGGCCGCGACGCCGCCCAGGGCCGAGGGGCGGGCCGGGATCGCGACGAGTTGCACCCGCTCCGGCGGCGGGCCCGAGCCGAGCAGCCCCGGCGGGACGTCCAGCCGCGCCAGCGGCCGCCGGAAGTCGACGATTTGGGCCACCAGGGCGCCCGCCTCGACCGCCATGCCCGGCCGCGCGGCCAGCTCCGTCACCTCGCCGTCGGCCGGCGCCGTCAAGGGGTAGCTGTACGTGGACGACTCGCGGCCCCCCGGCCGATCGGCCTCGTCGAGGGCCTTCTTCCAGAGCTCGACGGCCGCCGAGGCGATCGCCAGTTGCGTCTCGGCGTCGGCGAGCAGGACCTTGGCGTCGTCGAGCTGCTGGCCGGGGACGATGTTCGACCGCAGGACCGTCTCGACGCGACGGACCCGCTCGCGCTGGAGCTCGACGACCTTCGCCGCCCCCTCCTTCTTCAGGCGGGCGTTGTTGAGGTTGTCCAGCAGGGCGAGCCGCTCCTGCGCCCCGATGCGGATATCAACCCGGCCGAGGACTTGCCCCGCGCGCAACCGGCGCCCCGCCGCCGGCCAGGGGGCCTCGGAACTCGCCCGCAACGTGCCGGCGAACGGCGACCGCACCTCGACCGTCCCCCTCGGGTTCGGGACGACCTCGCCGTAGACCGCGACCCGCTCCGACCACGCGACGGCCGCGGCGGGCGCCGCCACGACGCCGAGGCGCTCGACGTCCTCGGCCGCCAGCTCCACCACGCCGTCGTGCGCCCGTCGAGGCGAGCGGAGCTCCTCGCCCCCCTCCTTCGCCAGCTCGGCCTGCATCGCGCCGTGGACCCGATACGCGACGTAGAACAGGCCACCGATCGCGCCGAGGACGACGGTCCATTGGAACAATCGTTTCAAAAAACGCAGGATCATGAGGCGGATCTCGGTGGGATGCCCTGTCGGCCGACGCCCTCCATCCTACCGGGAATCCGGCGACGAACAAGCACGGCCGCCGCGCGTGCCGGTCATTGCGGCCCGGTGAGGGTGCTCTGGAGCGCGCCGGGCAGGGTGGCGCGGACGCCGGAGGACTGCTGCTGCTGCAACTGGAGCAGGACGCCGCCGAGGCCGGCGGGCACGCCCGGCGTGGCCTGCAGCGCCGTGCCGATCTCCGTCGGGTTCAGGCCCCCGGTCAGCTCCAGGCCCGCGATCTCGAGGGCCGACCGGCGCAGCGCGGTCAGGGCGTCGATGTAAGAGGTCTTCGTCTGGTGGTACGACTCCTCGGCGTCGCGGACCCGCATGTAGTCGAAGCCCGACTGGCCCGCCTTGAACGCCTGGGTCGTCAGCGCGATGTTCTCGCGGGTGCGGGGCAGGATGTTCCGCAGGTGCTCGACCTGATTGCGGGCGCTCAGATACTGCTGGAAGGAGGCCGCGAGCTGGTCGGCCAGGGCCAGTTGCAGGCGCCGGTACTCCTGCTGTTGCTGCCGGAGCGTGGCCTGGGCGTTGAGGATGTTCCCCCGATTGCGGTTGAACAGCGGGATGGGCGCCGAGACCAGGGTGCTGACCTGATTGAAGCCCTTGACGTAGTCGCGCTGGATAACGAGCTGGGTGTTGATGTTCGGGATGACCAACCGCTTCTGGAGTTCCACCTCGGCGGTGGCCTCGCGGATCTGCGCGGATTGGGCGCGGAGTACGGGGCTCTCGGCAAGGAGGCCGCGGAGGCTCTCTTGCCAGTCGAGGCGGGGGACGTCGGCCTCGACGTCCCCCGACAGCGGGGCCGGCGGCAGGCCGGGGACGCCGACGAGGTTGGCCAGCTGCCGCCAGGCGGCCTGGTGGTGGAGCTGCGCCTCGCGGAGCGAGGCGCGGACGGCCTCGAGGTGGACCTCCGCCTGGATCAGGTCGGGGCGGGACAACTGCTTCGCCTCCAGCAGTTGCCGGACCGACTGCAAATCCTCGGCGGCGAGCCGCTCCAGCTCCGCCGCCGCGCCGATGGCCTGCTGGGCGCCGAGCACCTCGAAATAGCGGATGCGCACGTCGTTGACGACGCGGCCGATCTGGGCCCGGAGCTGCCAGCAGCGCATTTCGATCTCGGCCCGCTCCGCCCGCCCGGCCAGCCGGAGCTTGCCGGCGGTGACGTAGTCCTGGCTGAGGAAGGCCCCCTGCGTGGCGCCCTGCGCCCGCGGGGAGGACGTGGACTGGACCCAGCCGGCCGTCGGGTTCGGATAGCGCGTCAACTGCCTCAGCAATCCCTGCTGCTGCTGGACCAGCGCCTCGGCCGCCCGGATCGTGGGGTTGTTGGCCAGGGCCAGCGCCTCCAGGTCCTTGAGCGAGGACGGGGCCGGGACGACCGCCGCCCGGGGCGCATCCCGACGGGCCGCCCGGCCCGGGACCGCCGCCGCGGGCCCGTCGGCCGCCCGGCCCGCGTCGGGTCGCCCCCAGAGGGCCCCCGTCGTCGCGATGGTGACGAGCGTCGCGGCCCGGAGCCGTCGCATGATCCCCCCGGCCGTGTGCACCCCGCGATCCCCCACCAGCACGCATTCCCCGCCATCCGCTCTTGTCGGCCGGATCGGCCCCGCGCGTCCAATCCAAATGGGCGTAACCCGCTGAGCGCTATGCCGCGGGTCTCGTGTACAGTCGGGCTTGCTCCCTCTCCACACGGTGCTCGTGGAACTCCTCCCACTGGTCGTTGAGGTAGAGAGCCCGGACGTGGAGCATCGCCTGTGCCCCCTC
>DASZMJ010000418.1:0-4145 GCA_035551935.1 Isosphaeraceae bacterium
GGCACAGGCGATGCTCCACGTCCGGGCTCTCTACCTCAACGACCAGTGGGAGGAGTTCCACGAGCACCGTGTGGAGAGGGAGCAAGCCCGACTGTACACGAGACCTGCGGCATAGCGCTCAGCGGGTTACGCCCATTTGGAAGAGGTCCGCAAGAGCGGACCCGACGAATGGCCAGCCTTCCGGGCGATCCCGGATCAGTCGTCCCCGTGCCCGCGACGGAACGTGAGCTCACCCTCCCCTTCCCACGAGTAGGGCGTCGGGTCGCTGGACCCGAGGATGAACGGGTCGGAGTCGGCGTACATGATCCAGCTCCCGGTGACGCCCGCGAACGTGCCGGTGGACTCGTCGGGCTGGGCGACGAACTCGGCGATGAAGTGGGCCTGGACGATCAGCGAGCCGTCCGGCAACATCCCGAGGATGTCGAGCGTGAACGTGCCCGGCTCGCTCGCGCCGTGGTCGGTCCGGCCGTACCAGGTCACCAGCCGGTTGCCGCCTTGGCCGTCGAAGACGTAGGGCGACCCGCCGCCGAAATCGCCGGCGATGATGCCCTTGGAGAAGTCGGGGACGGCCGTAAAAGTCTCGACGGTCCCGTCGCCGAAGTAGCGGCCGAGGTGCGTCGCCTCGCCCACCGACCAGTGCTCGCGCGGGGCCTCTCCCGGCAGCGGGAGGCCCGTCGTGGCGATCCCGTGGCCCTTGATCTTGAACGGCTTGGCGACCTGCGCCTGAGCCCTCGTCCCCGAGAGGACCAGGGCCGCCATCACGGCGATCGCCGACGACGCGACCGCCTTCCTTCGCGACATCGAATGCATGAGAACGCTCCAATGCCCGCTTCGGGGGGGAACCCGCCTCGCCGCGCGGGCCGGTCGGCGGGGTGGGATGGTTCGTGACGCGATCGTCGGGCGACGGTCAGTCGTCGCCTTCGGGCTCGTCGAGCCCCATCCGGCCGTTGAACGTGATGTGGGCCGTCGTCATCGCCGCGTCGGTCCAGACGCCCGTGAACGTGCCGCCGCCGGTGGCCTCGGAGAACCGGCCCGTGCCGCCGGTGACGACGAACGTGCCCTCGCTGCCGGTCGCCGTGAATTGGCCGGTGAGCGTCTCGAAGAGCAGGTCGCCGTCGGCCGCCCGCTTGACGGCCGACCCGGAGAAGGTCTCGGTCGAGAGGTCGACGATGTACAGGACCAGGCCGTCGAACCGGCCGAGGATGGTCTCCTTCCCCGCGAGGCTGCCGGTGACGAGGACCTCGGTCGGCGAGAGGACCTGCACGTCGACGGTGGCGAATTCGAAGGCGCCCTTGTACGGCCTCGGATGATCGGCGCGGGCATCGGGGGGCGGGGTCGCCAGCGCCGGCAAGGCGCAGGCGAGGAGGCAGAGGAGACGTTGTCGCATCGGAACGCCCTTCGTTGCAGGAACCTGGGGGGGACCGGCCGCGAAGGTTGCGGCCGAGGTTCGGGGGCGGTCGGGCCGCCCCGCCGGAGTGTGGGATCATGGCGTATCGACATCAGGCATCACAACCCCTAGAATCAGGGGGTCGACTCCGCCCGAGGAGGGGCCATGTCCAAGTCGGTGCTGTTGCGCGCGGCCGACGTCCGCGCGATCGTGCAGCTCGTCGCCGCCTGCCGCGAGCTGGGGGACGACGCGACGTCCTGGCGCGCCCAACTGGTCGCGGGCCTGGCCGATCTCGTCGGGGCCGAACTCGGCTCCGCTGGCGAGATGGGCGGCTGCGAGTCGCCCGCGCCACGCGACCTCGGCGTCACCCACTGGATGGCCGCCGGCCTCGCCGACCCCGCCGTCATCGAGGCCACCGCCGCCGAGCTCCGCCGCGACCCCGCCTGGGCCCCCGTCATCCTCCAGTACCTGAGCCGTTCCGGCGAGCCGGACGCCGCCTGCCTGTCGCGGCGCGACCTCCTGCCCGATCGCGACTGGTACGACACCCGCGACTACCAGCTCGTCCAGCGCCCTTGCGGCCTCGACCACATCCTCTGGTGCTTCCTCGCGCTGCCCGGCCCCGCGACCGGCGACCGCTCGGGGATCATCCTCTGCCGCGCCGCCGGCCGGCGCGACTTCTCGGCCCGCGACCGCGCGATCGTCCTCGAGGCCCACGCGGCGCTGGCCCCCCTCGTCGGCGGCCCGCTGGCTCGTTACTCCGAGCCCTCGCCGCTCGGCCTACCCCCGCGGACCCGGAAGGTCCTGGCCTGCCTGCTCGAGGGCGACGGCGACAAGCAGGTCGCCGCCCGGCTCGGGATGAGCCCGTTCACCGTCAACGAGCACACCAAGGCCATCTACCGCCATTTCGGCGTCCGCGGCCGTGCCGAGCTGCTCGCCCGCTGGGTCCGCCGCGGCTGGGGCGGCCGGTTCGCCTGGTCGGAGGGGTGACCCGCCGACGGCCAACCGGAGCCCCCCGCCGCCACGCCTTCAAGCCCCTTCAGGCCCGGTCCGGGGCGCGTTAGACTCCGGCCGTGGAGGTCGCCGGAACCCCGCAGACGGACCAACTCCTGGAGGACGAGCCATGCGCAGCCCCGATCCCTTGACGCGACGCGGATTCCTCGGCCGATCCGCGGCGGCCCTGGCGGTGCCGACGATCGTCCCGGCGTCGGCGCTCGGCAGGGCCGGCCGGTTGGCGCCGAGCGAGCGGATCAGCCTCGGCTTCATCGGCGTCGGCAAGATGAACGGCGGGCACCTCCGCCACTTCCTCGGCCGCGACGAGGTGCAGGTCGTGGCCGTCTGCGACGTCGACACGAAGCGTCGCGAACACGCGAAGGGGCTCGTCGAGGAGAAATACGGCAAGGCGAAGGACAAGGGGGGCGACTTCAAAGGGTGCGGCGCCTCGAACGACTTCCGCGAGCTGCTGGCGCGCAAGGACATCGACGCGGTGGTGATCGCCACGCCCGACCACTGGCACGCGATCCCGGTGATCGAGGCGTGCAAGGCGAAGAAGGACATCTACTGCGAGAAGCCGCTCTCGCTGACGATCCGCGAGGCCAAGGCGATGATCGACGCGGTGCGCAAGCACGACGTCGTCTTCCAGACCGGCAGCCAGCAGCGCTCGGAGTTCGACGGCAAGTTCCGCAAGGCCTGCGAGTACGTCCGGAGCGGCCGGATCGGCAAGGTCCAGGTCGTCCACGTCGGCGTCGGCGGCCCGAGCCACCCCTGCGACCTCCCCGGCGAGCCCCTGGAGCCCGGCCTCGACTGGGACCGCTGGCTCGGCCCGGCCCCCGACCGGCCGTACAACTCCGTCCTCAGCCCCCGAGGCGTCCACAACCACTTCCCCAACTGGCGCTCCTACCGCGAGTATTCCGGCGGCGGCATGACCGACTTCGGCGCCCACCACTTCGACATCGCCCAATGGGGCCTCGACATGGACAAGAGCGGGCCCGTCGAGGTCATCCCGCCCGACGACGAGCGCGCCGAGATCGGCGTGAAGTACCGCTACGCCAACGGCGTCGAGATGATCCACGGCGGCCCCAGCGGCATCACCTTCGTCGGCACCCACGGCCTGATCGCCGTCGACCGCGACCGGCTCGAGAGCGTCCCCGCCTCGATCCTCAAGGAGCCCCTGCACGACGGCGACGTCCACCTCTTCCAGTCGCCGGGCCACCACCAGAACTGGGTCGACTGCATCCGTTCCCGAAAGCTGCCGATCTGCGACGTCGAGATCGGCGCCCGTTCTGTGACGGTCTGCCACCTCGGCAACCTCGTCTACTGGCACCGCCGCCGCCTCCGCTGGGACCCCCAGGCCTGGCAGTTCGTCGGCGACTCCGAGGCCAACACCTGGCTCGACCGCGACCGCCGCGACCCCTGGCAACTCCCGACGGCCTGACCTGCGGGCGGCCGAGCCTCGCCGGACTCCTCTTGTCGCTTCGCGACCCGGACGCCCGCGGGCGTCCGGGCCACCCGCGACTGCCGGCCGCCGTCTTTTTCTTGATTTTACTGGAGGGCAGCACATCCATAAAAATATTCATATTCTTAATTATTAATATTTAATATATTATTTATAGTATGATAAAAAGTGAATACTCCACCGCCTAAAGGCGGTGGCTTCGGTGTAACGGACTCAAGTCCTATTCCGAGCGAAGCTCGGCTGAAAGTGACCGGCCCGAGGCCGGCTCACAGCCACCCGAGCCAAGCTCGGCCCGAGGTCTCCGGC
>DASZMJ010000419.1:0-8988 GCA_035551935.1 Isosphaeraceae bacterium
GAGTTGTAGTATAACTCGGACATGGCGTCTCTCCATTTCCGGCTGAAGCAAAACACCACTCTTGCCCTTGCCCGAGGCCAGATCGGCCACCCGGATCTTGCGCACCCCGCCGCCGCCGGGGACGACGGGCGCCCGCGTCGGCTCGCGGGCGATCCGATCTTCCAAGTCCCAGAGGTCGTCATCATCAAGGCCCAGATCCGACCAATCTTCGGTGAATGTCCCGATCTCGATGAAGCGATAGAGCCCCCCGGGACCACTGCCCGACGCGACGATCGATCGGCCCGGTGCCCTCCTCCTGGCCATCGCCGCACTCTCGTTGCAAGGGCCGTAGATTCGACCACCGGTGACTCCGGATGACCAGACCAAATCCTAACACCAAGTCATACCGATTCAAGCCGCCCCTCGCGGGTGGCCCGGACGCCGGTCGGCGTCCGGGCGGCGAAGCCGCAAGAGGCGGCTCAGAGCGGCCGGGATCGTGCCCCGGATTCGATCGGCCCGGTCACCGAACGAGCCCTGGCGCCGGCGCGGTCGGGTGGCCGGGGTCGTCCCGACCCCAGTTCGTTGGATGACGCCGAAGGGCTGGGGGTCGGGACGACCCCCGCCACCCGACCGTACGACGTCCATCCCGGGTCATCAACCGGCGAGTGGTCCGGACAGCGTCCCGGGGAATCCTCGAAATCGTGCGCGAATTCCCATTTTCTGGGTATCGCATCGTCTCTTTTTTGCGATTCTATAGAGCAAGAACGCACCCGCGTTCCGCTCTTTGTCAATTCGCAACGGGCCGGTCGGAGGTCGAATCCTCCGCATCACGACTCATTACCATCATCCAGTTTATCGTGATTGCGAGCATTCATCTCACGGTTCGGCCCACGGAGGAACTGCGGGCGGAACGTGGGTGGATCGTTCGTCGTGAACAACGAAAGAATTCGTGGAGCGGTCCCGAACCTGCGTCAGCGAACACACCCATGATTCGGGGGTCGGCGCCGCCAAAACGAACCCAGTTTCGGGGGGCGCGGGCGCGAAAACGAACCCAATTTCGGGGCCAGGAGTCGGGGGGAAAAGGGCTGGAGGAAGTTGAGAGAAGGCAAGATGTTACGCCGATTCGAAACGAACCGAAGACGCGTTTTCACGAAGCCCCTGGCAGGCGCCCCCTCCCTCGCCGAACGCGGACCGGCCATTTCTCCCCGGAGCAGGCACGCTCGACGTGCCGTCCGCCAGGACCCAAGAACCTGCTGGGATGACGGACGGCACGCGGAGCGTGCCTGCTCCGAAGGCCGGCCGACGGCGGGAACACGAATCGACCAGCAGGGAGGTGAGTCGAGCACCCGATCCGGGGATCGTGGATCGGAGGAAGATCAAGAATCACAAAAACTTACGCCGATACGGAACGAACCGAAGGACGGCCGGGGGCCGGCGCGGAACGAACCGAAGAAGGGGGGTGGGTCGTAACGAGGGCGCGGCGGTTTGACCGGGGATGTCGGGGCGGCGTAGGATGGGGAGCACAGGAAACGTCGAGGGGAATCGGGGGGGATAGGCATGAGGGGGGCGGGCTTCTGGGTCGCGGCGTGGGCGTTGGGGCTCGCGGGATGCGGGACGAAGCCGGAGGCGCCAAAACGGCCGGAGGCGCCGTTCCGAGGGGTCAAGGTCCGGGTCGGCGCGGTGGGAGAGCCGGCGATCCTCAAGGTGATCAACCCCCAGAGGGGCGAGTGGGAGCAGACGAGGGGGGGGACGGTCGAGGTCGTGGAGGAGGGGGTCGCGACGAAGGAGGCGGCGGGGCTGGACGTGGTCATCTTCCGGGCGGATCGGCTCGGGGAGCTGGTGGACGCGGGGGCCCTGGCGACGTTGCCCGAGACGGTGGTGGCTCCCTCGCCGGCCGGGAGGCCGTCGGGCGGGACCGAAGACTCCCTCAAGTTCACGGAGGTCGTGCCGGCCCTCCGCGAGCAGGTCGGGCGCTATGGCGAGGATCGGATGGGAGTCCCGCTGGGGGCGTCGGCGCTGGTGCTGGTCTATCGCCGCGACGCCTTGACGAGCGACGCCAACCGCGAGGCCGCCGACAAGGCCGGCTTGGGGGCCCTGGAGCCGCCCGACTCCTGGGAACGACTCGACGCCCTCGCCCGGTTCTTCCAGGGGCGTGACTGGGACGGCGACGGCAAGCTGGAGTCGGGCATCGCGCTGGCGCTGGGGCTGGACCAGGAGGAGGGGGTGGCCGACGCGACCTTCCTCGCCCGGGCGGCGAGCGTGGGACAGCACCCGGATCAATACTCCTTCGTCTTCGACGCGGACACGATGGCCCCGAGGGTCGCGATGCCGCCGTTCGTCGAGGCGCTGGAGGGGCTCAAGGCGCTCGCGAAATGCGGGCCGGAGGGGGTGATCGACTTCGACGCCGAGAAGGCCCGCGCGGCGTTCCGGTCGGGCGAGGTCGCGTTGTTGATCGACCGGGCCGAGCGGGCGTCGCGGTGGGCGGGCAAGGAGGTGCCGATCACGGTGGGAGTCGCCCCCCTGCCCGACTCGAAGCGGGTCTTCGACCCCGACCGGAAGCAATGGCAAGACCTCCCCACGAGGAACCGGGTGAGTTACCTGCCGGTCGGCGGGGGCTGGCTGGCGGCGTTGGGGACGGGGGCGTCGTCGGCGTCGAAGGCGGCGGCGGTCGACTTCCTCCGCTACCTGGTCGCGCCCGATACGGCGACCCGCGTCCGGGGCGACGTGGCCTTCGCGATGCTGCCGGCGCGGGGCGACCTGATCGGCCTGGGCCTGCCCGACCCGAGGTCGGCCCCCGGCGTCGACGCCCGGCTCTGGGCGGCGGCCGTCGGCATGACCTTGAAGGGCCCCCGGGTCGTCCCCGGCCTCCGCATCCCCGAGGCCGACGGCTACCTCGCCGACCTGGCCAGGGGGCGCGTCGCCGCGATGAAAGGGGCCCGGGCCGAGGCCGCCCTGAACGATGTCGCCCGCGCCTGGGACGACCGCACGAACCGCCTCGGCCGCGACCGCCAGGCCTGGCACTATCGCCGCAGCCTCAACGCCCTGCCGACGCCCCCCAATCCCCCGTCGCGTTGAAGCCGCATTCTCCGTAGGGCAGGGCTTGCCCTGCCGGCCCACGTCCGAGACCGAAGACGGCAGGGCAAGCCCTGCCCTACAAGCTACAAGCACGCCCGAGACCGAAGACGGCAGGGCAAGTCCTGCCCTACAAGCAAGGGCCCCGAGCGATGGACGAGACCGACGACATGGCCGGCGCGATCGAGGTCGCCGACCCCGAGATGCGGCAACTGCTCGGCCTCTTCGACGTGCCGGCGTTCGCCCGGAGGGGCGTGGAGCTGGACGGCGCCCTGGCCCGGCTGCGGGCGCGGTGCCGCCGCGAGCGGGAGGGGATGCTCGAGATGGTCCGGCTCCGGCTCCGGCAGTGGGCCGCGTCGGCGACCGGCCCGGCCGACTTCGCCGACGCCTTCGCCGCGCCGATCGACGGCCTCTGGCCCCTCGCCGGCCTCGAGGGCCCGGCCTGGGCCGCCCGCCCCGCCCCGCGCCGGGCCCGGCGGTCGATCGCGCGCGACCTGGTCGCCAGCGTCGAGCGGTTCGACCGCCGCTGGTCGAGGTTCGTCGCCGGCCTGGACCTCTCCCCCCTGAACCGGCTGGTGGATCAATACAATAAAAATTATTTATTTGAAAAAGAATGCGTGCTCGGCTCGACGCGGCTGGCGGCGCGGTACTTCGAGGCGCGGTCGGCGGTGCGGGTCGAGGACCTGCTGGCGGAGTTCCCGACGTTGCCGTTGCCGGCGTTCGCGGGGTCTTGACAAGGGGGTCGGCCGGGGCCTTTAATGGCGACGCCCGGGGGCGTTACGTCGCGCCCGGGACGATCGCCGAGTCCCCCGGCGGGCCGGGGGAGCGGGGGACCCAACTTCTCCGGGGCGAATCGCGGCGGCCGTCGCCGCGACGGGGCACCTTCGGCCCCGAGCCCGACAGCTAACCTCGCAGGCGTCCGAGGGGTCATGTCCGGCCGGCCCATCCTCCCGAGGGGCCGGCCCTTGCCGGTCCCGAGGGGCCGGGCCCCAGCCGTTCGAGCCCGGCCCCGCGCCGGGCCGCGAGCATTCCGGGAGTGCCGGGGCGAGCCGTCGCGGACATCGCGACGGCAACCATCGATGAGTACCCACGAGCGCTCGACCGACGGCGCGGCGACGACGACGCGCCGCAAGGGGCCGACGACGGGCCAGGTCCTGGTCGTCACCAGCGTGATGTTCACGTTCATCTCGTTCTGGCGCACCGCGGCGATCGTGCTGTGCGACCTGGCGAGCACGGCCTACTACATCGGCGGCATCGTCGAGTCGCAGATCGGCCCGGCGGCGCCGTGGTTCATCCTGGGGGTGATGCTCTTCAGCTACGCCGTGCGGAGCGTCTACATCGAGAGCTGCTCGATGTTCGTCCGCGGCGGCGTCTACCGGATCGTCAAGGAGGCGATGGGCAGCTCGCCGGCGCGACTGGCGGTCTCGGCCCTGATGTTCGATTATATCCTGACCGGGCCGATCAGCGGCGTCTCGGCCGGGCAGTACATCGTCGGCCTGGTCAACGAACTCCTGCGACTCGGGCCGAAGAGCCCGTTGCTGGCCTATCAGAACCCGATCTCGGCGGCGATCGCCGCCGGGATCACGATCTACTTCTGGCGGATCAACACCCGCGGCATCCACGAGTCGAGCGACCGTGCCCTGAAGATCATGGCGGCGACGACGGTCGTCGGCGTCGTGATTGTCGTCTGGTGCCTGGCGACGCTGGCGCTGCACCCCGACAAGGTCCGGCTGCCCACGTGGCAGCCGGACCTCTCGAGGAAGGTGGACCCGCACGGGGCGCCGGTGCTCGACCCGCTGGGCAAGCAGGTCGACCCGCTCGGCTTCCTCGGCCACTCGGCCCTGGGCGCCGCCTTGCGGCCGGGGGCGATCCAGGGCCACTGGCTCAGCCTCGTCGGCGTGTTCGGCCTGCTCGCCGCCTTCGGCCACTCGATCCTGGCGATGAGCGGCGAGGAGACGCTGGCGCAGGTCTATCGCGAGGTCGAGAGCCCGAAGCTGAAGAACTTCAAGAGGGCGGCGCTGATCGTCTTCTTGTATAGCTTGCTGTTCACATCAGCGATCAGCTTCCTCGCGGTGATGATCATCCCGGACGGCGAGCGGATGGCGAAGTACGGCAACAACCTGATCGGCGGCCTGGCGATGAACATGGCCGGCCCGCTCTGGGCGAAGCTGCTGCTGAACGCGGGGGTGGTCGCCGTCGGCTCGCTGATCCTCTCCGGCGCCGTCAACACGGCGATCATCGGCTCCAACGGCGTGCTGAACCGGGTCGCCGAGGACGGCGTGCTGCCGGACTGGTTCCTGCGGCCGCACCCGAGGTACGGGACGTCGTACCGGCTGCTGAACCTGGTCGTCGGCCTCCAGCTGTTCACGATCGTCGCCAGCCGGGGCAACGTGCTGACCCTGGGCGAGGCGTACGCCTTCGGGGTGGTCTGGAGCTTCGTGTTCATGGCGCTGGCGATGCTGGTGCTGCGGTTCAAGCGGCCGGGGCACCGCGAGTACCAGGTGCCGCTGAACGTCCGGGTCGGCCGCGTCGAGGTGCCGCTGGGCATCGGCCTGGTCTTCCTGACGCTCGCCGCCGCGGCGGTCGCCAACCTGCTGACCAAGGAGGTGGCGACGATCACCGGGGTGGTCTTCTCGCTGGGGCTCTACGTCGCCTTCACGGCCGTCGAGCACGCGCGGCGCCGCCGCGCCGGCGCCGCGGGCTCCGAGCAGCACCTCGAGCAGTTCAACCAGGGGTTCTCCGAGCAGATCGACCCGCAGGCGCTGGGCCTGTCGCACCAGTATCGCAAGCTCGTGGCGATCCGCTCGCCGCACAACCTGGCGATGCTCGAGAAGTGCCTGGCCGAGACCGACCCCGAGTCGACCGACGTCGTCGTCATGACCGCCAACGTCCTCCCGCCGGGCAGCGCCGACATGCACCCGGCGATCACCGACCGCGACCGCGAGCTCTTGACGGCGGTCGTCAACCTCGCCGAGGCGGCGGGCAAGCCGGTGCACCCCCTGATCGTGCCGACGAACGAGCCGATCTTCGCGCTGGTCAACGCCGCGCACACGATCGGGGCGCAGGAGGTGATCCTCGGCGCCTCGAACAAGTACGACCCGAGCGACCAGCTCGACCAGGTGGCCTTGTACTGGCTGAACGTCTGCAAGTCGAAGCCCGACCCGCTGACCATCCGCGTGTTGAGCAAGGACCGCGACGTCCGGCTCGACATCGCCGGCGGCAGCCAGATCCCGAAGCCCGGCGAGCGCGGGCTCGAGGCGGCGCGGACCCTGGCCGAGCTGCGGGCGAGCTGGCGGGGCGTCCAGCGCGTGCTGCTGGCCTACGAGGGCGGGCCGCTCAGCGCCGACTTCCTCGACACGATGCTCAGTTGCCTCGACCCGGCCGTCGTCCTGACCCTGATGGACGTGGCCGAGGGGGACGCGACGGCGGACCAGGCCGAGGCGACCGTCCGCCAGGGGGTCGAGCGCGCCGTCGAACTCGGCCGGCCGGTCGACTTCCGCGTCGCGCGGGGCGATCCGGGCCCGGAGATCGTCCGGGTCGCCAACGAAGGCAATTACGACGCGATCTTCATGAGCCTGCGCGGCGAGTACCGCCGGCGCGACACGATGGTCATGGCGCCGACGACCAGCTACGTCCTCCAGCACGCCCCCTGCCGCGTCGTCCTCGGCTTCCCGCCGAAGTCGATCGCGGCGCCCGAGGGCGCCGCCGGGGCGCCCGCCGCCGCGGGCCCGTGAAGGCCCTTGCCCGGCCCGCCGATTTGCCCTATCGTGCGGACCACCCGTCGGTCGCGCCG
This sequence comes from Isosphaeraceae bacterium, assembly GCA_035551935.1. Lineage (GTDB taxonomy): Bacteria > Planctomycetota > Planctomycetia > Isosphaerales > Isosphaeraceae > DASZMJ01. The sequence goes on from DASZMJ010000419.1 coordinate 6,845, forward strand.
CGGTGTGCAGGGGGCCGCGGCCGGGGATGGGGGGGAGGAGTCGCCGGCCGACCATGCATTCGATCGGAGAACGCCCGCGCGAGTTGAAGTGGTACCACGCCGGGCCGATGCTCTTCGGCGACTGGGGGACCAGCCGCCTCTACGTCCTGGGCCTGGCCTACCTCTACACCCGGCACGCCTCGTTCTGGTTCATCCTGGCGATGTGCGTGCTGATGGTCGGCGTCGGCTGGAGCTACACGGTCGTCTGCCGCCTCTTCCCCGACGGCGGCGGCGTCTACTCCTCGGCCAAGCAGCGGTCGCAGCTCCTGGCCGTCGTCGGCGCCCTCCTGCTGTGCGCCGACTACGTGGTCACGGCCTCGCTGTCGTGCCTCGACGCGTTCCATTACCTCGGCATCCGCGAGACGAGGTTCCTCGGCCTGCCGCTCGACGCGATCGGGGCGGCGGCGACGATCCTGGCCATCGGCGCCCTCAACTACTTCGGGCCGACGAAGACGGGGCTCGTCGCCATGGTCGTCGCCATCGCGACCGTAGCCCTGACGCTCGTCATCGCCGTCGCCTGCCTGCCGTACCTCAACCCGCACCAGATACGCCTCTCGCCGCCGCTGGCCGAGGGGCCGTGGCTCTCGTGGGTCCACTTCACCGAGATCGTCCTGGCGCTGTCGGGGGTCGAGGCGGTCGCCAACATGACCGGGATCATGGTGCCGCCGGTCGACCGGACGGCGCGGCGGACGATCGTGCCGGTGCTGACCGAGATCGTCGTGCTGAACCTCCTACTGGCCGCCGCGATGAACACGCTGCCCGAGGCGGTCCTCGAGGCCCGCACTCCCGACGGCCGGCTCGCCCACACCGGGGACATGCTCCGCGTCATCGCCGAGCACTACGTCGGGCCGACCTTCGCGGCCGCCAGCGCCGTGGTCTTCGCGGCGCTGCTGCTCTCGGCCGTCAACACGGCCATCGGCGCCCTGGTCTCCGTCCAGTACATGCTCGGTCGCGACAAGGAGCTGCCGCAGGCCCTGACCGGCCTGAATCGTTACGGGATGCCGCTGCTGCCGCTCTACGTCTCGGCGATCATCCCCGCCGCGGTCCTGCTGGTCTTCCCCAACGTCGAGCAACTGGCCGACCTCTACGCCGTCGGCGTCGTCGGCGCGATCGCCATCAACCTCGGGTCGATCTCGACCGGCAATGCGCCGGGGCTCCGCCCCGCCGAGCGCGCGCTCATGATCGCCCTGACGACCGTGCTCATCGGCATCGAGCTGACGATCTGCTACGTCAAGCCCCACGCGCGGAGCTTCGCGCTGCTGGTGCTCGTCGTCGGCCTGGCGGGCCGGCTGGCGACGATCGTCTCGAACAAGGCGGTGCCGATCCGTCGCGAGGCCCGCAACGGCTACCTCGCCCTGGCGGCCGTGGCGGTCGTCGCGGTCTTCGCCCTGTCGCTGGTCGCCGAGTCGAAGTCGGTGCTGCCGGCGCTCGGGGAGGTGAAGGGGGGCGTCATCTTCGGCCTCTCGGCGGCCTTGGCCGGGGCGGTCGGCTTCGCCAGCTACAAGACGCAAGGGTATCGCGAGGCGATGCTCGCCGCCGCCCACGCCGCGGCGCCGGCCGAGGTGCCGGCCCGCCCGAAGATGATCCAGGAGGGGGCGTACAAGCCGAAGTCGCGGATCATGGTCGCCACCCAGGGCAACCCGCGGCTCATCGACTTCGCCCTCCAGGAGTGCCAGAGCCGCCAGGCCGAGTTGCAACTCCTGTTCATCCGCCACCTCGCCTTCAACCCGATCGGCCCGATCGACGTCACCAAGCTCGACGAGGACGAGCAGGCGCAGGCCCTCTTCGACCGCGTCCGCGCGCAGGCCAAGGAGGCGGGCGTGCCGCTCCGACTGCTCTACGGCGTCGCCCGCGACATCCCCGACGCCATCCTCGACATGGCCGTCACCCACGGCGCCGACATGCTCCTGCTCGGCTCGACCCGCCGCGGCGCCCTCTGGAAGGCCATGAAGGGCGACGTCATCCAGGCCGTCGCCGAGCAGCTCCCCGAGTCCGTCGGCCTGCTCATCCATGCATAAGAAGAGGGATTTCACCGCAGCGGACGCGGAGGGCGCGGAGAAGAAAGAGATGAATTAACATACTATCTCTTTCTTCTCCGCGCCCTC
>DASZMJ010000420.1:0-6817 GCA_035551935.1 Isosphaeraceae bacterium
GTTGGAGTAGGTCCAGTACCGTCGCGGCCGGATCGGCGTCTCGCCGATCGTCGAGCGCAGGCCCCAGACCGGCGGCAGGCTCCAGGCCAGGGTGTCGCGGGAGGCGAGGAAGTCGACCTCGCCCCACGCGAACCCCGGCTCGCCCGAGGCGGACATGGCCGTCCCCTCGACCCGGATGACGCCCGGGTCCTTCTTGATCCGACGCGCCGTGACCGGGGGGCGGGTCCAGTAGGCCGGGTCGACCGTCGGGGCGTCGTCGTAATGGGCCCCATACAGGTCCGCGATCAGCAGGATCGGCAGCACCGATGCCCACCGCGCCCTCGTCTTCGCGTCCTTCGTCCGGGATGCCCGCGAGGCGACCCACAACGCCAGCAAGCCGACGAGCAGCGTCCGGCCGGTCGCGAGCGACAGCTCCCAGGCGAGCCAGTTGTAGCGCCGGATGTGCTCCGAGCCGGTCCAGCGTCCCGGCTGGGTCCAGACCGGAGTATAAACAGAGACCAGGATGGGCACGGAAACGACGAGCAGCAGCCCGAGCGCCACCAGCATCCCCCGGAGCCGGACCCGCCCCGGCAGGACGAGGCGGTCGGCGCCCACGGCCGCCAGGGCGGCGACGGCGAGTGCCACCCATAAATGATAGCGCACCGGGATGCGCGAGCTGCCGATCAGGGGGACCTTCGGCATGACGTCGAAGGCCGCCGTGTACCGGCCGAGCATCAGCAACCCGCCGACGATCGCCAGCAGGACCCAGAACCCGACCCAGCGGTCGCGATACGACGAGGCGCCGAGGAAGGCCAGGCCGAGGCCGACGATCCCCATGTAAATATTCATCTCATGATAAGGATAGAAACCGTCCATCCAGTCGGTGTCGCGGGCGCGGGTGCCGTAGGCCTCGCGGACCAGGAGGGTGGGCAGGAGCTCGGGCGACCAGGAGCCGAAGGTCTGGTCGTCCCAGTCGAGCCCGGCGGCGCGGGGCGAGCGGTCGAGCAGCTCCTTCGACGGCACCCACTGCACCGCCGCGACCAGCACGCCCAGGCCGACGAGCGTCGCCGCCGTCGCCGGCGCGGCGAGCCGACGCCGGACGCCGCGCTCGGTCGCGGCCCGATAAAGTCCGTAGAGGCCGAGGGCGGAGGCGGTCAGGAGCGTGTCCTGGAGGTGGCCGGCGAAGACCTGGCAGGCGATCGCCAGGCCCCCGATCGCCAGGCCCCGCGCCCGGCCGCCCTCCCAGGCGCATTCGAGCGCCCAGACGGCGAAGGGCACGCTGACCAAGGCGTTGAGCATGCTCGTGTGGATCAGGTGCGCCCAGACGAACCCCCCGAGCCCGAAGACCGCCGCCCCGCAGAGGGCGCCGACCGGCCCGACGTGCCGCCGGAGCCAGCCGTACGTCCCCAGGCCCGCCAGCCAGACCGAGAGCACCGTGTCGAGGTTGAACGCCTCCCACGTCGGCAGCCACGGGTACAGGACATACTTCAACGGATGCAAATATCCAGCCTGGCTCTCGCTGTAGAGCGGGAACCCGCAGTAGAGCCCCGGGTGCCACCGCGAGAACCGCCCGGCGCGGAGCTCGCCGGCGAGGAAGTCGCGGTACGGATAATTGATCTCGGTGATGTCGAAATAAAAGAACGCCCCGTGGAACGTGGCCGCGTCGCGGAAGACCAGCGCGACGGCGGCGGTCCAGGCCAGGGCCGCGAGCAGGTCGGCGACGCCCCACGGCCGTCGCACGCGGGCCCAGGCCGGCGCGGGGCCGGGGCCGGTCGCGACGCCGCGGCTGGACTCGACCCTCAGGGCCATGCGACGACCACCAGGTTGCGGGCCTCGAAGACCGTCTCGCCCCCCGCGCGTCGGGCCGCGCGCAGGGCCAGCAGGGTCGCGGTCGGGAACCATCCCCGCGGCGTCCGCCGCCCGATCACCACCCGGCCGCCGCCGCGGACGTCCGAGCCGTCGCCCCACTCCGGGAACCGGACCGGCCCGCCCAGCGGCCGCCCCCGCGCCCGGCCGCCGGTCAGGAACGACAAGCGGTAGACGTCCCAGTACTCGCCGACGACGAACCGCACCCCGGGATGCTCCCGCAACCAGCCCGTCGGCGGGACCTCCACCCGGCTCCGGACCGGCCGGAAGTCCGGCCCGACCCAGCCGAATCGGGCGTACCAACGCCCCGTGTCCAGCGTCACCAGGGCCGCCAGCACCGCCGCCGCGACCGCCCCCAGCACGGCCGCCTCGCGACCCTTCCGCGCCAGCCGCTCCATCGCCAGGCCGGACCCGACCGCCCACGGGACCAGCAGGAACACGAGATATCGATAATTGTCCGAATTATAAATATGCAAATTCACGACGAACGCCGCGACCACCCCCGCCGACGAGGCCAGCAGACCCCACCGGACCGCCGCGCCGGCCGGGTCGCGGCGGAAGTCCGCGACCGCCGCGATCGACTTCGAGGGCGCAGGCGACGGGCCGACGACCAGGGCCGCCAGGGCCGCCGCGAACAGCACGAGCGTCGCCCCGGCGATCGTGCCGGCGACCACCTCCCGGTTCGACGCCTCGCGGTACCTCCGCGGGCCGCCGACCGTCCTCGGGTCGGGCTCGTCGCGGAGGTCGGGCAGCAGGTGGCCGCCGAGCAGCCGCGGCACGCACTCGAACGCGAGCAACCGGACGTGGTTCTCCAGCGCCTCGCGGTCCCGGGTCGGCTCGAACTGCGCGGGGTACGCGTCGTACGGGTCGGCCCTCGTCCCCGCGACGTGCGGCAGGAAGCCCAACGCCGATCCGGCCACGAACGCCATCGCACAGGCCGGCCCGCGCCTCGAGGCGCCCTCGACGATCCACGCGACGACCCCCGCCGGCACCAAGGCCGCGACCGTGAACGCGAACATCGTGTCGAGGTACAGCCCCAGCCCGCACCAGAGGCCCAGCGCACCGGCCCGGGCCGGGCCGCCGCGGGTCAGCGACGCGTGCAGGATCGCGAACGCCCCGGCGTGCCAGGCGACCGTCAGCAAATGTCCGCCCGTCAGCCGCCCGGACAGCCAGATCGTCCCCGTCGACGCGAACGCCAGCGGCACCAGCGACCACGCGGCGACCCGCGCGCCGAAGGCCCTCCAGGCGAGCAGGAATGTCAGGATGATGACCAGTTCATATTGCAACGTCCCGCCGATGACGAGCGTGGCCGCGTCCACCCCCCTGAGGGCCGCCGCCGGCACGCAGAGCAACAGCGGCCCGGTCCCCATGTGCGGCGTGCCGGGGAAGTGCCAGCGCCAATGGCCTTGCATCAGGTCGATGAGGGTCAGGCCGTCGACGGCCAGGTCGCTGTCGATGTGCGTCTCGGCGTTGACCACCAATGGCACCCGGACCAATGCCGCCCACGCCAATGCCGCCGCCAGGGCGGCCCACGGCCATCGCGGCGGCCTCGACGTTGCGGCGGGGGGGGTGGTCGACATGGCGGCTCGCCTCAGTCGCGGAGGCGACGCGTGGGGTCCTCGACGTAGTCGCCGAGCACGAGCGAGTCGATCACGTCGGCCCAGATCGGCTCGGACCTCGGGGCGTCGTCGACCCAGTAGGAGAAGGTGATCAGCGGCTGGATGTTCGACCACCGCGCCAGGCAGGTCCGCGACCGCGCCCGACGCCCCTGGTCCTCGTCGACGAACTCGGTCTGGACCCACGCGACCTCGACGCGGCCGCGACGGGTCTCGACGATCTCCCCCCGCGTCTCGTACTCGAGGCCCGAGCGTTCCCCGTCCCCCGCGACGACCTGCTCCAGCAGCACCCTCAAGGGCAGGCCGCTCCAGTCGACGCCGTCGGCCAGGTAGAACACCGTGACCTCGAGCGTGCACTCGTCGTCCGGCGGCGTCCGGTCGTGGAACTTGATCGACCGCTCGCCCGGCTCGATCGCCCACGACTCGGGGAAGTCGAACCGCACCGCGCCCCGGTCGGCGACGAAGATCTTGTACCCCGGCCTCGCCTCCCAGCCGTGGTCCGGCTGCAGCTTCAGCGTCTTCTTCGACCACCTGGGCATGACTCCGCCTCCAGGGCCGCACGATCGATCGTCATTTGCTCAGATGAAGAAGTCGGCGACTGCACAGCGGAAGCCCGGCAGTTCCGGCAGGTTCTCGATGATGTCAACATCTTTGTAGACGGCCGGGATCGGGTCGTCCGGCCGGTAGACGGCCACCGTACGCCTCGCCGGATGGACGACCCAGACCATCAAGACCCCGAAGGCGAGATACTCCCGGACCTTTTCGAGGATCTCCGCGGCACGGTTGCCCGGCGACACGACCTCGACGACCAGGTCGGGTGCGTCCTGCCGCGACTCGTCGGCCAGGGCCGACAACGGGAGTCGTGCGTGGCTGAAGAAGATGACGTCCGCGCCCCGCACGGTGTCGGGCATCCGCCGGGTGATCAGGCCGGTGTCGTTGCTCAGGGTGTACCCATAGCCGCTCTCGCGGCCGTATCCTTCCAAATGATAGGTGATATTTGCACAAGTCCGGCCGTGTGGCCTTTTCGGTGGCGTTACTTCGACGATCTCCCCGCGGACGAGTTCGTGCGACCCCTCGCCGAGGTCCATGGCGAGGAACTCCTCGGCGGTGATCGTCCGCTTGGGTAAGGAAACGGTGGCCATCGGGCACCCCTTCGCGGTTCAGACGGCGCTCGCCATCGCGTCGAGCTGGAGGAGGGAGCGGTTCTGCTCCTTGGCGAGGTACTCGCGGCCCTTCTTGACGAGGATGTGGTCCCAGGGGAGGACCTCGTCGAGCGGCCGGGCGCGATGGGTGTAGAAGTCGACGTCGATGCCGAGGTCGGCGAAGGTGGACCACCAGCGGTGGGCGTCGAAGTGCTCGCGCCAGGCGTCGAGCCGGGCGCCGCGACGCCAGGCCTCCTCGAGGGCCGGCGCGATCCGGCGGTCGCCGCGGGTGAGGATGCCTTCCAGGAGGCTGGTCTCGACGTCGTGGCACTTGACGGTCACGGATCGGAGCCGGACGCGGGAACGGAGGTACTTGTGGGCCCAGTGGAGGTATTCGCGCGATTGCATGCCGTTCCATTGATACGGCGTGTGCGGCTTGGGGACGAAGTTCGAGACGCTGGCGGTGACCTCGGCGTGGCGGCCGGTGACGTCCTTGCCGATCCGGGCGATGGTCTCGGCCATCTCGACGATGCCGTCGAGGTCGGCGGGGCGCTCGCCGGGCAGGCCGCACATGAAGTACAGCTTCACCCGACGCCAGCCGCGCCGGAAGGCCTCGGCGGCGCCTTCGTACAGGTCCTTGTTGTCGATCGGCTTGCGGATCTGCTCGCGCATGTCGTCGCGCGCCACCTCGGGCGCCAGCGTCAACCCGCCGCGGCGGCCCTCGTCGAGCAAGGCCGGCACCTTCTTGAGCATCTCGGTGATCCGCAGGCTCGGCAACGAGATCCGCACGCCCAGTGGCGTGAAGACCTCGCTCATCCGCGTCACCAGCTCCTCGAAGTACGGGTAGTCGCTCGTCGACAGCGACAGCAGGCTGATCTCGTCGTGGCCGGTGTTGCGGTACGTCTCGAGGGCCGAGCCGACGATCGTCTCGACCGACCGGACGCGCAAGGGCCGCTTGATGACGGTGCTCTGGCAGAACCGGCACTGCCAGGGGCAGCCGCGCATGATCTCGATGGCGATCCGGTCGTGCGTCGTCTCGACGAACGGGACGATCGGCATGGTCGGCAAGGGGATCGCCTCGAGGTCCTCGACGACGCAGGCGCGGATGGCCTCGGGCACGTCGTCGCGGGTCCGGCGGATGCCGCGCTGGACGCCGTCGGCGTCGTACTCGGGCTCGTAGAACCGGGGCACGTAGGCCCAGGGGACGCTCCCGGCGATCCGCGCCAGCTTCTCGGCGCGGGAGAGCGTGGGATCGCCCTGCATCCCCTTCCAGAGCCCGCAGACGACCGGCAGGCTCGGCTCGCCGTCGCCGACGACGAACAGGTCGACGTAGGGCGAGAGCAGCTCCGGGTTCTGGGCGCCCGGGCCGCCGGCGATGACCAGCGTGTCGTCGGGCCCGCGGTCCTCGGCCTGCAGCGGGAGGCCGCCGAGGTCGAGCATCGTCAGGACGTTCGTATAACAGATCTCATATTGGAGCGAGAAGCCGAGCACGTCGTAGCGGTTCAGGGGCGTGAAGGTCTCGAGGCCGTAGAGCGGGACCTCGTGGGCGCGGAGGGCGGCCTCGAAGTCGGGCAAGGGGGTGAAGGCGCGCTCGCAGGCCCACCCCTCGGCGTTCATGAGGCTATACAGGATCTGGAGGCCGTGGTGGCTCATGCCCAGGGCGTAGGTGTCGGGGAACGCCAGGCAGACCGTCCCGCGCGCCTCGCGGTGGTCCTTGCGGACGCTGTGCAGCTCGCCGCCGAGGTACTGGCCGGGGGTCCTGACGTTCGGCAGGATGCGCGCGGTGACATAGTCTTTCAGGCGATTGTTGAGCATGCGTGGACCTCCGCTCGGCCGTCGAGGCCGCCTCGCCGCGCGGCCACGCGGCGCGTCGCCCGTCGGGGGCAGCCCCGTCGCCCATCTTACTCGCCGCCGCGCCGGCTGAATAGCTCGGGGGATTGCGGCGCCGTCGCCCTGGAACTGGACATCTCCCCGTTGCCCCCCCGCGTGCCGTCGGCTCGAACTGCCGTCGCAGGCACGCCCCGCGTGCCGTCCGCGACCCCATAAGAACGGGGGGTGGGGTGGCGGACGGCCCGCGGGGCGGGCCTGCGACGGGAAGAGGGACCGCCGCGCGCACCGCGATCGCCGATATGCATGAATGTGCTTTCATTTGATGGAATCAGGCCGGCCAGCCGCCGCCGCCGGGGTCCGGCGCGGGGGTCGGCTCGGCCAGGA
>DASZMJ010000421.1:0-2082 GCA_035551935.1 Isosphaeraceae bacterium
CGACCGTGATGGGGGTGAACTCGGGCACCGTGATCCCGACGGGGACGGTCCAGTTCTTCAGCGGCACGACGTCGCTCGGCTCGGCCAGCGTCACCGGAGGGGTGGCGACCCTCCAGACGGCCACGCTGCCGCTGGGCACGAGCTCGGTGACGGCTGACTATTCGGGCGACGTCAGCTTCACGGCGAGCACGTCGCCCGCCGTGTCGGTCCAGGTCACCTTCGCGGCGACGCGGGTCGCGATCACGCCGACGATCGCCAACCCGGGCCCGACGCAGACCGAGGTCTTCAATGTGAGCGTCGCCTCGGGCGCCTCGGGCGTCACCCCGACGGGCACGGTCGATGTCTACGCCAACGGCATGATCATCGGCTCGGGAACGCTGTCGAGCGGCGCCGCCACGGTCACCGTCAAGAACCTGCCGATCGGCAACCTGGCGATCGCGGCCGTCTACACGGGCGACTCGACCAACGCCGCCTCGGCCTCGGCCGCGCAGACGCTGCCCGTCGGCACGCAGGTCGAGCAGTACCTCAACGCGATCTACCTCGACGCCCTCGGCCGGCAGATCGACACGGGGACGATCATCACGATCAACAACGGCGGGCTGGCGGCCTGGCTCACGCAATATGTGGAGCATAACGCGATCCGCCGGCCGGTCGTCACCAAGATCGTCCACAGCAAGGAGACCCGGCAATTCGCCGTCCATGCGACGTACCTCAACGTCGCGGGCAAGGACTCGACCCCGCCCCAGCAGCAGAACGCGTTCGTCGACTCCAACGGGACGTCGCAGAAGCTGAACTCGCGCGTCTTCGGCGGGCCGGCCTACTACCAGAAGGTCGGCGCCTCGATCGAGGCGTACCTGACCGCGCTGGGCAACGACATCCTCGGCGCCCCGCTGCCGGCGGCGCTCGACGCGACGTTCACGGCCGAGCTCGAGCGCGGCACCCCGCGCTCCACGGTCGTCTATCAGCTCCTCCAGACCCCGGAGGGTAAGGAGGCTCAGGTCGACGGGCTCTACCAGAGGATCCTCGGCCGCGCGGCCGACCCCGCGGGCCTCAAGACGTCCTTCGGCATTCTTAATCAGGGCAAGTCGCAGGACCGCATCCTGATCAACCTGTTCTCCTCGCCCGAGTTCTTCAACCAGTTTCAGCAGGCCAAGTGAGGACGCCGCGGCCCGCTGAAACGAACCGGCCGCCCCGTCGCTTTCCCTGCCGGGCGAGCGATGGGGCGGCCGGATGCGAGTCTTGCGGGCCTCCGGATCAGTAGACCTCGCCCGCCCGGACGGTGTGGCCGCCGGCGCCGCCCGCGGCGCGGGCCTGGGGGGCGTAGCGCATGTGCCAGCCCTCGGCGGCGCGGACGTGGGTGAGGTCTTCCTGGCTCAGGCCGTAGCGGGCGAACCAGGGCGTGCCGTGGTTGACGACCACCTCGCCCACGTCGGCCACGCGCTTCAGGCCGGTGGTCGCGGCGAACTTGGTCCGCGCGTCGGGGCCGTCCTGGAGGAAGTACTCCTTCCAGAACGCCCGGCCGCCCAGGACGCCCGAGCAGCCCGACTCCATCGCCATCCGCACCTGCTTGAAGTAGTCGGGATAATCGACGCCCGCCGAGAGCAGGACCCAGGGGCGCTCGCTGGCCTCGCTGAGGGCGTGCAGGTTGTCGTGGAGCTGGTCGTCGGAGTCGTGGCCGAGCGTGCCGGGGAACTCGGCCTTGTAGACGTCGCAGAACCGGCTGATCTGCCGGGCGCTCTCGATGACCGTCTCGGCCTTGCGGTCGAGGTAGGCCTTGTCGGTCTTCTTCTCGCCGCCGAAGGGAAAGGCGACCGGCTCGAGCAGGAAGAGGATGTCGAACTTCTTGCAGGCCTCGTAGACCTCATGGATCATCGCGAGCTGGTGCTCGGCCGAGATCGGCTCGCCCGGCTCGAACGGGGCGAGCAGCTTGACGGCGTCGGCCCCCATCAGCTTGATCTTCTCGACGGAGAGCCCGGGCTCGTACTCGCCCATCGGGCCGCCGACCTTGTTCTTGGGGGCGCCCGACTTCTCGACGCGGACGAGCACGCCCTTGTCGGCCGGCGCGGCGCCGCTGGCGACGGC
>DASZMJ010000422.1:0-1667 GCA_035551935.1 Isosphaeraceae bacterium
GAACGAGGGGAAGGTGTTTGCCCCGCGATAGCAGCGCGTCACTCTGTTCCTTATCATCCCGATGATTTGCTAAATTGGCCTGGAAATCGTCCCGGCCCGGCGCGAATTCCGCGCCCGGGCTTCCTTCTCCATCGGGGGAGCCCTCCGTGACCGCCCGCCCATTCCAACCCGCCCGCCTCCTGCTCGTGCTCGCGCCCCTTGTGGCCTTCTCCGGGCCCTCGGCCCGCGCCGAGGACCGGCTCAAGGACTTGCAGGCCGCCAACGTCGCCACCGCGAAGCAGAAGGTGGCGCGGCCGTATCACTTCGGCTCGCAAGGGGCGAACGACGTCTTCTCGAACCACGCGAGCCACTCGAATCGGCTGATCCCGATTTACGTCTTCGGCCGGAAGGCCGACCTCTCGGCCGTCACGGGGGCGAACAGCGCCTATCGCGACCCGGCGAAGGTCAAGGCGCTTTACGGCGTCGTCCCCGCGAACACCGTCAACCCCGACGCCACGTACGCCGACCAGAGCGACCTCTACCGGGTCCAGGCCGAGGCCGTCGCCCGCGGGGCCAGGCACCTGTTCATCGTCTGGTTCGACGGGCTCGACTGGCCGACCACCCAGGCCGCCGCGATCGTCAAGACGGGGAAGGTCTACACCGAGGGGAAGGGCGCGGGCCTGATCTTCCAGGATTACCCGGCCGACGGCACGGCGCAATATGGCTACTACGTCACCAGCCCGACCCACGACAAGAACACCCCCGACCTCGACTTGCAGAGCGTGACGATCCCCCCCGGCAGCCTCGGCGGCGGCTACGACGCGCGGATCGCCGGCCCGAACCCGTGGACCCTCGGCCCGCTCGGCCCGAGGGCGCCGGGATACCTCAAGGGGCAGAGCGCCAATAAGGCCGACATCCAGGGCGTGCTCGACGTCGGGCGCGTCCTCCACGCCTACACCGACTCGTCCACCAGCGCCGCGGCGTTCGCCAGCGGGCGGAAGGCGTACAACAACGGCCTGAACGTCATGGACGACGGCCGGTTCGTGCCCACGTTGTTCAACCAACTCCAGGACCAGGGCTGGAAGCTCGGCACCGTGACCAGCGTGCCGTTCGACCACGCCTCGCCCGCCGCGATGTACGCGCACAACGTCCACCGCGACGACTACCAGGACCTCGCCCGCGACATGCTCGGCCTCGACAGCATCGGCCAGAAGTCGAGGCGCGAGGGCCGCCACGGCGGCCTCGACGTGGTCATGGGGACGGGCGTCGGCCTGGAGACGGACGACCGGTCCCTCAAGGCCCAGGGGGGCAACGCGATCCGCGGGAACCTGCACATCGCCGACATCGACAAGGCGACCATCGACGTCAAGAACGGCGGCAAGTACGTCGTCGCGGAGACCGAGTCGGGCGTCCCCGGCGGCAAGGCCCTCCGCGCCGCCGCCGCCCGCGCCGCCGAGGGGGGATTCCGCCTCTTCGGACTCTTCGGCAAGAAGGGGCTCACCCACCTCCCGTACCGGACCGCCGACGGCGGCTATGACCCCGCGCCCGACCTCGACGGCAAGGCCGAGAAATACACCGCGGCCGACCGCGACGAGACCCCGACCCTCGCCGAGATGACCGAGGGCGCCCTGACCGTCTTGAGCGCGAAGCGCGACCAGCCGTTCGCCCTCTTCGTCGAGGCTGGCGAC
>DASZMJ010000423.1:0-2793 GCA_035551935.1 Isosphaeraceae bacterium
GTCGAAGGGGACGCCCCCGGTCCGCGCCATCGCGCCGAGGAGGCGACGGCGCATCGCCTCGCTCTTGAGGAGGTGGTGCGTCTCGAGCTCCGCGCTGATCTCGCGCCAGATGTCGATCGGGACGACCACGCCCGTGACGTCGCCCCGCTCGTTGGAGAGGTAAAGCAGATCCGAGCCCGGCATGCCGAGGCCTCCTCGATCCCGCGTCGTCGAAGCCGACGAGACCATTGTGGCGCGACCCCGGAGTCGCGGGCAAGTCCACCCGGCCGGCTCAGTCCGCCTTCCACGGGTCGTAGCTGCCGAACGACCAGACGTGGCCCTCGGGGTCGCGGCAGGTGAAGCCGCGGCCGCCGTAGGACTCGTCGCGGATGGCGATCTCGATCGAGGCGCCGGCGGCCTCGGCCCGCTTGTAGATCGCGTCGGGGTCGGCGACGACGACGTAGATGCTCTGCGTCGCTCCGCCGGCCTCGCTCGGCTGCTTCAGGAGGCGGCTGAATTCCGAATCGACCGCCGAGCCGAGCATGATCATGCCGCCGCCCAGGCCGAGCTGGGCGTGGGCGATCGTGCGGCCCGGGCCGGGGACGATCAGGTGCTTCTCGAAGCCGAACGCGGCGCAGAGCCACTCGATCGCGGCCGGGGCGTCGCGGTAGCGGAGGCAGGGGATGACCGCGGCGGTCGAGGCCCGGGCGGGCGAGGCCATGGGCGATCTCCTCGTTCTCGGTCCTGGGCCGACGGCTTGTTTGCACCCTTCACTCTTCACTCCGCGCTCGTCTTGGGTGAAGAGTGAAGAGTGAAGGGTGCGGATCAATCCAGGGGGGTCAGGGGGCGCCGCGGGAGAGCTCGGCGGAGCGCTTCTGTTCGAAGGCGGCGAGCATGCCGTCGTTGAGCTTGCGGTAGAGGAGCGAGCGCATCTCGGACGAGGGCTCCCTGGCGATCCACTCCTGGGCCGACTTGGCCAGGCCGCGGCGGCCCTGCGACTCGGCGACGGCGGCCAGGGCGATCGGCGGGTTCGCCGGGTTGGCGTAGAGGACGATCGAGGCGCGGGCGTCGTCGAAGCGGCCGAAGGCGATCAGGCTGTCGATCAGGACGCCGACGAGGGTCTCGCGCGGGTCGGCCATCGGCACCTCGGCGATCGACCGGGCGGCCGCCTGGTAGTTCTTGGTGGCGTCCCCGGGTCGGCCGAAGATGATGTCGTTCTCGGCGATCTTGAGGTAGGCGTCGGTGCGGACCTCGGGCTGGGGGATGGTCGCGGCGGCCTGCTCGGCGCGCTCGAACTGGCCGGAGACCGCGGCGTTGGTGGCGATGGCCGTCAGGGCGCGGTCGCGCCAGACGGGGCGCTCGATCCTGGTGGCGTGGTCGATCGCGGTGACGATCAGGCCGTCGCTGAAGTTGCGGATCGCGGTCGGCAGCCGGCGGGGGTCGGGCCGGGTGCCGAGCAGGCGGAACGGCTCGCGGACGAGCGACGCGCTGCCGATCGACTCGCTCTCGACCACGCGATAGCCCGTCTCCGTCCGCGCCGAGGCGTTGCGGATGACGAACGCGAGGCGGAAGGCGAGGTCCCACTCCTGGCGGCCCCGCTCGAGGTTGGAGGCGCGGTCGTTCTTGGGCTGGAGCGGGGCGGGCAGGCCGGGCGACTCGCGCTGGGCCGGCTCGAAGACGCGGATGTCGCGCATGTGCTCCTCGGCCAGCGAGAGGGCGGCCTCGATCACGTTGACGATCCGCTGGTCGTGCAGGGTGTCGTCGACGACGAGCTGGGCGTCCTCGGCGGCCTTGTAGACGGCGGTGTGCCCGAAGTCGGGCCGGCCGAGGAAGATCGACGTCCGCGCCACGCGGACCAGGGCGAGCGAGCGCTCGCCGGGGTCGGCGATCGCCAGGGCGTCGCGCATCAGCTCCTCGGTGCCGCGGCCGATGAGCCGCTCGACCTCGCCGGGGACGACGACGCGGGGCGACTCGAGCGGGTCGAACCGCGGCCCGGTCGGCCCGGCGGGGCCGTAGATGCTCGGGCCGCCCGCCGGCCGCATGAACGGCCGGCCGCTGGTCGCCCCCAGGCCGCCCGCCTCCATGCCCGTGCCGGTCGACCCGGCGCCGCCCGCCTCCAGGCCGGTGCCGGTGCCGGCTCCGCTGCCGCTGGAGGGCTGCTGGGCCGAGGAGGGGGGTGCGATCGCGAGGATCAGTCCCAGGCCGAGTCCGAGGGCCGGGGAAGGCCGCGGGAAGCGTGAGGTGTTCATCGATGCCGGTCCTAGGGGGTGTCCGGGCCGGGCCCGGCGGCTTGCCATCTATAGATGAGGGGCGGCGCGGAGCATGCGCGGCCCGACGATTGTCTCCCCTGAAGGATTCCGCGCGTTCGGCCCCCGGTCAAGGGCCGAGGGCTCAAGTCGTCGCGCCGGGGCGGCCGATATCCGCTCGAATCTCCCGGTCGCGGCGAGTCGGGGGGCGGCTGCGATCGATGTCACCTATGGTCCGCCGTGCGGACATCTTCTTTGCGAGGCCGTCATTTCACCGTGGGCCGAGGTTGCGGGTCTCTCCCCGGTCTGGTCTGGGTGCCGCGGCGGCGGCCGGCCTCCATAGCCGGAAGACGCGATTCATCGAGGCCAACACCTTGCCGTCGGGTGAGAACCCAATGGCCGCGAATTCGTTACTCCAATTCTTCCCGACGAGAGTGGCAAATTCGCTCCCTTTGGATGCGTCCCTGAGGACGATCGACTCCATGTCAGCCGCGGCCAGGATTCGCCCGTCCGGCGAATAGGCGACACCAAGGATCGATCGCCCGGCAGTCGGGAACGACGCGCGTTC
>DASZMJ010000424.1:0-1650 GCA_035551935.1 Isosphaeraceae bacterium
TGTACGGCCAACGCGACGGCGAGCGGATGCGGATCTGCGTCGAGGACACCGGCGTCGGCATCGCGCCCGAGGACCACGGGAGGATCTTCGACGAGTTCGCCACGCTCGGCCACGGCCGGCGCGAGCCGGGCGGGACCGGCCTGGGCCTGGCGATCTGCCGGCGGCTGGCGGCGCTGCTCGGCGGAGAGATCCTCCTGGAGAGCGCCCCTCGCCGCGGCAGCACGTTCACGCTCTCGCTGCCCGCCTCGATCCTCGTCGACGCCCCGACCGACCCCGACATGCCGACGCTCTCGGTCTCGCCCGCGAGCGGGCCGATCCTCGTCGCCGAGGACCACGAGCCGAGCCGCCGCGCCCTGGCGCGCGTCCTCCGCGGCCTCGGCTACCGCGTGCTCGAGGCCGAGGACGGCCGCGCCGCCGTCGAGCTCGCCCTCGGCGAGCGCCCGTTCATCGTCCTCATGGACGTCAACATGCCCGGCATGGACGGCATCGAGGCCGTCCGCACCCTCCGGGCCGACCCCCGGACCCGCGACCTGCCGATCTTCGCCCTCACCGGCGACGTGACGGTCGTCAATCGCCGCCGGATCGGCGAGGCGGGCGTCGACGGCTACCTCGAGAAGCCCGTCTCGTGGGAGCAGATCGAGCAGGCCCTGGCGCGGGTCAGTGACCGGCTGCCGAAGTCTTCGTAGGGTCCGCTATTGCGGACCTCTTCGGGGAAAGGCTTGGTGGAAGAGGTCCGCAATAGCGGACCCTACGTAGACCACGCGGCCAGGGCCACCACCCCGACGAGGATCGTCCCGGCCGCGAGGAAGAGCGGCGTCGACCCGACCAGCAACGCCACCGCGGCGAGCATCCCGCCGATGAGGCCCAGAGACCTCCACGGCCGGAGCCGGAGGCTCTGACGGACGATCATCAGCAAGATCCGCCGGCCGTCGCGGAAGGCCTTGAGCTTGCTGGCCGTCCCGGCGATCCGCGGGTGGTACGGCACCGGCACCTCGACCACGCGCATCCCCCGCGCCACGGCCTCGCTCGCCAGCTCGGTCTCGATCTCGAAGCCGGTCGAGCGGAGGTGGACCTCGTTCAGGTAGCGCGGCGAGAAGACGCGGTAGCCCGAGAGCAGGTCGCTGTTGCCCGGCCCGATCAGGACGCGGAACGCCGCGGGGATCAGGACGTTACCCAATCCCCGGATCGGCGACATCGCCCCCGGCGCGGCCACCGGACGACGTGCGCCGACGGCCATGTCGGCCTCGCCCTTCAGGATCGGGTCGAGCAGGCCGCGGACGCGATCGGCCGGGTAGGTGCCGTCGCCGTCGACGAGGACCACGGCCGGGCGGTCGCCCAGCGTCGCGAAGATCGCCCGCACCGCGCAGCCCTTGCCCTGCTCCGGCACGTCGACGACCCGGACGCCGAGGCCGCGGGCGATGTTGCCCGTGCCGTCGGTCGAGTTGTTGTCGAAGAGGACGATCTCCCCTTCGGGCAAGGCCGCGCGCCAGGCCGCGACGACGGCCTCGACCGCCGCGGCCTCGTTGTAGCACGGGATCGCGACGGCGACGGGCGGTGTCGGCACGGGTGGGGTCTTCGGTCAAGGACTGGGGCAGCCTTCTCCGGGTGGGGCGGGCGTCCCTGCCCGCCCGACGCAGGCCATCGCCGGGC
>DASZMJ010000425.1:0-23783 GCA_035551935.1 Isosphaeraceae bacterium
GGTGTCCGGGTCGCCGCCCAAGAGATGAAGCGCTACGAGGCCCGCCTGCAACGCTCGATCACCCTCCCCAAGTACGACATCACCATCAAGCCGGTGAAGAATAAATCGTAGGTATAGCATTTACTGCCGGACGCCTAAGTCGTCGGCCAAGCGGGATTCCGGGGGGATGGTGTCGAGTGTCCTGGTGTCCTGCGATTCCCCCCTCGGTTGCCACGAGTTCGGCCTCGAACCCGTGCTCCGAGAGGGCCGCCAGGCGCACGGGTTCGGGGCCCAACCCGTGGCAACCGACGCCGTCCGTCCCAACCCCCCGAAACCCGGCGTGAGCGCTGCTTGGAGAGACCAATACCCAGGGGGAGAGGGAGGGAGATTGCCCGCAGGATCAAGAACCCTCCGTCGTCCCGACCAGCCGCAAACCCACGGGCAGGGCGTCGCCGAGGGCCTCGCCCTGCTGGAACGCCTCGAGCTCGTGATACTCGCGGACGGGGCGGAGAGTGGCCTCGCCGGCCCCAAGTTGAGCAAGTCGGTTCAAGATCCCATGGCGTAAGTCTTCGGAAAGGTCGCGGGCGCGATCGCCGGAGACGCGGCCGAGCGCGGCGAGGGCGAAGACCGCGTCGGTCGTCTCGCGGCCGGGGGAGAAGGGGCGGTCGAGCAGGGTGCGGGCCCAGCGGCCGGCCTTCTCGGGGTGGACGACGGTGTTCGCCGGGCCGTACAGGGGGATTCGCGCCCCGATCCGCCCCAGGCACCACAAAACGTAAGGGGCCGGATGGGGGCGCGAGAGATCCTTGACGAGGGCATCGCCCAGCGGCTCCTTGACGCTCGGCGCCAGGCGTTCGAGCGCCGCGGCGCAGCGCCACATCTCGGCCAGCTCGTGGGTCTCGGGCTTCGGCCGGCCGGCCTTCTTCGCCTGCCCGCCCCCCTTGGGCGGGAGCAGGAACGGCACGAGCCGGCGATGGATCTCCTCGTGGTGTGCCTTGTTCAATCCCGCCGCCACCCGTCGCCAGACGATCCACCACTCGGCCCAGCATTGAACATCTTTCACGAACTTCACACCGGCATGGAACACCGGCCAGAGGGCCTTGATGCGCGTCTCGTCGAGCGGGTAGCCGACGCCGGGTCGGAGGCAGTAGCCGGCGAGGTTCAGCCAGCGCGACTCGTGCCGCGGCCCCTTCCATCGCAACGGCGCCGCCTCGCGCAAGGGGTCCCAGAGCGCACGCAAGGCCGACGGCGGCCACTGGTCGCGGGGCAGTTCGAGCGCCTCTTCCAGCCGCTTGATGAGGCGCGACGGGCCGGCTTCCTCCGGAGTCGAGGGTTCGAAGGCGAGTCGGATCGCCTCGGCGGCGCAGTCGATCGTGGCCTGTTCGAGCACGGTCCGGTCCGGCTCGCGGCCCGCGGCGACCTCGGGGCGCGGCCGGCCTTCGGGGACGCGGAACTGGATCTCGAGCCGCCAGCGACGGTCGTCGGTCCGCGAATGGCACCAGAGCTCGACCGTGCCGACCTCGGTCACGCGCGCCGCCAGGCGGACCGGCACGCGCTCGGCCTTCGCCTTGCGGCCGGCGCGCATCAGGCCTTGCAACGGGGGTAGCTCGCGGATCGAGTCGGGGTCGGCGGCGACGAGGTCGCCGGGGCGGTCGTGCGGCCGGACCGACGAGCTGGCCAGGGGGAAGGCGACCGGCCGGCCCATCAACAGCTCGAAGTCGCGCCCTTCGATCTCGATCTCATCCCCTTCCTGCGCGTCGCGCGGGACGACGCAGAGCCACGGCCGGTCGGCCTCGTCGGCCTCGAAGCCGACGTAGAACGACCGGGCCGTGCCGCCGCCGATCCGGATGCCCCCGCCGCGACGGACGACGCCGTAATACGCCGCCCCCTGGGCGACGGCCAGGTCGAGCGAGGCGTTCGTCAAGACGCGCGGTCGGTATCGGCCCTCATCCTCGTCGGCGAACCAGGACGTGACGACTTCGACCACGCGATCGCGGAGGACGCGGGGGGTCAGGGCGCCGCCGTTGAAGAGGATCGCGTCGGGCCGCGCGGGGCGGTCGTCGGGGGTGTGGCCCTCGCCGACGATCGGGGCGGCCTTGTGCCGCCGCAAGAAGGCGCCCAGGTGTCTGGGGATGGCCGGGTCGGCGACGAACGGCAGGCCGAACTCGTGGAAGCCGGCGCGGGAGCCTCGGGACGGGTCCTCGCCGCGCGGGGTGATCGGGAAGAAGCCGTCGACGACCGCCTCGAGCACCTCGGCGCGGGAGAGCTCCGACTGGAGGCTCGCGCCGATGATCCGCGCGCCGCGGCCGGCGATCGTCACCGGCCAGCGGTCGGCGGGCCGGTCGTCGTCGAGGAGCTTCTCCTTGGCGGTCCGGCACGCGAACCGCAGGGCGCTCCACTGCTCGGCGTCGAGCTTGGGCCCGCCGAGCTTGGCCTCGACGCGGTGGGCGAGCGCCAGGTCGATGTTGTCGCCGCCGAGCATGAGGTGGTCGCCGACGGCCACGCGGCGGAAGCCGGGGCCGGTCGGGGTCTCGACGACGGTGATGAGGCTGAAGTCGGTCGTGCCGCCGCCGATGTCGCAGACGAGGATCAGCTCGCCGGCCCGGACCTCGCGCTGCCAGCCGTCCTGGTGCGAGACGATCCAGCAGTAGAACGCCGCCTGCGGCTCCTCCAGCAAGGTGACCCGGTTCAGGCCCGCCCGCTTCGCCGCGGCGAGGGTCAGCTCGCGCGCGGCCTCGTCGAACGAGGCGGGGACCGTGAGGATGACCTCCTGCCGGTCGAACAGGGCCTCGGGGTCGTCGAGGGCGAAGCCCACGTCCCACGCGTCGCGGATGTGCTGCAAGTACGCCGCCGACGCCTCGACCGGCGACACCCGACGGGCCTCGGCCGGCGCGCCCCAGGGGAGGATGTCGGCCTCGCGATCGACGCCGGGGTGGCAGAGCCAGCTCTTCGCGCTGGCGACCAGATGCGCCGGGACCCGGGCCCCTTGAATCCTGGCGAACTCGCCGACGATCCGGTCGGCGTGCTCGTCCCAGGGGAGTCGCGCGGCCCCCGGCGGGAGGTCGTGGGTGCCGGGCAGGTACAGGAACGACGGCAGCATCGGCCGCGGCGCCGTCTCGCCCGGGGCGACGAGCTGCGGCACGTCGAACGGCTTGATGTCCGCCGCCGGCCGCTCGCGGCCCTTCGTGTCGACGTACGCGACGGCGCAGTTCGTCGTCCCCAGGTCGATGCCGACGATGTAGCGCGATCGTGCCATGCGGTCGCCGTGTCGGTTGAGGGTACGGTCGGTCCCGTCGTCTTGCCGCGGTCCCGGACCGCTCTATTATAGACGAAGTCCGGCGCCGGCCTCGCCCGGCGCGGCCCATCTCTCGCCACGCTTCGGAGGCCGTCCGCCATGCCCGTCCCCGAGCCGACCCCGGACGACCTCGAGCCGGACAGCCGATTCCCCTCCGGCCCCTGGACCGGGTTCTTTCTCCAGAAGATCCAGCCCGTCGGCAAGCACTGGATGGAGCTCGACCTGACCTTCCGGAAGGGCCGGATCACCGGCGAGGGCCGCGACCGCATCGGCGCCTTCCTGATGACCGGCCGCTACGATGTGGAGAGCGGCAAGTGCCGGTGGACGAAGCGCTACATCGAGAAGCACGACATCGTCTATCGCGGCTACAACGAGGGCAAGGGGATCTGGGGGACCTGGGAGGACCCGCACGCCCCCTGGCATCGCGACGGCTTCCACATCTGGCCCGTCGCCATGGGCGACCCGACCCAGCAACGCCTCGCCGAGGAGGCCGAACTCCCCGCGCCGGCCGAGGCCGAGCCGGTCGCGGTGCCCGGTTGAAGCGGAGGATTCCACCGCGGGGGACGCAGAGAAGAAGAGATCCATGCTTTTTCTCTGCGTCCCCCGCGGTGGAATCCTCCGCTCTCAGCCGACGACGAAGCTGATGAGCTTGCCGGGGACGACGACGACCTTCTTCACCGCCTTGCCTTCGAGGAACGCGGCGACCTTCTCGTCCGCCCGCGCGGCGCGCTCGATCGCGTCGCGGTCGGCGTCGGCGGCGACGACGACCCGGCCGCGGACCTTGCCGTTGATTTGGACGGGGATCTCGACCTCGTCATCCTTCAGGAGGGCCGGGTCGAACGAGGGCCAGGGTTGGTAGGCCAAGGTCTCGCGATGGCCGAGGACTTCCCAGAGCTCCTCGGCCGCATGCGGGGCGAACGGGGCGAGCAAGAGCGCGAACGCCTCCATCGCCGCCTTCGGCCGGGTCTCCTGGGCGGTGAAGACGTTGGTGAATTCCATCAATTTGCTGATGGCCGTGTTGAACCGCATCCCCTCGATGTCGTCGGTCACGCCCGCGACCGTCCGGGCCACGACCTTGGCCTGCTCGGCGGTCATCGCGACGTCGCGCACCTTCGGGTCGAGCCGCACGTCCTCGGCGTCGACGTCCACGACCATCCGCCAGGCCCGGCCGAGGAACCGGTAGACCCCCTCGACCCCCTTCATGCTCCAAGGCTTGACCGCCTCGAGCGGTCCCATGAACATCTCGAAGAGGCGGAGGCTGTCGGCGCCGTACTCGCGGACGACGTCGTCGGGGTTGATGACGTTGCCGCGCGCCTTCGACATCTTGTGCGCGCGGGCGTCGACCCGGATCTCGGGCCGGCCCGCCAGGACGAAGCCGTCCCCCTGCTTCACGACCTGCTCGGGGTCGAGCTTGACCGCCTCGACCCCCTGCGGCGACCGCTCCCCCTTGATGACGTGCCCCAGCCCCTCGACGATCTCGACCCGCGTCGCCGACACCCAATCGCCCGCGGCGGTCTTGAAGCCGGTGTACTCCGTCTCGCCCAGGATCATCCCCTGATTGACGAGCCTCTGGAACGGCTCCATCGTGCTCACGAAGCCGCGGTCGAAGAGGACCTTGTGCCAGAACCGGCTGTAGAGGAGGTGCAGGACCGCGTGCTCGGCGCCGCCGACGTAGAGGTCGACGGGCATCCAGTAACGCTCCGTCTCGGGGTCCCAGGGGCGCTCGGAGTTCTTCGGATCGATATATCTTAAGTAATACCAGCACGAGCCGGCCCACTGCGGCATCGTGTTGGTCTCGCGGCGGTACACCTCGGAGTAGCGCACCCACTCCGTCGCCTTGCCCAACGGCGGCTCGGGGCGGCCGGAGGGCTTGAAGTCGTCGAGTTCGGGCAGGCGGACGGGGAGTTCGGAGGCAGGGACGGCATGGGCGCGGTCGCGTTCGTCGAGGAGGATCGGGAAGGGTTCGCCCCAGTAGCGCTGGCGGCTGAAGAGCCAGTCGCGGAGCTTGGTGTTCACGGTCTTGCGGCCGAGTCCCTTCGACGCGAGCCATTCGGTGATCGCGGCCTTCGCCTCGGCCGTCGGCAGGCCGTCGAGGGTGATCTCGCCGTTGCTCGAATTCACGGAGACGCCGGGCTCGACCTCGGCCTCGGTCAAGGGGGCGCCGGCCTCGGCGAGGGACCGGGCGACGACGCGGACAATCGGCAGGTCGAAGGTCTTCGCGAACTCGAAGTCGCGTTCGTCGTGGCCGGGGACGGCCATGATGGCGCCGGTGCCGTAGCCCATCAGCACATAGTCGGCGATCCAGATCGGGATGCGACGGCCGTTGACGGGGTTGGTCGCGAAGGCGCCGGTGAACACGCCGGTCTTGGTCTTGGAGAGCTCGGTCCGGTCCAGGTCGCTCTTGCGCGTGGCGGCCTGGCGATAGGCCTCGACGCTGTCGCGATGGCCCGGCGTCGTGAGGCGATCGACGAGCGGATGCTCGGGGGCCACGACCATGTAGGTCGCGCCGAAGAGGGTATCGGGCCGCGTGGTGAAGACGCGGATGGAGTCGGGATCGTGAACCTCGGTCCAATCCTCCGGCCCGCGGCCGACCGCCCAGGTGTCCAGGTCGTCAAGGATTCGGAAATCGACCTCGGCCCCCTCACTGCGCCCGACCCAGTTGCGCTGCATGTCCTTGATGGCGCGGGACCAGTCGAGGTCGTCCAGGTCCTCGACGAGCCGGTCGGCGTAGGCGGTGATGCGGAGCATCCACTGCCGCAAGGGCATCCGCACGACCGGAAAGCCGCCGCGCTCGCTCTTGCCGTCGATGACCTCCTCGTTGGCCAGCACGGTCCCCAGCTCGGGGCACCAGTTGACCGGGACCTCGGCGCGGTAGGCGAGCCGCTTCGAATCGCGATACGCCTCCGGGTCGGCCGTCCCCTCGGGGGTCGGCAGCTCGGCGATCGGCCGACCCTTCCCCTTGCGACGCCGCCCCTTCGGGTCGGTCCACTCGAAGTCGGGGTCATACCACGTGTCGTAGATCTGGAGGAAGATCCACTGCGTCCACTTGTAGTAATCCGGGTCGGTCGTGTCGACCTCGCGGTCCCAGTCGTAAGAGAAGCCCAGGCTCTTGATCTGACGGCGGAATGTGTTGATATTTTTCTGCGTGGTGATGCTCGGGTGGGTGTTCGTCTGGACGGCGTATTGCTCGGCGGGGAGGCCGAAGGCGTCCCAGCCCATGGGGTGGAGGACGTTGAACCCGCGCATCCGCTTGTAGCGGCAGAGGATATCCGTGGCCGTGTAGCCTTCGGGATGGCCGACGTGCAGGCCCGCGCCGCTGGGATAGGGGAACATGTCGAGGACGTAGAGCTTCGGCCGGCCCGGTTCGAGATCCGGGGCGCGGAAGGTCTTGTGCCGCTCCCAGTACGCCTGCCACTTGGCCTCGATCCGCTGGAAATGATACGACGGCATGGACGTCCCCTTCCCCCTCGACCCCTCGGGCCGGTGCCCGAATCCCGACAAGGATATCGCCCCCCCTCGACCGATGCCAAGGGCCGCCGCGAGGTTCGCGAACCCCCTCAGTTGGCCCTCGGATCGTCCGGGATGCCGGGCAGGCCGAGGTCGGCGGTGAGCTTGAGGGCGTTGGCGGCGCGGAGGAGGGTGTCCCAGGGGTCGTCGTCGGCGATCTCGAAGACCTGCTCGGTCGTGGCCGGCAGCGCGAGCCACGAGCCGCGGTCGAACTCGTCCTCGAGCTGGCCGGGGCCCCAGCCGGAGTAATTGGCGATGACGAACGACGGCTCGGGCCGTCGGCCGATGACCTCCTGCGCCTTGGCCGCCTCGAGCGTGCCGAAGACGCCGGGGACGACCTCGCGGTCGGCCAGCTCGGCGATGGTGTGGATCACGATGAGCGGGCCGGCCACCGGCCCGCCGAGGTGCAGCGGCTTCTCCCAGTCGAAGCCTTCCTCGAAGACCTTGCCGGCCAGGTCGGCGACCGTCGTCTCGATCGGCTTGTTCAGGATCACCCCCATCGCCCCCTCGGGCGAGTGGTCGAGCATCAGCAAGACGCTCCGCTCGAACAGCGGGGCGACGAGCTTCGGCGTCGCGATCAGGAATTGGCCGGCGATCGAGTCCATCGGGTCCCTCAGAGCGGCTTGGCCAGGATCAGGCACCACCAGGGGACGCCCTCGTCGGTCGTCGCCATGCCGACGCCGACCTCGCTGAAGTCGCCGAGCAGGTTCTTCTTCGTCCCTTCGTCCTTGAGCCAGCCCTTCACGACCGCCTCCGCGTCCGCCAGGCCACTCGCGGCCGAGAGGCCGATCCGCTCGAAGCGGTAGCCGGCCTTCTCGACCTCCTTCGTCGCCCCGCCGAGGTCGGCCCGGGCGTCCTTCTCGTCCTTGGCGTCCTTGGCGAGCCGGGCGGCGATGTCCTCGGCGACCCTGGCGAGCTTGGCGTTGACCTTCAGCGCGGGCAGGTCCGCCTTCTCGCGCTCGTCGTTCAGGACCTCGATGGCGAGCCGC
This sequence comes from Isosphaeraceae bacterium, assembly GCA_035551935.1. GTDB lineage: Bacteria > Planctomycetota > Planctomycetia > Isosphaerales > Isosphaeraceae > DASZMJ01. The sequence continues at coordinate 7,768 of DASZMJ010000425.1, forward strand.
ACCTGCTTGTCCGGGTTGACTTTCGGCCACGGTTTGCCGAAGTCGATGCACCAGTACGGCGTGCCGTCGTCCGACTTCGCGACGGCGATGCCGACGTCCTGGTAATCCCCGAGGATGTTCTTCTTGTGCGGCGGGCTGTCCATCCAGCCTTGCACGACGGCGGCGGGGGTACGGGCGCCGAAGGCGACGTTCTCGCCGGTGCCGCGGCCCTTGTAGCCGGCGGCCTCGATACGCTGCTGGGGGTTGGAGCCGTCGGAGCCCTCGTGGGACATCGTGTCGTGCTCGGCCATGTCGAGGGCGTGCCGTTTGGCGGCGTCGGTGAGTTTGGGCTCAAGCGTCAGCGGGGGGAGCTTCGCCTTGGCGCGCTCGCGGTTGTGGAGCTTCAGGACCTCGGCGACGACCGGGTCGGGCTTCGCCGCGCCCTTGGAATTGGGACGGGTCGAGTCCCTGGCCGCGGGGTCGTCGCCGCCGAGGGCGACGATCGCGGCCAGGGAGCCGACCCAGACGAGCCGATGGACCTCGAGCCTCATGGAACGCCCCCCCTCGGACCTCGGGACAAGGCCGGGTTGACCGATCATTCTACAACGGGAGACGAGGGTTGGGAGGATGCAAGTCGGGGACCGTCGCTTGATCGGCGGGGCGTGGGGGGATATGTTAACGGGGTTGGCGACGCCCGGGGGGGCGTCGCCGACCGGCCCAAGCGCCCGAGAGGTCTTCATGCCGACCGCCCTGTTCCTGATCGCCGTGGGCGCCCTCACCCGGATCGTCCCGCACCCGCCCAACGCCGTGCCGATGGGCGCCCTGGCCCTCTACGCGGGGGCGAGGCTGCCGAGGCGGTGGGCCTGGACCGTCCCCGTGGCGGCCATGGCGCTATCGGACCTCGTGATGGACCTGTTCCACTTCTACGCATGGACGGGCTTCGACCCCGCGCGGCTGGTCAGCTACGCGACGTTCGCCGCGATCGCGGCCCTCGGCCACCTGCCGCGCCGCGAAGCCGGGTCACCGACGTGGACGCGCATGGCCACGTGGTCGGGGATGTCGCTCCTGGCCTCGACCCTCTTCTTCGTGACGAGCAACCTCGCGAGCTGGCGTGCCCCGGAGATCGGCTATCCGGCGACGTGGGCCGGCCTGGTGGCCTGCTTCACCCTGGCCATCCCCTTCTTCCCGTACACGCTGCTGGCGGACCTGGCGGGGACTACCTTGCTCTTCTTCGGCCTCGACCCCCTGCGGGAACGGCTGCTCCGGGCCCGCAAGGCGAGCGCCGAGGGCCTGGCGACGGACCTCGACTGACCCCGATGCCGGCCCTGCTCGTCAGCGTCCGGTCGGCGGCCGAGGCGAGGGCCGCGTCCGACGGCGGGGCGGCGATCGTGGACGTGAAGGAGCCGGCCCGGGGGCCGCTCGGCCCGGCCGATCCGGCCACCTGGCGGGCGGTCCGAGCGGCCTTGCCGGTCGAGGTTCCCGTCAGCGTCGCCCTCGGCGAGCTGGCCGATTGGGACGAGGGCCGTCTCGCCGCGCGCGGGGACTTCGACGGGATCGCCTTCCGCAAGGTCGGCCTCGCCGGGGAACGCGGTCGGGGCGACTGGCCGCGCCGCTGGCGGTGTTTGAGGGAATCGCTCGGCCCCGGCCCGCGCTGGGTCGCGGTGGCGTATGCGGACTGGTCGATCGCCGGGTCGCCGGAGCCGGCGGCGGTGCTCGCCGAGGCGCTCGCCGTCCCCGATTGCGACGGCCTGCTGGTGGACACGTGGGACAAGGGCCGTCGCGTGCCGATCCTCGTCGAGGACTGGGCCGACTGGGCCGCACGGGCCCGCGCCGGCGGCCGGCTCGTGGTCCTGGCGGGGGGACTCGATGCCGACGCGATCGCCCGCCTCGGGCCGATCGCCCCCGACCTCTTCGCCGTCCGGGGCGCGGCCTGCGATCGGGGCGATCGCCTCGGCACGATCGACCCGGCCCGTGTCGCCGGTCTCGCCCGCGCGGCCGCGGCCGCTCGCGCGGGGTTGCCGGGGTCGTTCGCGACGCGGTAGAATCGGGATCGTGGAATCGGACGATCCGAGGTCATGGGGGCCGCGTCGATGGCCGCAGAGCCGACCCCAACTCCGACGCCGGGGCGTCCCGAGCCCAAGGGGCTGCTCACGGTCTCGTTCGCGATCCTGGCCTTGCTGGTGCTGGCCATGGTCGGCATCGCCGACCGGCGCCGTCCCCGGCAGGCCGAGTTCATCGCCCCGCTCGAGTCCGAGCCCGAGCCCCGCGCCGCCGGCCACGAGTGGGGCATCCGCCTCGGACCCGACGTCGACGCCCGGATCGTCGTCGAGGACGACGACCACCCCAAGGTCGACGACCACCCCAAGGACGACGCGGACCGCGCAACCGACCTGCGGCTGGGCGCGAAGGGACGACGGGCCGGAGAAGGTTCATCACAAAGAGACGAAGAACACAAAGAGAATTGAATAGATTTTCGAATTCCATTCTCTTTGTGTTCTTCGTCTCTTTGTGGTGGGCCCTCCCCCGCTTCATGCCCCTCACGGCATCTTGTCGGCCGGGATGATCTCGCCGGCGTTGCGGGAGACGAGCTTCTTGTAGGTGTCCGGGTCGAGCGACTTCTTGAAGAACCGGACCGCGCCGTCGCCCATCAGGACGTTGAACCCGCCGGGGTGGGGCGAGGTGGGCAGGGCCGGGGGCTTCGGTTTCGCCCAGTCGTAGGCCAGCGGCTCGGGCTTGGTCCAGGGGACGGCGTCCTGGGTCTCGACGACGAGCAGGGTGTTCGAGAGGCCGTCGGTGAACGAGGCAATCCGCTGGCCCTCCTTCCCCTCGAACGCGGCGCGGGGGCCGCTATAGACGCGGTACGTCGTCTGGCCGGGCTGCGACTTCCGATCGCTCGGGCAGCGGTAGACGGTGGGCATCTCGGCGATCAAGGGCTTGTTGTGGGGGCTGTCCCAGGGCTCGTCGAGGTGGAAACGGTCGTAGAGATCTTTCCGCTCGACGTAGGGGAGGATCGCGACCCGCCAGCTCAACAGCGGCTTGCCGGCCTTGTCGGCGATCACGGCGGGCGGGAACGCGCCGTTGGCGCTCTCGTAGTTGTGCATGGCGAGGCCGATCTGCTTCAGGTTGTTCACGCATTGCGTCCGCCGCGCCGCCTCGCGGGCCGCCTGGACCGCCGGCAGCAGCAAGCCGACCGCGACCCCCGCGCCGGCGGGAGACGTGACGCTCGGGAACGACTCGCGGGTGATGAGCCGGATCTCCTTCTCATCGACCGCGATGGCGAACGAGCCGGGGAAGAGGCGGGCCTTCATCTCCTGGGGGTTCGGCATCCTGGCCGGGTCGATCCCGATCGGCGGGCCCGGCGGCGGCCCGCCCTGGCCGGCTCGGGCGCGGGCGGCCGCGGCCTGCGCGGCCTGGATCCCCTGGAGGAGCATCGGCACCATCTGGACCATCGCCGGCAGCGTGTCGCGCGGGTCGTTGACGTTGAGCATGAGGAACTTCGGCGGCAGCCGGTCGGCCATCGCCTGGAAGGCCCCGGCCGGTGTCCAACGGGCGCCGCCCGACTCCAGGGCCAGGGCCTTCGAGGCGGCCTCGGTCGTCGTGGAGATCACGGCGTGTTTCGAGCCGACGAGGAGCGTCGGCTGGAGCGCGGCGAGGGGGCCCGGCGGCAAGGTGCCGGGGGGGATTGTCGCGGCGTAGCCGACGCGGAACGGGCCGTTGATCTTATCGAACCGGATGCGCCGGCCGTCGGCCCCTTGCTTGATCGCGTCGTTGACGAGGGCCATCACGCGATCGATCCCCTTGGAGATGGTCGCGACGTCGTCGATCTGGACGAGGATCGTGACCTCGCCGGGCCCGGCCATCATCATCGCGGCGCCGGGGTTGGCCTGCTCGACGGGCTTCGCGAACAGGACGAGCTTCGGCCCGAGGTGCGCGAGCCAGTCTTCGCGGAGCCGCAGGCCCGTCTTCTCGCGGACGGTCCGCTCGGCGCTTTCGATGCTCTTCGCGGCGGCCGGGTCGGAGGCCTTGAACAAGGCGACGACCCTGTCATACGTCTTCGCCAAGTCCACCGAGAGGGCCGTGAACCCGTGGGCGTCGGCCGGGATGGGCGGGAGCGACCTGAGGTCCAGGCTCGGCTGGTCGAACAGGGCGAGGACGCCGCGGCGCGGGGACGGGGCGACGGCGCGGACGACGGTCATGAGAGCGTCGTCCTGGAACCCCCAGCGGAGGTCGACCCGCTTCACGCCGTCGAGGCCGAGCTTCGCCGCGTCGGGCGGCAACGGCGGCAGCGCGGCGAAATCGACGAAACCGAAGGCGACCGGCTCGAACCCGCGCTCGGCCCTGGCCAGCTCGGCACGGATCGGGTGACTCACGGCGTTGGGGGCTTTGCCGTCGAGGACGGCCAGGACGGTGTCGGTGGTCTCGGCCGGCGGCGGGACGATCACCAGGTCCCCGCCCTCGAACCACCACGAGCCGTCATGGACGCGGGTCAGCTCGCGGTTCCCTTTCTTCACCGTCTCCGCCTTGGCCCTCGGCCCGCCGATCGAGGCGAGCAGGGGCATCAGGATTGGCCGGATCGCCCTGGTGTCGGCCTTCCGGAACACGACGACCCCCTTCATCCCGGGGCCCTTGCCGGAGATGCCGACGACGAAGCCGTTGCGGAAGACGTGCTCGATTAGGGCCACGACCTGATCGCCCGTCGGCTTGTTCGGGGCGGGCGACGACTCGAGCGCCTTGTCAGCCCCCTGGCGGATGAGGTCCTCGAGCATCGCGCCGAAGGTTGTCTCGTTGAGCAGCTTGTAGGTCGCCGACTTCTTCCAGCGCGCGGCGTTCGCGTCGAGGCCCGCGAACTCGAAGTATATCGCCAGGTCCTGCCTCGGCACGTACCGCGCCAGCGAGGGCGTGGGCTGCGACTGGGGCCTCGACGCTTTCTTGGTCGCCTGCCCCATCGCCGGGCGCACGAACATCGCCGCGATTGAGAAGCCGACCGCCAGCAACGCCGCGCGGACGGCCCGCGCGCGAATCGGGACAGGTCTCATGAGGATCATCTCCGCTCGCTGGTCGGGCCGTGGGGGGATCGGTCGTCCTCGGTGCGCACAATGGCCTCGTCATGCACGCACGGCCGACATCGTAGGCAACCCGTCGCGGCCACGTCAACGGGCCGCTCTTCCTTTGGGATGGCTTCCCCGACGCCGGCCCGGTAGGCTCTGGGGACGGCCGCCCGATCCCGCGCGGCCGTTGGACCAGGGAGCCTGCGACAACGTGGATTGGGACGCCGTCCGCCGCGCCGAGTTCCCCGTCGTGGAGCGCTGGGCCTACTTCGACCATGCCGCCGTCGCCCCGTTGCCGAGGCGGTCGGGCGACCGGCTGCGCGCCTGGGCCGAGGACCAGGCGCGCAACGGGGTCGTCCACTGGCCCGATTGGGAGAAGAAGCTCGAGGCCACCCGCCGCGACCTCGCCAGGCTCATCGGCGCCGAGGTCGACGAGATCGCCTTCGTCAACAGCACGACCCACGGCATCAACATCGTCGCCGAGGGCTTCCCCTGGCGCGAGGGCGACAACGTCGTCACCGCGGCCGAGGAGTATCCGTCGAACCTCTTCCCCTGGCAGAACCTCGCCCCGCGCGGCGTGTCGCTCCGCCGCGTGCCGACCCGCGACGATCGCATCTGGGTCGAGGACCTCGCCGCGGCGATGGACGGCCGGACGCGCATGCTGACGATCAGCCACGTCGAGTTCGCCAGCGGCTTCCGCAACGACCTCGACGCCCTCGCCGAGCTCTGCCAGGCCCGCGGCGTGGCCTTCTTCGTCGACGCCATCCAGGGCCTCGGGCCGTTCACGATCGACGTGAGCAAGAAGCCGATCGACTTCCTCGCCGCCGACGGCCACAAGTGGCTGCTCGGGCCCGAGGGGGCCGGCCTGCTCTACGTCCGCCGCGACTGGATCGACCGATTGCGGGCGACCGGCGTCGGCTGGCACAGCGTCGTCGGCTCGTACAACGCGATCGAGCCCGAGTTCGCCCTCAAGCCCAACGCCCAGCGCTGGGAGGGGGGCTCGTACACCATGCCCGGCCTCCAGGCCTTCGGCGCCAGCGTCTCGCTCTTCCTCGAGCTCGGCCCCGAGGCCGTCTCCCGCCGCATCCTCGACCGCGCCGACGCCGTCCGCGAGGTCGCCCGCTCCGCCGGCTGGACCGTCCTCGGCTCCGACCGCCCCGAGGACCGCTCCTCGATCGTACCCCTCCACCACACCGGCACCGACCCCGACGCCTTCGTCCGGCATGCCAGGACGCGCGGCGTCGCCCTGGCATGCCGCCGAGGGAGGGTCCGCGTGAGCCCGCATCTCTATAATAACGACGACGACCTGGCACGGCTTGCCGACGTGCTGAGGGACGGATGAGGAGATTCCACCGCAGAGGACGCGGAGGGCGAGGAGGGAGAACCGAGAAGAAAACCTCCTGATTATCAAATGAAGTTCATTCGTTTTGATTTCCTCTGCGTCCTCCGCGTCCTCCTCGGTGAAGACCATCTCCCCCAAGGGACCCGATATGCCGCACCGCACCGCCGACCCGACGCGCACGGCCGTGTTCACGGGCACGTTCGACCCGATGACGCTGGGGCACCTCGACGTGATCCGGCGCGGGCGGACGTTGTTCGAGCGGCTGGTGGTCGGCATCGGCCGGAACCCGAACAAGGCGAGCCTCTTCGACATCGAGGAGCGGGTGGCCCTGGTGGAACGGGTCGTGGCGTCGTTCGAGAACGTCGAGGTGATGGCGTTCGAGGAGCTGGCCGTGCAGTTCGTCCGCCGGATCGGCGCGCGGGTGATCCTGCGCGGGGTGCGGACGCTCTCGGACATGGAATACGAGTTCGGCATGTCGCTGACCAACCAGCGGCTCGACCCGACGGTCGAGACCGTCTTCCTCATGGCCGACGGCGAGTATTCGCACGTCTCCAGCTCGTTGATCAAGCAGGTCGCCCGCTTCGGCGGCGAGGCGGCGCTCGTCAAGTTCGTCCCGCCGGAGCTGATCGGACCGATCGCCGCCCGCATCCGCGCCGGCGACCCCGACGCCCGCTGATCCGTCGAGGACCGTCCCCGTTCCCTCAAAGAGTTCAGGAGCGATCGCATTCTCATGGACACACCCCACGCCATCACCCTCCGGCGCGAGCCGGGCCCGTTCACGAGGAGCCTGGCGGCGCTCATCCTGCGGCTCGCGCTCGGGATGACGTTCCTGGTGCCAGGCCTCTACAAGCTGGAGGCGAAGCGTCGAGGCGAGTACCCCGGCACGATGTTCGCCGACGCCGAGAGGGCCCACGTGCCCGGGCTCTTGAACGTGAAGCTGCCGCTCCTGAAGCAGTACGCCGAGGTGCTGCCGTATGCCGAGGTCGGCGTCGGCGTCGCGCTGATCGCCGGGTTCTGGACGACGCTGGCGGGCTTCGCGTCCGGGCTCCTCCTGCTCAGCCTGCTGTTCGGACATCTCGTCCAGATGCAGGTCCACCCGGAACAAGAAGTGACGATGGTCCCGCTGATGCTCGTCTATCTCGCCATCAACGCGGCGGTCCTCTGGCTTTCGCCGGTGACGAGTAATTACCTCTCGCTCGACGGCCTGCTCTTCGGCTGGTTCTGGGCGCCGAGGCCGGAGGGGGAGTATCGCCGCGACGAGCGGGTCGAGCCGAAGCGGCGTTGAGGGCCATGCGGATCGCCTTCGTCAACCCGATCGGCCAGGTCGGCGGCGCCGAGCTGAGCCTGCTCGACCTCCTGGCGACGTTGCCCGCGGCGTTGCCGGGCGTCGAGCGGCACCTCGTGCTGCTCGGCGACGGCCCGTTGCGCGACCGTGCCGAGGCGTTGGGCGTGTCGGTCCACGTCGCGCCGATGCCCGAGGCGCTCGCCGGCCTCGGCGACAGCGCCCTGCGGGGTCGCGGCCGGTTCGGCGCCGCGATCGGCCTGGCCGCCCGCGGCCTGCCGGCGGCCTGGGCGGCGCGGTCGTTCGCGAAGGGCCTGCGGACGATCCTCCGCGATTTGAAACCCGATCTGATCCACACGAATGGATTGAAGGCACACCTGCTCGCGCACGTCGCCCGGGTGCCGGGCGTGCCGGTCGTCTGGCACGTCCGCGACTTCCCAGGCGCCCGGCCGGTGATGGCGAAGGCATTGCGCTGGGCGGCGCGGGGAGCGGCCGGCGCCATTGCGATCTCGGAGGCGGTCGCGCGCGACGTGCAAGGCGTCGCGCCGGCCTTGCCGGTGGCGGTCGTCTACAACGCCATCGACGTCGATCGCTTCGCCCCCGGCCCCGGCGACGGCCCCCGGCTCGATGCCCTCGCCGAACTCCCCCCCGCGCCATCGGGGACGGTCCGCGTCGGCCTCGTGGCCACGTATGCGCGCTGGAAGGGGCAGGACCTCTTCCTCCAGGCCGCGGGACGCGTGGTCGCAGAAAGTTTAGACACTCCTGCCCGTTTTTATGTCATCGGTGGGCCGATCTACAAGACGCGTGGATCTCAATTCTCCGTCGAGGAGTTGAGGGCGATGGCGGATGGGCTCGGACTGGGAGACCGCGTCGGGTTCGTGCCGTTCCAGAGCGACCCGGCCGACGCCTTCCGGGCGCTCGACGTGGTGGTCCACGCGAGCACGCAGCCCGAGCCGTTCGGCCGGACGATCGTCGAGGCGATGGCCTGCGGCCGCGCCGTCGTCGTCGCCCGCGCCGGCGGCGCCGCCGAGCTCTTCCGCGACGACGAGGACGCCGTCGGCGTCCCCCCCGGCGACCCCGACGCCCTCGCCTCCGCGATCGGCTCGCTCCTCGCCGACCCCTCCCGCCGCGACCGCCTCGGCGATGCCGCCCGGCAAACCGCCCTCGCCCGCTTCGCCCGCGACCGCCTCGGCCGCGAGGTCGCCACGGCCTACGAACGATTCCAAGGCACATCCCATTGGAACGTTCAAAAATGAACTTCCTGATCGTCGGCGACGGCCCGGAGGAGTTCGCCTGGGCCCAGACCTTGCTGGGGCACCCGGAGCACCGCCTGGCGGCGGCGTGCCCGGGCTTCAAGGGCCTGCCGGACGTGCCCGGCGGGCCGGACTTCGACGCGGCATTGGCGGTCGCGGGGGTGGACGCGGCGATCGTCGGCGGCGGCCCGGAACTGCGGGCCGAGGCCCTCCGGCGGGTCGCCGGCGCCGGCTTGCCGGCGCTCTGCCTGCACCCGCCGGGCCCGGACGCCGACCCGTACTATCAAGTCGCCCTCAGCCGCCAGGAGACCGGCGCCGTCGTCGTACCCGACCTGCCCGCGCGGCTCCATCCCGGTGTCGCGGCCTTGAAAGAGGCGCTCGACCGCGGCGAGCTGGGCACGTTCCGCGAGATCCGCTACGAGGGGGCCGCGGGAGACCAGGGCGGCGACCTGCTCGGCGAGGTCTTCCCGCGCGTCGTCGACGTCGTCCGCTCCCTGCTCGGCGAGGTCGCCGCGGTGACGACCACCGGCGACCCGCCCGGCGACCGCCCCACGTCGAGCCTGGTCGTCCAGTTGCGCGGACCAAAGGCGCGACGGGCCGAGGTCCGCCTCTGGTCCGGCCCGCCGGAGCCTTCGAAGCTGACCGTGTCGGGCTCCGAAGGGTCGCTCGTGCTCGAGCACGACCCGAGCCTCCTCGGCGTCGCGCGGCTCGTCCGGCGGCCGGCGACGGGCCTGGCGACCGTCAACGAGCTTCGCGTCTTCGACCCCTCGACGGCGATCCTCGACGTCCTCGACGCCGCCGCCGCCGGCCAGGACGTCCGCCCCGACCTGCACGACGGCACCCGCGCGATGGAGATCGCCGAGGCCGCGCGCCGGTCGCTCCGACGGGGGAAGACCATCGACCTGCATTACGAGGAGGTCAGCGAGCTCGGCAACTTCAAGTCGGTGATGACCTCGCTCGGGTGTCTCATTTTGATCGGTGCGTTGCTCGTCCTCCCGCTCGCCCTCGCCGGCCCCGCGTTCGGGGCGCGGTGGACGATCTACATCGCCTACGCCATCCCGCCGCTCCTCGTTTTATTCGCTCTGCTCCAACTGCTTCGCTTCGCCGCGCGGGGGTCGGACGCGGCGGCGCGGCGGGCGAACGAGCAGGCCGGCGGCTGACGGGACGGTAGGCAAAGGGCCGAGGACAAAGGACATAGGGCGGAGGCCGGCGCGCGAACGGACGCGGCGAGCCGGCGCGCACACGAACGTCCGAAACTGATCCACGAGTATTCACCGTCACTCTCCATCGATCCGCGACGCCTCCAAATGGCATGACGATGCCATTTGGCCATGACCGCGCGTTCAACGACCATTTTTGATGACGAATCATGGATTCCTGGGCCAGCATCTTGCGAGCGGTGGGGGGCGCGGGGATATTGCACCGTGCGCGATCGCCGGCCGGCCCGAGACCGCCCGCGGGCGAGGGAGGGCGGTCGCGGGCGGAGGGGCTCCCAAGAATGGCAACCGGGAGACAGCGATGATGACTGAACACGAACGCAAGCCCAAGGCCGACCAGGGCGGCCCGGGCGGTCACAGCCGCCGCGACTTCCTGCGCGGGTCGGGCCTGGCGGCGGCCTCGGCCGTCCTGACCGGGCAGGCGACGGCCGCCTACGACGAGGCCGTGGCCGAGGTCGCCGCGGCGGCCGGGCCGGAGGTCCTCTCCGGCGACGTCAAGCTCGAATTGAAGGTCAACGGCAAGTCGATGCAATGCGAGGTCGAGCCCCGCAGCACCTTGCTCGACACGCTCCGCAACCGCCTGGACGTCACCGGGCCGAAGCGGGTCTGCGACCGCGCGAGCTGCGGCGCCTGCACCGTGATCCTCGACGGCGACCCGGTCTATTCGTGCACCACCCTGGCCGTCTCGTGCCGCGACAAGCGGATCGAGACCCTCGAGAGCTTCGAGACCGGCGAGGGGAGCGTGCCGCACGCCTTCCACCAGCACGACGGCCTGATGTGCGGCTACTGCACGCCCGGCTTCGTCACGGCCTGCAAGGCGCTGCTCGACAAGAACCCGAACCCGACGATCGAGGAAGTCAAGCACGCGCTGGACGGCAACATCTGTCGGTGCGGGACGTACATCGGCGTCTTCGAGGCGGCGCTGGCCGCGGCCAAGGCCCTGAAGAAACCGTAACACCAGAGGAGCCCCGACCATGGCCAGTTGGCCCGAGAACCCCCGCCTCATCGGCACCAAGGTCCCCCGGCTCGACGGCTTGGCGAAGGCCTCCGGCCGGGCCAAGTACCCCTCCGACGTCAAGCCCGACGGGATGCTCTTCGGCGTGCTCCTGAGCAGCCCGCACGCGCACGCCAAGGTGCTCTCCATCGACACCGCCAGGGCCGAGAAGCTGCCCGGCGTCAAGGCGATCGCCCTGATCGCCAAGCCCGGCGAGACGACCCTGATGTACCAGGGCGACCCGATCGCCGCCGTCGCCGCCGACACCGAGGAGCGGGCCCGCGACGCCGCCCGCGCCATCGACGTGAAATATGAGGTCCTGCCCTTCGTCGTCACCGAGCGGCAGGCGCTCGACGACAGTTCGCCGAACGTCTTCAACCTCCCGCAGCGGAACGCCCGCAAGGGGACCGCCAACGCCCGCGGCAACCCCGAGGAGGCGATCAAGCAGTCGGACAAGGTCATCGACGCCACGTATTCGCTCCCGGTCATCACCCACGTCTGCCTCGAGACCCACGGCCTGACGGCCGAGTGGAAGGACGGCAAGCTGACGGCCTGGGCGAGCACCCAGTCGGTCATGGCCACCGCGGGCGAGCTGGCCGGGCGGTTCAAGCTCGGCCAGGGCGACGTGACGGTCCTGACCGAGGTCATGGGGGGCGGCTTCGGCTCGAAGTTCGGGGCCGACGTCTGGGGCGGCGTCGCCGCCGAGCTGGCGCAGAAGTCCGGCAAGGCCGTCCGCCTCTTCCTCGACCGCGTCCAGGAGCACCTGGCCGCCGGCAACCGCCCCAGCGCCTCGGCCCACGTCCGGATGGGGGCGACCCGCGACGGCAAGATCACCGCGATGATCGCCGAGACCCAGGGGACCGGCGGCCGGGGCAACTCGAACTTCCCGCTGCCCTACGTCTACCGCGTCCCGGTACCCTCGCGGGCCCATACCGAGGTCTTCGTCAACTGCGGCGGCGCCCGCGCCATGCGCGCCCCGGGCCACCCCCAGGGCTGCGCGATCATGGAAGCGGCGATGGACGACCTCGCCGACGAGCTCGGGATCGACCCGCTGGAGTTCCGGCTCCGCAACCTCGCCGACAACGACCGCGTCGTGCCGGGCATCAACCGCTCGGACATCTACCGCGACCAGATCGCGATGGGCGCCAAGCTGATCGGCTGGCACGAGAACCGCAAGCCCCGCGGCCGCAACGGCAAGGGCCCGATCAAGCGCGGCCTCGGCATGGCCCTGCATCAGTGGGGTGGCGCCGGCGCTCCCGACAAGAAGGTCTCCTGCACGATCAACCCCGACGGCACGGTCGAGCTCAAGAGCGCGACCCAGGACATCGGCACCGGCGCCCGGACGATCCTGGCGGTCATCGCCGCCGAGGTGCTGGGCCTGGAGCCGACCGACATCACGTCGAACATCGGCAACTCGACGTTCCCCGCCGGCCAGGGCTCCGGCGGCTCGACGACCTCGCCGTCGATGGCCCCGCCCTGCTACAACGCCGCGCTCGAGGCCCGCGACGAGCTCTTCAAGCGGATCGCCGGCGGCCTCGACGCCAGGCCCGAGGACCTGTCGCTCAAGGGGGGCAAGCTCCTGGTCAAGGGCGAGGAGAAGATGGGCTGGAAGGAGGCCTGCCGGAAGCTCCGCCAGATGCCCGTCTCGGTCGAGGGCAAGTCGTCGCCGGGCCTCTCGGCCGGCGGCGTCGGCGGCTGCCAGTTCGTCGACCTGACCGTCGACGTCGAGACCGGCGTCGTCCGGGTCAAGAAGGTCGTCGCGGTCCAGGACTCGGGCCTGATCCTCGACATGCTCACCTGGAAGAGCCAGGTCTACGGCGGCGTCATCGGCAGCATCAACTACGGGCTGTTCGAGGAGCGCGTCATGGACGAGTCGACCGGCGTGATGCTCAACCCCGACATGGAGCTGTACAAGATCGCCGGCGCCAGCGACATCCCCGAGATCGTCGTCGAGGCCTATGACACGCCCGAGATGCGCAAGCGCGGGGTCATCGGCGTCGGCGAGCCGCCGACGATCGCCACCGCCGCCGCGATCGCCAACGCCGTGACCAACGCCATCGGCGTCCGGGTGCCGAACTGGCCGATGAGCCCGATGAACGTCCTGAACGCCCTGGCCAACGCCGGGAAGGGGGCCGTCCTATGAGAGCCTTCGAATACGCCAGCCCCGCCAGCGTCGAGGACGCCGTCAAGGCCCTCGCCGACTCCAGGAGCGCCGAGGCGCTGTCGGGCGGCACCGACCTGATCAGCCGGATGAAGGATGACGTGAGCAATCCTTCGCGAGTCGTCTACCTCAAGGACATCAAGTCCCTGGCCGGCATCCGCGAGGTGCCCCACCGCGACGGCATCGACCACCTCGGCCCGCTCGAGGTCGGCGCCGGCACCCGCCTGGCCGACCTCGTGGCCGACAAGCGGATCGCCGAGCGCTACCCGGCCTTGCGGCAGGCGGCGCTGGAGGTCGGCACGCCGCAGATCCGCAACATGGCGACCGTCGGCGGCAACCTCTGCCAGCGGCCGCGCTGCTGGTTCTTCCGGAGCGGCTTCGGCCTGCTCGGGATGAAGGACGGCAAGAGCCTCGTCCGCGCCGGCGACAACCGCTACCACGCCATCTTCAAGACCGACGGCAACGCCCTGTTCGTCAGCCCGTCGAGCCTCGCCGTGCCGCTCATCGCCCTGGGCGCCACCGCGACGATCGAGGGCAAGAAGGGCAAGCGGACCGTGCCCGTCGCCGAACTCTACCGCGTGCCCGAGTCCAACGACGATCGCGAGCTGAGCTTCGAGGCCGACGAGCTCGTCACCGCGGTGATGATCCCGGCGCCGAAGGGGAAGAACGCCTCGTACGAGGTCCGGCAGAAGCGGGCGCACGACTGGCCGCTCGTCATGGCGTCGGTGGTCCTGCCGGATGGTGAGCAGGACCGAGATGCCTGCCGGGTCGTGCTCTACGGCGTGGCGCCGATCCCCTGGCGGAGCGAGTCGGCCGAGAAGGCGCTCCAGGTCAAGGGGATCACGATGGACACGGCGACCGCCGCGGGCGAGGCGGCCGTGCAGGGCGCGAAGCCGCTCTCGAAGAACGGCTACAAGGTCGCCCTGGTCAAGACCGCCGTCAAGCGCGCGGTCTTGGCCGCCGTCGGCAACCGCTACTGGGAAGAGGAGGCCTGAGCCATGACCGACCCCACCGGCGACGTCCCCGCCCCGTCGGCCTCGAACCCGACGGGCTCCCCCTGCCTGCACCTGCGGTCCAAGGGGATGTACGTCTACACCGACGGCTCGCACGACGACAGCCAGGACGACTGCGCCCAGTACTGGTGCCTCCGCACCTCCAAGGACGTCGGCCCCGACCACGGCTTCGTCAACCGCGACGACTGCCGCGACGCCGGCCGCCCCTGCTACGAGCCGTACTGAGCCTCTTTCGGCTCCAGGGCCGCGACGACGGGAACGTCGTCGCGGCCCTCTTCGTAGGGTCCGCTATTGCGGACCATCTTGATTTGAACAAATCAAGATGGTCCGCAATAGCGGACCCTACACGAACGTGAAGCCCCGCCTCTTCCCGCGTGATCGGATCGGAAGAGGCAGGGCGAGCCCTGCCCTACACGATTCCGACCTGCTACACTCGGGGCCGATCCGAGCCGTCGCGTCGGTTCGGCTTTCGTCCCGAACTTGAGCCCGAAGGAACTCGTGGAGCAAACCGCCATGAGACGCTACGCCTGGGCCCTGGCCGCCCTGCTGGCCCTTCCCGTTGTCGTGCGGGCGCAGGAGAAGCCCGACGCGACGAAGGGGACGCCCGAGGAGCGGTATCAGGCCCTCCTGAAGGAGTATCAGTCGAAGCAGGAGGCCTTCTCCAGGGCCTACCAGGCCGCCAAGACCGACGAGGAGCGGCAGAAGGCGTTCGACGAGCATAACCCCGACACTTCGAAGTACCTCCCGCGCTTCCTCGCGCTGGCCGAGGAGGACCCGAAGAGCAAGGTCGGCTTCGATGCCCTGATGTGGATCGTCCAGAACGGCCGGGGCCGCCACGTCCCCGCGACGGACAAGGCGCTCGACCTGCTGGCGCGCGAATACGTCGCCGACGAGCGGCTCGCGAAGGTCCTGCCGTCGCTCCGCTACAACTTCTCCCCCAAGGCCGATCGACTCCTGCGCGCGGGCCTCGAGAAGAGCCCGCACCGCGAGGTCAAGGCGCTCGCCTGCCTCACGCTGGCCGAGAACGACCACGACTTCGCCGGGTTCCTCCGCCCCGCCGACGACCCGAAGGACGAGGCCGGGGCCAAGGCCCGCCGCGCGGCCATCTTCACCCCGGAATTCGCCCGCGCGCTCGAGGCGAAGGGCGCCGACGGCCTCGACAAGGAGGCCGCGGCCCTCTTCGAGCGCGCCAAGGCCGAGTTCGCCGACGTGAAGACGTCCCGCGGCACCGTCGGCGAGCAGGCCGAGCACACCCTGTTCGAGCTGACGCACCTGGCCATCGGCAAGCCCGCCCCCGAGATCGCCGGCAAGGATATCGATGGCAAGGACATGAAGCTGAGCGATTACCGCGGCAAGGTGGTGGTGCTCGACTTCTGGGGCGACTGGTGAGGCCCCTGCCGGGCCATGTACCCGCACGAGCGGTCGCTCGTGAAGCGCCTCAAGGACAAGCCGTTCGCCCTGCTCGGCATCAACAGCGACACCGATAAAGATCATCTCAAGGAACGCATGAAGGCCGAGTCGATCACCTGGCCCTCGTGGTTCGACGGCGGCAACACCTCCGGCCCGATCGCGACGGAGTGGAACGTCTCCGGCTGGCCGACGATCTACGTCCTCGATCACAAGGGCGTCCTCCGCTACCGCGACGTCCGCGAGGAGGCGCTCGACAAGGCCGTCGACGCGCTGCTCGCCGAGCTGGAGAAGGACAGGGCGAAGGATTAGGGCGGAGG
>DASZMJ010000426.1:0-29160 GCA_035551935.1 Isosphaeraceae bacterium
ATCGAAGAGGCCCGCAAGAGCGGACCCTACGAAGAGCGAGCCCGGATCAGGTGCCGAGGGCCCGCTCCAATGCGGCGAGGAGGTCGGCGACGGACTCGAAGCCGGCGAGCAATGGGGCGCGGGCGGCGTCGCGGAGCCAGCCGGCGACCTTCTTGTCGGCGGCGATGACGGTGGAGTGGTTCCGGCCGCCGAAATAGCGGCCGATCTCGCTGTAGGCGGCGCCGGTGTGCTTCCGGGCGAGGTACATGGCCACCATCCGCGGGTAGGCGACGGCCCGGGCTCGCGACGGGGACTTGAGCATCTCGGCATCGATGCCGAAGACCTCGCACGCGGCGCGCTCGACGTCGCGCAACGCGACGGCCTGCGCCGTGTGGCGGATCGTGTCGCGCAAGGCGGTCTTGGCGAGGTTCAGGTCGAGCCGCTTGCCGGCCAGGAGAGCATGGGCGACGAGGCTGTTGAGCGCCCCTTCGAGCTCGCGGACGCTGGCGCGGAGGTGCTCGGCGACATAGGCGACGACCGCCTCGGGCACGTCGACGCCGCGCGCGGCGGCCTTGGCCTTGAGGATCGCGCGCCGGGTGGCGGGGTCGGGGCCTTCGAGCTTCACGACCATGCCGCCGAGCAGGCGGGTCACGATCTCGTCGCTGAGCTTGTGGATCAGTCGCGGGTGCTGGTCGCACGACAGGACGACGGTCGCCCCGGCGGCGAGGAGGGCGTCGAAGGTGTGCAAGAACTCGTCCTGCGTGGCGCGCTTGGCGGCCAGGAAATGGACGTCGTCGAGGACCAGGGCGTCGGCCTGGCGGTGCCGGGCGCGGAAGGCGGCGAGGGTGCCGTGTCGCATGGCGTCGAGGAAGCCGTTGGTGAACGCCTCGGCGGTCGTCTGCACGACCTTGCGGCCGGGGTTCCCGGCGCGCAACGCGGCGGCGACCCCCTCGAGCAGGTGCGACTTGCCCAGCCCCACGCCGCCGTGGACGACCAGCGGGTTGAACGTCGCCGCGGCCCCACGCGTCGCCTCGACCGCCGCCGCGTGCGCCAGGCGATTGCCGGGGCCGACGACGAAGTCATCGAGCCGACGTCCCGGCCGCCCTTGCGGCCTCGGCCGCTCGGCCGGCGGGGCCTGGGGGATCGGGGCCGGGGCGGGCGCGCGGCGGACGTCGGGCTCGGCGTCGGGGACGACGTGGCCGACGCGCGGATTCGCCTCGACCTCGTCGCCGACGCGGAAGTTCAGCCGCAAGGCGCGGCCGGCGACGGCCTGCGCCGCGTCGGCGAGGTTGTCGGCGAAGTGGCCCTTGATCCAGTCGCGGAAGAAGGTGTTCGGCACGCCGACGGCGAGCGTGTCGCCGTCGATGCCCAAGCGCACCCCCTCGCCGAACCAGAGCCCGAACTTCGACGCGCCCAGCCGCTCGGCCACCGCCTCGCGCAGCTCGGCCTCCCGCTCCAACGTCCCCCCGACCATCATCCGGCGCCTCCCCTCGGGTCACGTCGCGACGCTCAAGGCGTCCTGGGGCGGCCTGCGCGGGTCATTCCGAAGGGGTCGGGGGTGCGATGTCGGAGGGGTGTCAATCGTCGGACGTCCGCGCCTGCCAGGAGGTTATGCGCCCCGGCCCCCCGCTTGTCAAAGCCTCCCGCGCGCCGAAGGCGCGGCCCGGCGCGGATTTGCGGCGCCGCGGGGATGTGTCCGGGCCGTGTGGCCGAGTCGGGTGCGTCGTCGCGGACTCGACGCAGGGCAAACGCATCTAATTCACAAATCCTTGTCTGCAAAGAACTTGCGACTAGTTGAATTCCGTGCACTAGATTGCAAATCCTTGCAGGACAAGGATTTGCGAAACACGTGCGTTCGCCCTGGGACTCGACGCACCCGACTCGACGACTCGACTCAATCGAGCCCGCACATGCCCGTGCGGCAGCCGCCGGCGCCGCAGCCGAAGGGGTCGCCGCCGCCGGGGTCGCAGATGGGCAGGCTCGACGACTTCGGGCCCCCGGCCTGCGCCGCCGCGGGGACGCTGAACTGCTTGACCAGGTCGATCCCGCCGCACCTCGGGCAGTGCGGCACGTCGCCCGAGCCGCGGACGAGGGTCTCGAAATCGTGGTGGCAGGGCTCGCAACGATACTCGTAAATCGGCATGATCGGAGGCTCCGTCGGATCGTTCCCGTCCCGGTCCGTTTCGGTCGATTCTGCCGGCCGATGCGACGGGCTGTCAATGAGGGCTCGACGATGACGATCCAACCCCGATCCCGCGACGAGCTCCGCGCCATCGACCGCTGGGCGGCCGAGACGTTGGGCCTGCCGACGCTCGTCCTGATGGAGAACGCCGGCCGGGGCGCGGCGGACTGGCTCCGCGAGCAGCTCGGCCCCGCCGACCGCGTCCTGGTCGTCTGCGGCGTCGGCAACAATGGCGGCGACGGCGGCGTCGTGGCCCGCCGAATGGCCCTGGAGGGCGTCGCGGTCCGCGTCGCCTGGGCCGGCGCCGCCGACCGGTTCAGCGACGACGCGGCGACCCAGCACAGTATCCTCAAGAAGCTCGGCCACGATCAGCGCATGATCGCCGGCGCGGCCGACGTCGCCGACTGGCTGACCGAGGCGACCTGGGTCGTCGACGGATTGCTCGGCACCGGCCTGACCCGCGAAGTGAAGGACCCCTTGCGCTCGCTCATCGAATCCCTCAACGCCTCGGGCAAGCCCATCCTCTCCCTCGATCTCCCCTCCGGCCTCGACGCCGACACCGGCCGCCCCCTCGGCGTCGCCGTCCGCGCCCGACTGACCGCCACCTTCGTCGCCCCCAAGCTCGGCTTCTCCGCCCCCGGCGCCGCCGACTTCACCGGCACCGTCCGCGTCTTCGACATCGGCGTGCCATTTCCGGAAAAGTGCTGAGTGCTGAGGGACGAGTGCGGAGTGGCTCGGAGACCTACCGGGTTGCGCCGCTCCGATCCTTTCGATGGAGTACAGGGTCCGGTACAATGCACGCAAGGCCGAGAGGAGCCACGGCGCGGCCGGAGGGTTGTCTGCGATGGAGATCCGGACGACGGGAACGGTCGTCGTCTCGGCCAGGGCCGAGAACCTAGGCGACATCTATCTCTCCGAGCATGGCTTGTTTCCCCGCGACCGAGTCCGAGCCGCGGAGATCCCCGAGGCCCTCGTCGATCCCGACGCGCGGATGCTCTCGCTCCCCCGCCGTCTCGTCCGGAGACTCGGCCTGGACCCAGGGCGAACGCACGTGTTTCGCAAATCCTTGTCCTGCAAGGATTTGCAATCTAGTGCACGGAATTCAACTAGTCGCAAGTTCTTTGCAGACAAGGATTTGTGAATTAGATGCGTTTGCCCTGGGCCTGGACCGTACCGGCACCCGCACGATCAAGACGGTCGCGGGCCTCATCGCGATCGGCATCCACGAGCCCGTCCGGCTCACCATCCAGGGCCGCGATTGCACCATCGAGGTCGCCGAGGTCCCCGACGACTGCCCCGCGCTGATCGGCCCGGTCGTGCTGACGGCCCTCGACTTCGTCATCGACCCGACCGGCCGCCGCCTGATCGGCAACCCGGAGCATGGCGGAGAGCGGATGATCGAATTATTTCAAAGTATTTAGACGACTAGGATGGCGAACGTGGACCATACGACGGGGATCGACGATGACCCGCACCGCTTCGAGGCGGGCCGCCGCTACCGCCGGAGGGAACTCCACGAGCGTTTCGGGGGCCAACGCCAGGGAGGAATCAGCACACCAGCGGAACATCCCTTGATCTTTCTCTTCAGCAGTCCCAGCGGAGAGGCGTATGGCTATCGGGACGGTTGGGCGTCCGATGGAACATACGTCTACACGGGTGAGGGACAGCGAGGGGACATGGCCCTCACCCGCGGCAACTCCGCGATCCTTCACCACGAACAACATGGCAAGGACCTGCACCTCTTCGAGGCTGCGGGGAAGGGCTTCGTCGAGTACGTCGGGGAGATGACCTGCGTCGGACACGAGCGACGGCGAGGTCCCGACCTCGACGGTCATCTTCGAGAGATCCTCATGTTCAAGCTTCTGCCGAAGCAGGGAAACACACCTTCGGTCGTCGGCTCGGAGCAGTCGGCTCCGGTCTCCGGACAGCTCGAATCCAGCTCAGGAGTCGCCCCATGATGCGGCCCGTAACCGCTGGCATGATCGCCTTGTCCATCACGACGGCCGCGCGGGGAGGGGACGGCGAGCTGTTCCGGGAGAAGGTGGC
Source organism: Isosphaeraceae bacterium (assembly GCA_035551935.1). Lineage (GTDB taxonomy): Bacteria > Planctomycetota > Planctomycetia > Isosphaerales > Isosphaeraceae > DASZMJ01. Next base: position 4,208 of record DASZMJ010000426.1, read on the forward strand.
GCCGATCCTGGAGGCGAGGTGCGTGCGGTGCCACGGCATGGGGGCGAAGAAGGGGGGGCTGTCGCTGACATCGGCCGAGGCATTGAGGGCGGGGGGCGAGGGGGGGCCGGTCGTCGAGCCGGGGAAGCCGGGGGAGAGCACGCTCATCGAGAAGGTCAGCGGTGAGAAGCCCGAGATGCCGAAGGGGGGCAGGCCGCTGTCGGGGGAAGAGGTCGCGGCCTTGAGGAAGTGGGTCGAGGACGGGGCGCACTGGCCGTCGGGGGTGACGCTCCGGGGGCCGAAGGCGGATGCAACAGGCTGGTGGGCGTTCCGGCCGATCGAGCGGCCGAGGGTGCCGGACGTCAAGGATTCAACATGGGTTCGGACGCCGATCGATGCGTTCGTCCTGGCGGCGCTCGAACGAAAAGGAGTCAGGCCGAGCCCGGAGGCGGACCGTCGCACGCTCATCCGCCGGGTCACTTTCGACCTGACGGGACTGCCGCCGTCGCCGGGGGAAATCGATGCCTATTTGAAGGATTCCGCGCCCGATGCTTATGAAAAGGTGGTCGATCGGCTGCTCGCGTCGCCTCGTTACGGCGAGCGCTGGGGGCGGCACTGGCTGGACGTGGCGCACTACGGCGACACGCACGGCTACGACAAGGACAAGCGCCGCGACCACGCCTGGCCGTACCGCGACTACGTGATCCGCGCCCTGAACGAGGACCGGCCGTATGCCCGGTTCGTCCGCGAGCAACTGGCCGGCGACGTGATCGCGCCGGGCGACCCGGACGCGGTGATCGCCACGGGGTTCATCGCCGCGGGGCCGTGGGACTTCGTCGGCCACGTCGAGCTGCGCGAGGGGACGGTCGACAAGGAGAAGACCCGCGTCCTCGATCGCGACGACATGGTCTCGACCACCATGTCCACGTTCGTGAGCATGACCGTCCATTGTGCCCGCTGTCATGATCATAAATTCGACCCGATCCCCCAGGCCGACTATTACCGGCTCCAGGCCGTCTTCGCCGGGGTCGATCGCGGCGACCGTCCCTATCCCGACGCCGGGCGGAAGGCCCTCCCCGCCGGCCCGCTCGTCTACGCCCCCCTGCCCCACGCCCCCCGGCCGATCCACCTGCTCCGCCGAGGCGACGTCGAGCAGCCGGGCGACCTGCTCGGCCCCGGCGCCCTCTCGTGCCTCTCGCATCTGTCTTTTGATATCTCGAAACCTGAATTCGAAGGCAATCGCCGCCGGGCGCTGGCGGATTGGATCGTCGATCGGGCCAATCCCCTGACGTGGCGGTCGATCGTCAACCGGGCCTGGCACTACCACTTCGGCCGCGGCCTCGTGGACACGCCCAACGACTTCGGCCGCAACGGCTCGAGGCCGTCGCACCCGGAGTTGCTCGACTGGCTCGCGGCCGAGTTCCGCGACGGCGGGCAATCGCTCAAGGGGTTGCACCGGTGGATCGTCTGTAGCAGCGTCTATCGCCAGTCCTCGCGACCCGACCCGCGCCGTGCCGCGATCGACGCGGACGCGCGGCTGTTGTGGAGGCAGTCGCGGCAGCGGCTCGACGCGGAGGAGCTGCGCGACGCCGTGCTCGCGGTCGCCGGCACGCTCGACGCGAGGATGGGCGGGCCGGGCTTCGAGCTCTTCCGGTTCAAGGACGACCACTCGCCTGTTTACGACCACGAGGCGCCCGAGGCCGTCGACGCCCCCGCGACCCGTCGGCGGACGGTCTATCGCTTCGTCGTCCGCAGCGTGCCGAACCCGTTCCTCGACGCCCTCGACTGCGCCGACCCGAACGCGAACACGCCCGTCCGCAACACGACCATGACCGCGTTACAGGCCCTCGCCCTGCTCAACGACCCCTTCATCCTCCGCCAGGCCGGCCACTTCGCCGACCGCCTCCGCCGTGTTTCGGATGATCCCGCCCTTCAGATCGATTCCGCCTTCCTCCTCGCCCTCGGCCGTCCTCCAAGACCCGACGAGCGCGCCGCCCTCGCCGCCTACGCCGCCAGGCACGGCCTGTCCGCCGCGTGCCGGTTGATTTTCAATATGAATGAATTTGTCTTCATCGATTGAGGCACGTCATGGCCGATGTCGCGGTTCAACGCCCGCCGTATCGCGTCCGAGCGGCCGTCCCGGCGAGCATCCTCGGCGGTTTCGCGGGTGTACTCGTCGCCCCGGCGCACGGCGCGATCGTGATCGTCTTCGCGCTCGCGGGAGGTTTGTGCGGGATCGGCCTCGCGGCGGCCCTGGCGAAGTTCCGGGCGGCGAGCTTGAGGCGTCAACTCGTCGTCGCGGCGATCGTCGTCGTCCTCGCGATCGCCGCGAGATGGCGCTGGCAACGCGAGGCGATCCCCGGGTTCGAGTCCGGATTCCTCGCGTTCTTCCCGCCGGTGGAGGGCCCGACGCTCACCTCTCCGAGCGGGCGCCACTCGGTCCGGGTCATCTTCCACGACGCGGGCGCGGCCCACAGCGGGAACCACCGGACGAAGCTCATGGATTGGGATTGGCTCACGGGCAACCGGGTGATCGCCGAGGGGTACAGCACCCCGGACGTCGAGCACGGAGATGTGCCGTTCCCGCTCACGTGGATCGACGACCGCACGTTCCGCGTCGAGTTCGTCGACGGGCGTCGTTCGGCCAAACCGAAGTACGTGGTGGCGAGGGTCCGCGACTGACAGGGACCTCACCGCCGAGAGGGACATGGCCATGTATCCCAACGCGATCGATCGTCGCGAGTTCCTCTGGCGGCTCGGCGGCGGGCTGGGAGGGATCGCGCTGGCGCACTTGCTCGGGAGCGAGGGGTTGCTCGCCGCGGACGAGGGGGTGGAGCGGCCGAGGGCGGAGTTCAATGGGGGGTTACATCATCGCGCCAAAGCGACGAGGGTCATTCAACTGTTCATGTCGGGCGCGGCGAGCCAGTGCGACACGTTCGACTACAAGCCGAAGTTGATCGAGAAGCACGGCGAGAAGTTCGACCCGGGCGGCAAGGTCGAGCTGTTCCAGAGCGTGCCCGGGGCGGTGATGAAGAGCCCCTGGAAGTGGCGCCCGCACGGGGAATGCGGCAAATATATCAGCGACCTCGTCCCAAATATCGCCCGATGCGTGGACGACATCGCGTTCGTGCATTCGATGGCGTCGAAGTCGAACGTGCACGGGCCGGCGACGTTCTTGCAGGCGACGGGGTTCGTGCTGCCGGGCTTCCCGAGCATGGGGGCGTGGGTCGCGTACGGGCTCGGGAGTTCGAATGAAAACCTGCCGACGTTCGTCGTCCTCCCCGACGCGCGCGGGTTCGCCCCCAACGGCCCGGCCAACTGGGGCTCGGGGTTCCTTCCGGCCACCTTCCAGGGGACGATGGTCCGCCCCGGCGCCAAGCGGCCGATCTTCGACCTCATGCCGCCGGAGGATGCGCCGTTCGCGACCTCGAAGGACGCCGAGCGCGAGGGGCTCGCGCTGCTCGAACGGCTCAACCGCGAGCACCGCGACGGTCGCGAGGGGGACTCGCGGCTCGATGCGCGGATCGCCTCCTATGAATTAGCGGCCCGCCTGCAACTGAGCGCGCCGGAGGTGCTCGACATCTCCCGGGAATCGGCCGCGACGCGGGCGCTCTACGGCCTGGACGACCCGACCACCGAGGACTTCGGCCGCAATTGCCTGATCGCGCGCCGCTTGGTCGAGCGCGGGGTGCGGTTCGTGCAGGTCTGGAGCGGCGCCGACAACGGCTTCCCGCGGCGGAACTGGGACTCGCACGAGGACATCGCCCGCGACCACGGCGCGATGGGGCGCAGCATGGACCGCCCCGCCGCGGCCCTCCTCCGCGACCTCAAGGCCCGCGGCCTGCTCGACGAGACCCTCGTCCTCTGGACCACCGAGTTCGGCCGCATGCCCTGCTCGCAAGGGGGCAAAGGGCGCGACCACAACCCCTTCGCCTTCACCTCCTGGCTCGCCGGCGGCGGCATCCGCGGCGGCGCGTCCCACGGCCAGAGCGACGAGTGGTCCTTCCGCGTCGCCGAGGACCCCTCCTCCGGCTACGACCTCCACGCCACCGCCCTCCACCTCCTCGGCATCGACCACCGCCGCCTCACCTTCCGCCACAACGGCATCGACCGCCGCCTGACCGACGTGCACGGTGAGGTCATCAAGCCGATCCTCGCCTGAACCCCGTAGGGCGTGTGCAACACGCCGTTTTTCGGCGAACATGGGAAGACGGCGTGTTGCACACGCCCTACAAGACTCGAGGACGAGACCCAGGCCACCCGGCCCACGACGGAGGCGCGGATGCTCTCCAAGACCGGTCGCGTCATCATCACGGGCGTGCTCGCGATCCTCGTACCCGTCGGGTCGTCGCTCGCCCTTGGCCTGTGGTACTGGGAAGGTCACGGAGCCTCGCTGTCGCGGCTTGCCAAGGTTCAACGGGGGATGACGAGGGGTCAGGTTGCCGCGCTCCTCGGTACTCCCCATTCCATGAATCGCCGCCCGGACGGCTCGGAGTCGTGGTACTACACGAAGTGGACCTGGTGCCAGGTAAAGGTCTTCGTGTCCCCGGAAGGTCTTGTGACCGAGACCGACCACGACCACTGAGCCCCTCGCCGGCCGGTCGGATCACCGGCTCCCAGCGACGACCTCAGCCAGCACGATGACGAGGAGGAGGCCGAGCGACCATAAGACGGCGCAACGATCGACCCGGCCCCGCGACGCGCCCAGGCCGAAGTGGGGGCCGAGGCCGTTCCAGAGGATGAGGCCGGCGGGGAAGCAAAGGAGGCCGAAGAGGATCAGCAACCCTTGCGGGGCGCCGTGCTGGAGCAGGTCGCCAGCGTCGCCGACGCCGACGAACGAGCCTACGCCGAGATAGGCGCCGTTGGCGATCAGGCAGAACCCGGCGAAGAACTGGAAGAGATAGAACAGGCCGGATCGCAACGCCCTCGCGACGGCCAGCGCGGCGAGCGGGAGCACGACCCCGGCGATTGGCCCGCCCCAGATCACCAGCAACGGATGGCGATCGTGCGAGGCGTCGGTGCGCGAGATGGCCATTGGGTGGAGGACCACCTTGCGGACCGACTCGCCCCCGGCGAGGGCCGCCAGGACGTGGCCCAACTCGTGGACGGCCTGCATGCCCAGCCAGCAAAGGCCGGCGGTCGCGAGGATCAGCACGAATTGGTCCAGGCGACGCTTCACGGATGGCCCCCCAGGCCACGGAGGTCCGGCGTCGGGTGCCGCGGGTTCGGCTTCGAACCCGTGCCGGCTCGGCCATGCCGGCGGCGCACGGGTTCGAAGCCGAACCCGTGACACCCAGACTATGCGTCGACTCGCGGGATTGCTACGGGATCACGATCACGACTCGACGGCGACGCCGCGGTCGCCGGGGGGGACGGTGCCCCAGCCGAGCTTGTCGCGGAGGGTGCGGTAGAAGCTGTGGCCGGGGAGGCGGACGAGGGGGAAGGGACTGTCGCCGCGGCGGACGGTGACGCGGTCGCCGGGCTCGAGCGGGACCTGGACCTGGCCGTCGACGACGAGGACGACGGAGGCATTCGCGCCGCGGGGGGTGATGTCGAAGACCTTGTGGGTCGAGTCGACCAACGGGCGCTGGGTGAGCGTGTGCGGGCAGATCGGCGTGACGACGAACATGTGGGCGTCGTGCGGCAGGATCGGCCCGCCGGCCGAGAGGCTGTGGCCGGTCGAGCCGACGGGCGTCGCCACGATCAGGCCGTCGCCGCGATACGTCATCACGCTTTCGCCATCGATCGACAAGCCGATCTCTAATAGATGGAAGAACGGCGCGGCGCGGAGGACGACGTCGTTGAGGCCGCGGAAGGACTGGGAGGGCCCGTTCTTGCGCGAGAGGGTGCAGGCGAGGGTCATGAGGTTGTCGATCGTGTAGCGGCGGTCGGCGAGGTCGCAGAGGTGGTCGAGGAACCCGGAAGGGTCCAGGTCGGCGAGGAAGCCGAGCCGGCCGAGGTTGACGCCGAGGACCGGCGTGGGCCGGTCCCCCATCCGTCGCGCCGTGTGGAGCAAGGTGCCGTCGCCGCCGAGCACCAGCGCGATGTCGGCCGGCAGGCCCGAGAGGTCGGAGTCGGCCCCCAGGTCGACGCACGCCAGGCGCAGGCCGGGGCAAGTGCCGATGGCCTCGGCGAGGCGATCCGCCTCGGCGGCGATCTCCGGCCGCGTGCCGTTGCCGAGCACGGCGACGGCCAGGGTCCGAGCGGTGCGCGTCGCCTCTTGGTCCTTGGCCATCGTTTGCGCTCGCGACCGGATGGACGAGCCCCACGATATCGCCGGGATTGCCCTCTGTAGGGTCCGTTATTGCGGACCTCTTCGGATTGGTGAATCGAGGAGGTCCGCAAGAGCGGACCCTACGAAGAGTGTCCCCCTATTGTACCGGCGATCAGCCGACCCAGCGCCCCTCCTCGGCGACGACCTCGGTGGAGAGGCCGACGGCGCGGGCGAGGTCGAGGGCACTGGCGGCGATGCCGTCGACGTCGAGGCCGACCTCGGCGAGCTGCTCGTCGCGCTCGGCGTGGAGGACGAAGCGGTCGGGCAGGCCGAGGCGTCGGACGTGGCTGGTGGAGAGCCCGGCGTCGTTGGCGGCCTCGAGCACCGCCGAGCCGAACCCGCCGGCGAGGCACCCTTCCTCGACCGTCAGCACGAACCCGCACTCCTCGACGGCCTTGAGGATCGTCGCCCTGTCGAGCGGCTTGGCGAACCGCGCGTTGATGACGCCGACCCGCAGGCCGTGCCGCTGCCGGAGCCGCTCGGCGACCCGAAGGCAGGTGGCGACCGTCGTGCCGAAGGCGACCAGGGCGCCGTCGGTCTCCCACTCGAGGATCTCGGCCTGGCCCAGCTCGATCGGCTGCGCCTCGCGGTCGATCGTCTCGAGGTTCGCCTTCGGGTAGCGGATCGACACGGGCGAATCGTGGCCGAGGGCGAAGTCGACCATCGGCGCCACGTCCTTGGCGTCGCCGGGGGCCATGACGACCATGTTGGGGAACATCCGCATATAAGAGATGTCGAACGAGCCGTGGTGCGTGGGGCCGTCGGAGCCGACGAGGCCGGCGCGGTCGAGGGTGAAGACGACGGGTAGATCTTGGAGCGCGACCTCCTGGAAGATCTGGTCGAAGGAGCGCTGGAGGAACGTGCTGTAGATGTCGACGACCGGCCGCGCGCCGGCCTTGGCCATGCCGGCGGCGAAGGCGACGGCGTGGCTCTCGCAGATGCCGACGTCGAAGAAGCGGCCGGGGTACGTCTCGCGGACCTTCTGGAGCTTGTTCCCCTCGCACATCGCCGCCGTCAGGACGGCGACCCGCGGGTCGCGGCCCATGGCGTCGAACAGGGCGCCGCTGACGGCGTCGGTGTAGGCGCGGCTCGACGAGGTCTTGAGCGGGATGATGCCGTCCTCGTCGCGTCGGAAGGGGGCGGGGGCGTGGTACTTGACCGGGTCCTTCATCGCCGGTTCGAAGCCGTGCCCCTTGTCGGTCAGGACGTGGAGCAAGACCGGGCCGTCCATCTCCTTGACCTTCTCGAGGTAGCGCCGGAGGGTCTTCAGGTCGTGGCCGTCGATCGGGCCGATGTAGGCGAAGCCCAGCTCCTCGAACAGCATCCCGCCGTGCAACGACGCCTTGATCGCGTCCTTGACCTGCTGGAGCCAGCGGTCGGCCTGGTCGCCGACGAGCGGGATCGCGGGCAGGAGCTTGCGGATGCGCTTGTTCAGGTCGGTATACGTCGCGGTCATCCGGCACTTGTCGAGGTAGTAGGCCAGGCCGCCGACGCGGGGGCAGATCGACATCTTGTTGTCGTTGAGGATGACCAGGGACTTCGCCTTCAGGCCGCCGGCGTTGTTCAGCGCCTCGAAGACGATGCCCGAGGGGAAGGCGCCGTCGCCGACGACGGCGACGGCGTGGCGCTCGGGGTGGCCCAACAGGTCGTCGCCGGCCTTCAGGCCCAGCGCCGTCGACGCGGCGCAGCCGGCGTGGCCGGTCATGAACAGGTCGAAGCCGCTCTCGGCGGGGTTGGGGTAGCCCATCAGGCCCCCCTTGGTCCGGATCGTGTGCAACTTGTCGGCGCGGCCGGTGATGAGCTTGTGGGGGTAGATCTGGTGGCCGGTGTCCCAGATCAGGCGGTCCTTGGTGAAGTCGAAGGTCAGGTGGAGGGCCAGGCAGAGCTCGACGACGCCGAGGTTGCTGGCGAAGTGGGCCGAGCGGCGGCCGACGACGCCGATCAGCTCGTCGCGCATCTCGCCCGCGAGCCGCTCGAGCTCCGTCTCCGACAGCGTCTTGAGGTCGGCCGGGCGGCCGATCTTGGGCAATAGCGCGCCGGTCATCAGCGGTCCCTTTCCAAAAGATCCCACGCCAGGGCCCGCAAGCGGGCCCCCCGCCCCCCCAGGGGCTCGAGGGCGGCGATCGCCCCTTCGGCCACCTGTCGGGCCTTCGCCCGCGAGCCCTCGATACCCAGGAAACCGGGGTACGTCCACTTTCCTAACGCCGAATCCTTGCCGACCCGCTTGCCCAGCTTCGCCTCGTCCCCCTCGACGTCGAGCAGGTCGTCGACGATCTGGAACGCCAGGCCGATCCCTTGACCATACGCCTCGAGCGCCCGCACGGTCGGTTCGGGCGCCTGCGCCGCAATCGCCCCCATGCGGAGCGCGGCCCGGAGGAGCGCGCCGGTCTTGCGCCGGTGGATCGCCTCGAGCGCCGCGACGGTGCCGTCCGTGCGCCCCTCGGCCTCCAGGTCCGCCATCTGGCCGCCGACCATCCCCGCCGGCCCGGCCGCCTCGGCCAAGGCCCGCACGCAGCCGACGGCCGCCTCGGCGGGCCGGGTGCCGCGGACGATCACCTCGAAGGCCAGGGTCAACAGCCCGTCGCCGGCCAGCACGGCCGTCGCCTCGTCGAACTTCTTATGGCAGGTCGGCCGGCCGCGGCGGAGGTCGTCGTCGTCCATGCTCGGCAGGTCGTCGTGGACCAGCGAGTACGTGTGGACCATCTCCAAGGCGACCGCCGACGGCAACGCCACCTCCAGGTCGGCCCCGCACGCATCGGCGGCCAGCAGGGCGAGCACCGGCCGCAGCCGCTTGCCGCCGCCGAGCAGGCAATACCGCAGCGCCTCGGCCAGCCGCGACGGGCAGCCGCCGGCGTCGTCGGCCCCGGGCAACGCCCGCGCCAGGGCCTCGTCGACCCGCCGCCGGGCATCCGCGAGGAACTCGGCGAGGTCGGGCGCCGCGGTCGGCTGCTGGAGACGCGTCATGGGCGGAATGAGGGGCCTCGACTCGACGCGACGGGCCGGCCGACGATCGGGGCGGCCGGCCATCCTGACCGACCCTCCTTCCTCCCCTCCGTCCCCGCCGGCCCGCGCCCGGCGACCCGCCTATTGTTGACATCGCACGCCCGATTGTCCACCCGGCATCGGAAAAAAACTTTGCAATGCAAAGTTGGGCCGGCGCGAATCGATGCCCGCGTCATTCTGCGACCGAATACTGCACCCGGGCGGAGGCGAGGATGCGGTCGCGGAGGCGGGGGTTGAGGACGTGTTCCTTGACGAGGTCGACGCGACGGCCGCCGAGGAGCCGGGAGAGCTCGTCCTCGATGTCGAAGGTGGCCAGGCCGGGCGAGTGGCCGGGGTGGAAGGCGACGAGGACATCGACGTCGCTGTCGGGACCGAAGTCGTCGCGGAGGACCGAGCCGAAGGGCGCCAGCCGGCGGATGTGGTGGTGCCGGCAGAAATCGGCCAGCGCCTCGGGCGGGATCGTGACGGCCGGTTCGGTCGTGTTCATGTCGACGCGGCCTCCGCGTCGGGGCGGCCGTCGGTGGCGGCGTCGTCGAAGGGGGCGGTGATCGGCGTGCCGTCGGCGGCGACGCCGGTCAAGAGCGCGACGGAGCGCCCGGCGGCGTCGAGCAGCGAGCGGCAGCGGGCGAGCAGGCGGACGCCGCGGGCGTACTCGCCCAGGGCGGCGTCGAGGCCGAGGTCGCCGGCCTCGAGGCCCTCGACGGTGCGCTCCAGGGCGTCGAGGGCGTCCTCGAAGCCGGCGGGTTCGGCGTCGGCGTCCGTGCTCATGGGGGTGGTCCCGTCTCGGGGCGTGTCGGTGTCGTCGCGACGACCGCCCCATCATAGCGTCAGTGGCGTTGCATGAGGAGCCGGCAGGCGACGACGACCCAGACGCCGCCGACGCCGAGCACCGTCGCGGGGCTCCAGGGGACGTTGCGGAAGGCGTGGGTCGAGCCCCGGTCGAGGGCGCGGTACGACGACGACCAGGTCTCGGTCAGGGCGTCGAGGAACGGGGTCTCGACGGCCGGCGTCGGCCCGAAGATCGACTGCCAGCGGGCCAGCAGGATCATCGTGCCGTCGTGGATGAACGGGGTCATCAGGAGGCCCAGGGCCACGATGGCGAAGGCGTGGGCCCGCCACCGCCGCCGCGCGGGCAGCTCGCCGAACGGGATCGACTGGATCGCGTGGGTCTTGGTCACGGTGCACCTCGCTCTCGGCGAGTGGTACGGGGTTCGGATCGTTCCTACAAATCCACATTAGCTCATAATAGAGTTCATGATCTGGATGGCCGCGGGGCCGACCAGGACGACGAAGATGCCGGGGAAGATGAACAGCACGAGCGGGAAGAGGAGCTGGACGGCCGTCTTGGCGGCGCGCTCCTCGGCGAGCTGGCGGCGTCGGGTCCGCATCGAGTCGGACTGGACGCGCAACGCCGTGGCGATGCTCGAGCCGAACCGCTCGGCCTGGATGAGCACCGCGGCCAGGGCGCGCATGTCGTTGACGCCGGTCCGGGTGCCGAGGTCGTGGAGCACGTCCTTGCGGGTCCGGCCCATCTGGAGCTGGAAGTTGGCGATGGCGATCTCCTCGCAGAGCACCGGGCACGAGCCGACCAGCTCGCTGGCCACCCGCCGCATCGCCGCGTCGAGCCCCAGGCCGGCCTCGACGCAGACGACCAAGAGGTCGAGCGCATCGGGCAGGCCGAGGAAGATCGCCTCGGACCGCTGTTTCTTGATGATGCCGAGCACGAGGCCGGGGATGTAGAACCCCAGCGCGCCGCCGACGATCGTGTAGGCGATCCCCTTCTGGCCGAAGCCGAGCTTCGTGTAGACCACCGGCACGGCGATCGCCAGCGCGATGACCAGCGCCAGGAACTTGATGCCGAGGTAGACCTGCACCGCCTGCTCGCCGCGGAAGCCGGCGTTCAGGAGCTTGAGCCGGAGCTTGCCCAGCTCGGCCTCGTCGGTCGGCCGCAAGGGCTTCGACAGCGCCGGCGCCGCCTTGGCGACCAGGGCCTGGAGCTTGTCCTGCTGCCGCAGCAGGGTCGAGGGGCCGGTCCGCGCCGCGGTGGCGCGGAGGATGCGGTCGAGCCGGTCGGCGGCGCGCGAGCGGCGCTCGGCCACGGCCGACAGGATGCCCCAGACGGCCAGCGACATCGCCAGGAACGTGCCGATCGGGACGAAGACTTCCCAGTTCATCGCCTCACACCTTGATCGTGATGATCTTCTTGATCGCGACGGCGCCGACGACCTGCATCACGCCGGCGAAGGTCAGCATCTTGACGCCGACGGGCGTCGTGAACAGCAGGCGGACGTAATCCGGGTTGGTCAGGTGGATGAACCCCAGCAGCGACGGCGGCATCGCCAGCAGGACGACGCCCGAGAGCCGGCCCTCGGCGGTCAGGGCCTGGACCTGGCCGTGGATCTGGAACCGCTCGCGGATGATCCGGCCGATCTTGTCGAGCACCTCGGCCAGGTCGCCGCCGGTGGCCCGCTGGATGACCACCGCGGTGACGAAGAACCGCACGTCCATCGTCGGCACCCGCTCCGAGAGCCCGCGCAGCGCGTCCTCCAGCGGGATGCCCAGGTTCTGCTCCTCGAAGATCCGGCCGAATTCGTGCGCGATCGGCGCCGGCATCTCGTCGGCGACGACGTTGAGCCCCGAGGCCAGGCCGTGCCCGGCCCGCAGCGCCCGCGCCACCAGCTCCAACGCGTCGGGCATCTGCGACGTGAACGTCTTGACCCGCTTCTTCTTCCGCATCACCAGCCAGAACAGCGGCAGCACGCCCATCGACAGGGCGCCGGCCGGCACCGCCACCAGCGGCGCCCCGGTGAGGTACGCCGCGACGCCGCCGAGCCCGGCGAGCACCGCGGCGATCGCCACGAACTGCGGGAACGGCAGGTTCACGTCGGCCTGCTCGTAGAGCCGGCTCAGCCCCTCGAAACTCGGCAGGAACCCGGCCCAACGCTTCGCGCCGCCGAGGTCCAGCGCCGGCGGCCGCAGCAGCATGCCCTGCGCCGGGTCGGCCTTCGACGCCTTGCGACGTCCCGAGATCTCGTCGAGCCGCTGCTCGGCCGCCGAGCCGCCCGACTGCGCCATCACCAGCCCCAGCGCCCCGACCAGCACGATCACCGCCACGCCGATCAGGACCGGGATCAACGTCGTCCCCATCGCCCTCACCTCCTCAGAGGCCGCCCCCACGCCGCCAGGATCGAATCAACTCTAGGTCACGTCTCCCGCCCGTCGCGCCAGAAACCGAAACGCCCCGGCTGGTTGCAACCAGCCGGGGCGCCATGATGTTGCGGCGACGGGTCCGGGGGCTCAAGGGGTCGCGGCGGCGGGCGTGGGGGGGTCGGCCAGCAGGAGGATGTTGTGGTCGAGGCTCCGGAGGAAGTACTCGAAGTCGGCGACGGCCTTCGGGTCGTTCGCGCGCAGGTCGTCGAGGGCGGCGTTGCCGAAGGCGGCGGCCTTCTGCACGGCGTCGACGCTCAGGGCGACGGTGGCGCGGTCGCTGGCGGCGTGCTCGCGGACGACGGCCGCGACCGCCTCGTCGGCGGCCCTCCGCTTCGCGTCGAACTCCGGGCCCCGGGGCGTGCTCGCCGGCCAGCGCACGGCGCCGTCGCGGCCGAGGACCTCGTCGCGCCCCAACGGCGGCCGCGGCGCCTCCTGTCGCTGGCGGTGGTAGTGCGCGTGGCTGGGCAAGGCCGACGTCGTGTTGTAGTAGATCCGGTGCTGCGGCACCGCTTGCATCATGCCGACGGCGAACGTCGCGGCCAGCACCTGCTGCTGCGCCATCGCCTGGAGCTGCGGCGCGTAGCCGTCGTACGGCGTGGCCGTGACGTACGGGCTCGAATACGGCGACCCGCCGAAGTAGCCCGGGCCGAGGTTGCTGTACGGCGTGATGTACCCCGGACCGAGGTTGCTGAACGGCGTGATGTACCCCGGCCCGAACTGCGCCCCGGCCTCGTGGCCGACGGCCAGCCACGCGACCGCCGCCAGTGCCGCCCCGGCCGCGCGCCGGGGCCATGGTGTCGCCCTCGACATGACTGGACCTCCCTGGTTGCCGCCCTCGGGACGGAGGCCGCCGCGCCGTCGCGGGCTGCCCCCCCGACCGTCTGATCCTAGCACGGGCCCCGACGACCCGCCAGCGGCCAGGGTCTGCGCCCTTCCCCCCTCGCCCCAGTGGGGCGAGGGGGGAACGAGGCCCTCACGGCTTGCCCTGGTCCTTGACCGTGTCGCGGAGGACGTCGCCGGCGGTCTTGGGGTTGTTGGCCGGCCGGGTGTCGCCGGTGGGGGGCGGGGTGGGCCGGCCGTTGCCGTTGGCGGCGGGGGCGGGGGCGGCGTCGGCGAGGCCCTGGACGTTGTGGTCGAGGCTCCGGAGGAAGTGCTCGAAGTCGGCGACGTTCGGGGCGTTGGACTCGCGGAGCTTGGCCAGGGCGGCGCGGCCGAAGGTCGAGACCTTGCGCTCGGCGTCGATGGTGTCGGCCACCGTCGCCTGGCCGTCGACGCGGTGCTGGCGGGCGACGACGGCCACGGCCTTCTCGGCGGCCTCGCGCTGCGCGTCGAGGTCCGCGTCGCGGGGGGTGCCCTTGGGCCAGAGGACCTTGCCGTCGTCGCCGATGACCTTCTCGCGCGGCATCGGCGCCCGCGCCGGGGCCTGCCGCTGGCGCTGGTAGTGGGCCCGGGTCGGCATGGCGGTCGCCGTGTTGATGTAGGTCTGGAACGGCGACATCGCCTGGAGCATCCGGTAGTTGTTCAGCATCGTGCCGACGGCCTGCTGCTCGGTCAGGGCCGCCGAGCCGTACGCCTGCGCCGCCCGCGCGTTGGCGAGGTCGACGTTGGTGGCGCTCATCGCGCCGTAGCCGTAGCCGTAGCCGCCGTTGAAGGGGCCGAGGCCGTAGCCGTAGCCGGGCCCGAAGCCGTAGCCATAGCCGTAGCCCATGTACGGCAGGCCGAAGCCCATCGTCGTGTACGGGATGGCGGTGACGTTGGGGTTGGCGAACGGCGAGCCGGCGAAGTAGCCGGGCCCGGCGAAGCCGAAGGCCCCGAAGTAGCCGGGGCTGAAGTTGGCGAACGGGCTGCCGTAGTAGCCCGGCCCCATGGCGCTGAACGGCGTGATGTAGTCGGCGCCGAGTTGCGCGTGGGCCCTCCCGGCGGCCATCAGGACCACGACCGCCGCCAAGGCCGCCCGGGCCGCCCGCCCGCGCCCGCCCTTCGTCGTCCGCGACATGGCTTCGACCTCCCCGGGGCCGACGGGCCGCGCCGCCCCGCTCGTGATTTGGTATCCGAGTTGCACTGTACCACGACGACGGACGCCTTGACCAGCAATCGCCGCGCCGGGGGGCATCCAGCGGCCTGGATGCGGAAGGACGATGACCGCCATGATGACCAGCCAACGCCCGAACCTCGGGACGTCGAGCGGCCGGCGCGTCCTGATCGTCGAGGACGACCCGAACAGTCGCTGGGCGCTCTGCGCCTTGCTGAAGCGCCTGGGCTTCGACTGCCGCGCCGCCACCAACGGCCAGGAGGCGCTGGACCTCGTCCGCGCCTTCCAGCCCGAGGCGGTGATCATGGACCTGATGATGCCGGTGCTCGACGGCGTCGAGGCCACCCGCCGCCTCAAGGCCGACGCCCGCACCCGCGGCATCCCCGTGCTCGCCCTCTCCGCCAACGCCACCCCCGGCGGCCGCTCCGCCGCCCGCCGCGCCGGCGCCGACGACTTCCTCACCAAGCCCGTCATCCTCACCGAGCTGCTCGAGCACCTCCACCGCCACCTCGACGCCTGAGGGGCGATGCCCGAACCCGGCCTGTCCGGGGCGATTCAACGAAGCGGCATCGCCGTCCCCCCATCCGGAACGGTCACGCCGTCGTCATCCCGGGCCAGATCCTCGGCGTGCCCGAGGAAGATCGCCGCCGTATCCGGGTCGCCGGCCTCCTGCCAGATGTCGCCGCGCAGGCGCGACAAGGTCACGGGCTCGACGTACTCGCCCCAGCGCCGGAGGAGTTCCAGGGCGCAATCCCATTCGCCCGCCTGCCGTGCCTCGTCGGCCTCGACCAGTCCTCGATTCGCCTCGGGCTCCATCGGCCGGGCGTGGCGAGGGGGCCCGCCGAGCGAATCGAGGTCTTCGGAGAGGCCGGTGATCCGCTTCTTCTCGACCTCCGACAGCATTCGCCAGGCGTGTTCGAGACCGTCGCGGACCTCGTCCGCCTCCGGCGATTCGTCGCGGCCTTCCGGCGCGAGGGAATGGAGGCGGTGGAGGCCCTGGATCGATTGGAGGTAGCTCGGGCTCGTCGAGAAGAAACGCTTCATCATGACCACTCGGCACTGGGAGGAGGCATCGCCTCTGCCGATTCTACCCCGACCTCTCCGGTGCTGACACAGGGCAAACGCATCTAATTCACAAATCCTTGTCTGCAAAGAACTTGCGACTAGTTGAATTCCGTGCACTAGATTGCAAATCCTTGCAGGACAAGGATTTGCGAAACACGTGCGTTCGCCCTGGGTGCTGACACGGCCCTCGTGGGCCGTTCCGGCTGATCGATCGGCGGAAGGGCCCGGGTCGGTGGGCGAGGCTGGCTCCCTCTTCCTAACCCGAAGCGCAAGTATTGAGGTTGCGCTTTTTTCGGGCGCCAACAAGCGGATTTCCCGGGAAAATCGCGATTTCTCCGACCCCAGGGGGGGATGGAATTGCGACGCCTCGTGCCCTCCCAATGCCGAACACTCTCATGAGTCGATTCCTGGCCTCACCCGACCCCATGAAAACGGGTGGCACGCCCTGCAAGGGCGTGGCTGGGCCCGGGGACCACGCCCTTGCAGGGCGTGCCACCCACTCCACTCCACCCCACCCAGGAGCGACTCGCGATCCATTTTCAGAGCAAACCCCCCGGTTTTTCAGGCTTTTTCGCCTCCGGAAATAGCGCAACCTCAAAACTTGCGCTTCGGGTTTAGGAAGAGGGACGCCGGCACGGACCCGTCGGCCGATCTCGGAGAAAATGGCCCGCCGGCGCGGAATTCCCGCCGGTTCCGGCCCGGAATTCCAACTGGATAGGGTAGAGGGCCGGCGCCGGGAGGGGACTCGTGCGCGCCCCAACCACTCCGGGCCGCGACGGGTCGCGGAGCGGTCGACGGGCGAGACGAATCCCGGGTTGAGACGGATGAGACGAGGATTCGATGGTCAATTTCGTTCACATTCCCGACCCGTGTCGAGGCACCCCGTGGCGCGAAACAAAGCCACTTCGGGTGGCGAAGGAACTGGGGCGAGGTCGCGGGAGGCAACGGCCTGCGCACAAACGAACCCACGGCATCCTGGACGTTCTGGGGGATTTGTACGACGCAAGTCCCGCGGCGCCGAACGAACCCAACGGCCCCCAGGCCCGTTTTCCGCCAAAACGAACCCAAAGTTGGGGATATTGGGGGATCTGCAAGGGCTCATCCGGGAGAGCGGGAGCGGGGGCCGCGTTGCAAATCAAAGCCACTTGGGACGCGCGGCCGCGGCGCGAAACGAAGCCAACAGGGGGATGGAGGGTCTGGGAGAGATGGTGGTTGGCGGATGGACGTTGGATGTTGGCCGGTCGCGGCGCGAATCCGAGTCACCTCGGCTCCGGCCCGGCTCGCGCCGAACGAACCCACCGTTCATGTTCGATCGCAAGGGTCGATGGCGCGGCGGCTTGTCGGGGGCGGGCGGGGGTCCTACAATCAGGGCTTCGGTCGCGAGGGTCGGGGCGAACCGCGAACTCGGAAGGGGACGGGGCGACGAGGCGTGCCGACGACGACGGGCAAGGCCCGCAACATCGTGATCCTCGGCTCGACCGGCTCGGTCGGCCGCAGCGCGTTGGACGTCGTCGGCCACGACGGCGGGGCGAGGCTCCGCGCCTTCGGGCTCAGCGCCCACAGCCGCTCCGACGAGCTGATCGAGCAGGCGAAGGCCCACCGGCCGCGGTTCATCGCCCTGACCGACCCGGAGGCGGCCGCGCGGGTCGACGGGCAACTGCGCGGCACGGGGACGGAGCTCCTCGTCGGCCTCGACGGCGTGATCCGGATGGTCCAGGACCCCGAGACCGACCGCGTCCTGACGGCGATCGTCGGCGCCGCGGGCCTGCAAGGGACCTGGGCGGCGCTCGAGGCGGGCAAGACGGTCGCGTTGGCGAACAAGGAGGCCTTGGTCGTCGGCGGCCCGCTGATCACCGGGCTGGCGGCGCGGCGGGGGGCGGACCTGCTGCCGGTCGACAGCGAGCACTCGGCGATCTTCCAGGCCTTGCGATCCGGGAAGGCCTCGGAGGTCCGTCGGGTGATCCTGACGAGCTCCGGCGGGCCGTTCCGGGGCAAGTCGGCGCGGGAGCTGGCCGACGTCTCGCCCGAGCAGGCGCTGCGGCACCCGACCTGGCAGATGGGCCCGAAGATCACGATCGACTCGGCCACCCTGATGAACAAGGCGCTCGAGGTCATCGAGGCGCGGTGGCTCTTCGGCCTGGAGCCGGACCAGATCGAGGTGGTCGTCCACCCCGAGAGCGTCGTGCACTCGATGGTCGAGTTCGTCGACGGCAGCGTGGTGGCGCAGCTCTCGCCGCCGGACATGCGATTGCCGATTCAATATGCGTTCACCTATCCCGATCGCGTCGCCGGCCCGTGTCCGAGGCTCGACCTGTCGAGGGCCGTCGCCTTGCACTTCGAGCCGCCGGACCGCGAGACGTTCCCGGCGCTGGGGCTGGGCTTCGAGGTCCTGCGACGCGGCGGCACGGCCGGGGCGGCGCTCAACGCGGCCAACGAGGCGGCGGTCGGGCGGTTCCTGGCCGGCACGATCGGCTTCCTCGACATCCCCCGCGCCTGCCGCGCGGCGCTGGATCATCATCCGTTTGACGCGACGCCCAGCCTCGATGACCTGTGGAGGGTCGACGCCTGGGCGCGGCGGGAGGTAGGCCGTTGGCGACATTGAGCAGCTTCCTGGGCACCTTCGGCCAGTACGCCCTGGTGGCCTTGGGCCTGGGCCTGGTCATCTTCCTGCACGAGCTCGGCCACTTCGTCGTGGCCAAGCGCGCCGGCGTCAAGGTCGAGAAGTTCGCCATCGGCTTCGACATCTTCGGCCTGCGGCTCTTCCAGCGTCGGGTCGGCGAGACGGTGTACGTCCTGGGGGCGTTGCCGCTGGGGGGCTACGTCAAGATGCTCGGCGAGGAGGGCGGGGAGGGGGAACGCACGAGCGACCCGCGCGCCTTCAGCAACAAGCCGGTCGGGGCGCGGATGGCGATCATGGCCGCCGGGGTGATCATGAACGTGATCCTCGGCCTGGCCTGCTTCGTCTTCGCCTACAAGTGGGGCATGGAGTACATCCCGCCGGACATCGAGGTCGTCTTGCCCGGTTCGCCGGCCTACGAGGCCGGCCTGCGGCCCGGCGACGAGATCGTCGCCCTCAACGGCCGGACCAAGGACCTGACCTTCCAGGACCTGCGCATGGCCGCCGCCTTCAGCGGCGCCGGCGAGTCGCTCCGGCTGGAGGTCCGTCGGCCCGGCCGCGACGGCCCGTTGTCGTTCGACATCCAGCCCCGCCTCTCCCCCGGCGACTGGATGCCCGAGGTCGGCGTCGTCCCGAGCCGCGACCTCGTCGTCGACGATGTCCTGGCCGACCTGCCCGGCCGCGAGGGGCCCGCCCCGGCGTTCCGGCCCCGCGACCGGATCGTCGCCGTGGGCCCCGAGCAGGGCCCCCGCACGGCGGTGGCCTCGTACCTGGACCTCCAGCGCGTCCTGGCGCGGCTCGGCGGCAAGGCCCTCGCCGTCGTCGTCGAGCGCGAACCCGAAGGGAGCAAGGGCAAGGGTAAGGGGGCGACGCCGGCGCGGGTCGTCGTGCCGGTCGCGCCCAACGTCTTCGTCGGCCTGGGGGTGCGGATGGCGATCGGGCCGGTCGCCTCGATCCGCGGCGATTCGCCCGCGGCGAAGGCCGGCTTCCGCAAGGGGGACACGATCCTGGCCGTCGACGGCCACGAGGACTTCGACCCGGTCCGCCTGCCGTTCCTCTGCTTCGAGCGGGCCGGCGAGCCGACGACGTTCAAGGTCCGCCGCGACGGGGGGGCCGTCGAGACGTTGACGGCGACGACCGACGACTCGCCCCCCTGGCCCGGCGTGCGCGACTCGATGCTCGACGTGCCGGGGCTGGGCCTGGCCTATGGCCTCGCGCGACGGGTCGCCGCCATCGTGCCCGGCTCGCCCGCCGAGATGGCCGGCATCAAGCCGGGGGCCGAGGTCCTGGCCGTCACCTTCCCCGAACCCGCGCCCAAGGATAAGGGCAAGGCCAAGCCGGGCTTCGACCCCTGGAAGAAGGCCGAGACGCTCAAGCTGGCCGGGCCCCCCGGCGACGAGAAGGTCGGGAACTGGGCCGACGTCGTGCAGACGCTCCAGATGCTGCCGCTGGGGCCGGTGCGGCTCCAGGTCGCCGGCCAGACCCAGCCGGTCGAGCTGATGATGCGGCGGCGGGCCGACTGGCCGTACCCGTTCCTGGGCGTCGCGCTGACGCCGCGGACGCTGCTCCTGCCGCCGCAGAGCGTGCCGCAGTCGATCCGTCGCGGCCTGGAGGACACGGTCGAGGGGATCTCCTCGGTCTTCTACATGATCCGCGGCCTGGTCCAGGGGCGGGTCAGCCGCAAGGGCCTGGCCGGCCCGGTCCGGATCTTCACCGCGGGCAAGTCGTTCGCCAGCCGGGGCCTGGCGTCGTTCGTGCAGTTCGTCGGCATCATCAGCGTGAACCTGGCGGTGATCAACTTCCTGCCGATCCCGCCCCTGGACGGCGGCCAGTTCCTCTTCCTCGTCGCCGAGAAGGTGCGCGGCCGGCCCCTGCCCGACTCGGTGCTGGCCGTCTTCCAGTTCGCCGGGCTGGCGCTGGTGCTGGCGCTGATGGCCTTCGTCATCTTCCAGGACATCCGCATGACGCGGTGGTTCTGATGATGTTATATGAACTGATCTTCAGGAATCGAGGTGGCGGAGGCGGGCGAGCAGGTCGGCCAGGTCGATGGGCTTGGTGATGACGTCGATGGCGCCGGCGTCGCGGGCCTGGCGTTCGGCGGATTCGGTGGCGTCGGCGGTGATGGCGACGATGGGGAGCGTGGCGGTCCTGGGGTCGGCCCTGAGCCGCCGGATCAGCTCGACGCCGTCCATGACGGGCATCATCAGGTCGGTCAGGACGAGCTGGGGCTGGAAGGCGTCGAGGGCGTCGAGGGCCTGCTGGCCGTCGGTGGCCTCGCGGACCTCGAAGCCGTGGAGCCGGAGCAGGCGGCCGAAGGCGTAGCGCAGGAAGGGCGCATCCTCGACCAGCAAGACCCGGGTCTGACTCTCGAGCTGGACCGGCACGGGCGGAACTCCCCGGACGTGCCCGGCCGCCGGCCATCCGCGACGCCGGGGACGGGAATCGGTGGTCATGCTTGCAAAGCGCGGGCCGCTCGGCCCGTCGTGGCGTCGCGGCGCGGCCGCCCGGGGGTCGACGGCCGGCTCCTGCTTGCAATTCCGGCGGCGGCGCGGCAGCATAAGGCGCGACGGGCCGGCCCAGGCGGCCCGGACGGGCCCGGAGCCTCGCGGCCGCCGCTCGGATAAGGCGCGACGGGCCGGCCCAGGCGGCCCGGACGGGCCCGGAGCCTCGCGGCCGCCGCTCGGCGGGCCGCCCCGGCCCCGACGATCACGCCGACCCGCGTTCGAGTCCGACACCGCAGGAGCCGATCCAGACCATAGCGGGCCCCCGCGGGCCGGCCCTGGCCCGGCCCCACAGGCGAGGTGACGCCGTGCCGTCGGAATTCCAGCTCAGTGCGATGCCGCTACCGATGTCCCAGGGGATGGGCCTGGCCGAGGACGACGTCCGCGTCCTCCAGACCGCCGGCGACCGGCCCGACACCGTCACGCTGCCGGCCCTGCTCGACCCGGCCGCCGACCACGAGGACGACGCCGTCGCCGGCCGCCGCGACGACGTCGAGGAGAAGCACCGCCGGGTCGTCGCCTTCCTCGACGCGACCGGCTACGACGCCGTCGTGCTGGGCCGGGCCGACTCGATCGCCTGGTTCACCTCCGGCGGCGACCTCGGCCAGTCGCTCGGCGGCGACGCGGCGGCCGTGCACCTCTACATCAACCGCGCCTGCCGCGCCGTCGTCGCCGACAACGTTCAGAGCGCCCGCGCCTTCGAGGAGGAGGTCGCCGGCCTGGGCTTCCAGCTCAAGGAACGCCCCTGGCACGACGACCCCGAGCGCCTGCTCGGCGAGCTCGGCCACGGCAAGCGGGTCGCCGCCGACCTGGCGGTGCGGAACTGGCCGGTCGAGATCGAGCGGCTCCGGGGCCTGCGGCTCCGGCTCACGAAGCTCGAGCGGCAGCGGCTCCGCGAGCTCGGGCGGACCCTGACCCTGGCCATCGAGGCGACCTGCCGCAACTTCCAGCCGGGGGAGACCGAGGCCGACGTCGCCGGCCACCTGGCGCACCGGCTCTTGCGCGAGGGGGTCGTGCCGCTGGACCTGCGGGTCGCCGGCGACGACCGCCTGGCCCGCTTCCGACAGCCGACGTTCAAGGCCGCGGCGATCCGTCGCCGCGCCACGATCGCCGCGACCGGCCGTCGGTTCGGCCTCTGCGCCTCGGCGACCCGGACCGTCGCCTTCGGCCCGGTCGACGACGAGTTCCGCAAGGCCCACGCCCTGGCCGCGATGGTCGACGCCACCTGCATCTACTTCTCCCGCCCCGGCGAGACCGTCGCCGGCGCCTTCCGCCGCGCCCGGCGGATCTACGAGAAATACGGCCAGCCCCACGAATGGACCCTCGACTACCAGGGCGCCCTGACCGGCTATTCCCCCTGCGAGCAATTGCTCCGCCCCGACAGCCCCACCCCCCTGGACGCCGACGTCGCCGTCCGCTGGAGCCCCAGCGTCGCCGCCGCGCGGTCCGAGGACACGATGGTCGTCGACGCCCGCGGCTTCGAGGTCGTCACCGAGGCCCAGCGCTGGCCGAAGCTCGAGGTCATCGTCAAGGGTTACCCCATCCCCCGCCCCGGCGTCCTGGAACGCTGAACGGCCGATTGGCACGGGAGTTGAACTTTCCCCCGTCGGCGAGCGAACTACAATGAGAGTGGAGTTCGCTCTCCGCTGGAAAGGACAACGTTCCCGATGCGTCTGTCGTGGCAAATCGGCCGGGTTGCGGGGATCGGCCTGTTCCTCCACCCGACGTTCCTCATCTTACTGGCCGCCTTCTACTTCGGCGGCGGCCTGCCGATGGTCGCGCTCGGCGTCGCGGCCTTCGGGTGCGTGCTCCTGCACGAGCTGGGCCACGCCCTGATGGCCCGCCGTTTCGGCATCGACACGCACGATATCACCCTCTACCCGATCGGCGGAGTCGCTCGGCTCGCCCGCCTGCCCAGGGCACCCGGGGCGGAGCTCCTGATCGCCCTGGCGGGGCCGGCGGTCAACATCGCCCTGGCCCTCATCCTGGGGACGGTCCTGGCCCTGGCCAGCCTGGCCGACGGCGCCCTGCCGTACGAGCTGGGCGTCTTCCTGGCCGAGCTGCTCTGGGTCAACGTCGGCCTGGCGGCCTTCAACCTCCTGCCCGCCTTCCCGATGGACGGTGGCCGGGTCGTCCGCGCCGTCTTGAGCGGCCTGGTCGGCCGCGGCCGGGCCACCGAGGTCGCGGCGCTGCTGGGCCAGGGCCTGGCGTTGCTTTTCGGCATCGTCAGCCTCGTCACGTTCAATCCGTTCCACATCGCCCTGGCGGCGTTCATCTTCCTCGCCGCCGGCTGGGAGCGGAAGCAAGTCCGCGCCGACGAGGATCGGCGGCGGGCCCGCGGGGAGGGCCAAGGCATCTGGACCGCCCCGCCGGGCTACCACTGGGTCAGCCGCGGCGGCGGGGTCTGGCAGCTCGCGCCGATCGCCATCACGGTCGTCGAGCCGGGCCCGCGGTCATGGCGCTGAAACCGATCGTCGAGCTCGGCGTGGCCGAGGCGTACGACCTCCTGGTCGGCCGCTTCGGCCAGGTCGACTTGCCGCCGCTCGACGCCATCGAGAACGAGGACTGGGGCCGCGACCTCCTGCTCAGCCGCTTCCTCGACATCCCGCCCGCCGACCTCGCCGCCGCGGGCCTCACCGCGCGCGAGGACGAGAGTCAACACGAGCCCTCGTAGTCTGTCGCGCGTCGTTTGTCGCCCCGGGAGCCGGCGGTCCCGCATGCTTCCTTGACTATCTCCACGACAAATGAGGGCTGTTGGTTTGCCCATATGGTCTAAGCCGTGTTAGGATTGGTCGATGCGGTGCGGGCTTCGGACCTGGAAGGCATCGTATGGACCATCGCGGCGTAATCCAGGCCCAAGGCGGCAATGTGCAAGCGTCAAGGTCTTGGGATCAAGACACTCCGCTTTTGGCATCAACAGGCCATGCGCACCTGGAAAGCCTGAAGGACGAGATCGGGACGCGAGAGACCGAACGCCGCAAAGCAGGCTTTATTCAAGCTCGCATTTTCATGGATCGGATGGTAGCTAGAGGAGGGACCCAGCAAGCTCCGCCTCTTATCCGAAAGAGCTTTCCACAGCCTCCGAATCCAAAAGGAAGACGAGTTGATATCGACGTATTCAAAGGGAGGGCGTTCGTGCCTGATCCAGAAGGAGGAGCCTCATAATGTTAAAATATTTATATAAAGATTTTTTAGATAATGTGGACGAGTATCGGGCCTCCGAAGGTTACTGGATTCGCCGTTGGCAAGAGGCGATCGATATCCATTCGCGCCCCGGTTGGTCCTATCCTTGGATCTCCACCGGTTCTCCCGATCTACTCGACGGTAACCCAATTTTTAGTGCCTTCTCGCCTTCAAAGCGTAGAGGGGTGAGAATCATACAGCACGCGCCCACTTCCCAGAATGTGGAAATCCAGGCGTGGCCGGATTTCGTTGGCGGTGATTTCTACGATCCGGACGTCATCCAAGAATTGGTCATCTCCTGTGCGCTTTCGGAGCCGGCAGCCGACTTGGCCATCGCGCTCATCCGACCTTGGGTCGCCAGCGGGCGGATTTCCTTTCGCGTGAAAGAAACAGAGGACGACATACTACTCCCCTCCAGGGGAGCCGCCTGAAGGTTAGATCGATACAATGAAGTACTTCGAGGCAAGTGGCCTCTGGTATCCTTCCGACGACCCCGCTAATGCGGTAGGCGGGACGTTGAAGTTCAACGTGACGGGTCTTCAACTTTTTCTGCTTGGCAGTTTTCGCCAAGGATGGTCGCCAAGGCCGGAGCCCTATCCCTTTATCTATGGTGTTGTGGGAGACAGTCCTTACGGTACCTTCGTTACACTGATTGACTGCTTCAGAACCGGCCAGAAGTTCAACTCGGTCGGTGCCACCTCGGAGAGCATTAGGTGCAATAGAGCGGTAGTGGGCAACTGTCATCTCCCGGAGGAAGGAAGCCGCTTCGGGTCACTGGAACTCGACTTCTCCTACTTGAATGAATGGGTAGGCCCTGGCGGGATAAAGATCGAAGAAAGGCCAATTAGCAAAGATGATACTTATCTGGTGAGCTACAAGAAGCCAAACATAACAGATTTTACATTTGGTGATAAATCAGTGATTTTAGGATTCAATTTCAAATCCAAAGAGGACATTCATAAGGTATCTCTTTCCGAGGAAGCTCGGCTAGTTGTACAGCCCGTGGGAGAACTCAAACCGGCGGCACTGGGGCAGGACTCTATCCAAAACCTTCAAAACCTTCTTAGTCTTGCAACTGACCGGCCTAAT
>DASZMJ010000427.1:0-11608 GCA_035551935.1 Isosphaeraceae bacterium
CGATGCTCCACGTCCGGGCTCTCTACCTCAACGACCAGTGGGAGGAGTTCCACGAGCACCGTGTGGAGAGGGAGCAAGCCCGACTGTACACGAGACCCGCGGCATAGCGCTCAGCGGGTTACGCCCAGGTCGAAAGGGACCGGCAGAGGTCGAAGGTCCGCGCGCGAAACGAACCCACCGCGCGCCGCGCGGAACGAACCGAAGGGGCGGTTTGGTTCACTTTGCCGGCTTACGACATCGGGCATGCGGAGGTCGGCGCGGCGCGAAACGAACCCACTTCGGAGGGGGCCGCGGCGCGAAACGAACCCACTTCGGCCCCGGCCCAGCGCCGACCGAACGAACCCACCGCCCCGGCGCGGAACGAACCGAAGACGCCCCGACACCCGGCCCCCGACCCCCGGCCCCTCGAGTTTTCGGAACGAACCGAACGGGGCACTGGGAGATCTGGGTCATCCCTGCCGGCGCCGGGCCCGAGTTCGGAACGAACCGAACGACATGTCGGGGGATATGGGCAAGTCTTGACGTCAAAACGACCCGGCGCCGAACGAACCCACCGCCGGTCGACCGGCGCCGAAAACGAACCCAATCCCGGCCGCGGCGTCGCCAAAACGAACCCAATCCGGGGCGCGCGCGAGCGGGGACGAGGGGCGATCGGGGCGGGGACATTGCGCGAAACGAAGCCACTTCGACCGACGCCCGAGCCGAACGAACCCAAGGGCGATCACGGCCCCCGACCCCCGATCGCGCCCTCACGGAACGAACCGACGGAGCGGTTTCGTTCACATCGAGGAGGCGAGCTCGCGGAGCCGATGGAGGAGGTCGAGGGCGCGCTCGGGGGAGAGGCCGACGATGTCGACGCGGCGGAGCTCCTCGACGAGGGGGTCGGGAAGGGCGGCGAAGAGGCTGTTCTGGAGGGCACGGCCGGTCTTGACCTTGCGGATGGGGCCGGCGGTCGACTCGGGGACGTGCTGCTTCTCGAGGAACGCGAGGATCTCTCGCGCGCGGTCGAGGATCGGCGCCGGGACGCCGGCGAGGCGGGCGACGTGGATGCCATAGCTCTGGTCGGCGCCGCCGGGGACGATCCGGTGGAGGAAGACGATCTCGCCCCCTTGCTCGCGGACGGCGACGTTGGCGTTGCGGAGCGCGGGCTTCGTCTTCTCGAGGTCGACCAGCTCGTGATAATGCGTCGCGAACAGGGTCCGGCAGCGGACGGCGTCGTGCAGGTGCTCGGCGATGGCCCAGGCGAGCGAGACGCCGTCGAAGGTGCTGGTGCCGCGGCCGATCTCGTCGAGGATGACGAGGCTCCTGTCCGTCGCGTTGTTGAGGATGTTGGCCGTCTCGGTCATCTCGACCATGAACGTGCTCATCCCCCGACCCAGCTCGTCGGTCGCGCCGACGCGGGCGAAGAGGCGGTCGACGACGCCGATCCGGGCCCGCTTCGCCGGCACGAAGCCCCCCATCTGCGCCAGGATCGCCATCAGCGCGACCTGGCGGATGTACGTGCTCTTGCCGGCCATGTTCGGCCCGGTCAGGAGCAGGATGAGGCCGTCGTCGGGGCCGAGCCTCGTGTCGTTCGGCACGAACTCGCCTTGCGGCAAGGTCGCGTCGAGGACCGGGTGCCGGCCGGCCTCGACCTCCAGGACCGGCTCCGTCACGATCTCCGGCCGACAATACCCCTGCCGCGCCGCCAGCTCCGCCAGGGAGGAAAGGACATCGACCTGCGCCAGGACCGCCCCCGCCTGGATCAGCCTCGGTGACTCGGCCGCGACGCGATCGCGAAGAGTGATGAAGAGTTCATATTCCAGCTCCTTCGCGCGATCCTCGGCACGGAGGACCTTTTCTTCATATTCTTTCAGTTCGGGCGTGATGTAGCGCTCGGCGTTCTTGACGGTCTGCTTGCGGACGTAGTCGGCCGGGACGCCCGCGCGGCCCTGGGAGTGGCTGATCTCGATGTAATAGCCGAAGACGCGGTTGAAGCCGACCTTGAGGCCCTGGATGCCGGTCCGGCGGACCTGCTCGGCCTGGAACCTGGCGATCCACGACTTGCCGCCTCGGGCCGTCTCGCGCAGCTCGTCGAGGGTGGGGTGGTAGCCGTCGCGGATCAGGCCGCCGTCCTTCAAGGCGAGCGGGGGGTCGTCGACGAGCGCCTCGTCGATCGCCTGGCGGACCTCGGGGCAGAGCTCCAGCGCGGCCTCCAGCTCGGCCAGTCGCCTCGACGGCCGCGCGGTGAGCCGGGCCTTGATCCTGGGCAGGAGGGCCAAGGTCTTGCCCAGCGCCACGAGGTCGCGCGGCGAGGCGCGGCCGGTGCCGACGCGGGCGGCGAGGCGTTCGAGGTCGTGGGCCTTCCCGAGCAGCGACCGCAGGTCCGCGCGCAACACCCCGTCGCGGACCAGCTCGTCGACGGCCGAGTGGCGCTCGGCGATGGCGTCGGGGTCGGTCAACGGCGAGGTCAGCCAGTCGGCCAGGAGCCGGGCGCCCATCGGGGTGACGCTGCGGTCGATGACGTGGAGCAGGGAGCCTTCGCGCCTGCCTTCGCGGAGGGTGCGGACGAGCTCGAGGCTCCGGCGGGTCATCTCGTCGAGGGCCATCGTGCCGCCGCGGCGATACGGGGACAGCCGCGCGAGGTGGCCGAGGCCGGACTTCTGCGTCTCGCGGAGGTAGGCGACCAGTGCCCCGGCGGCGAAGACCTCGGGGGCGTCGTCGCGGATGCCGAAGCCGGCCAGGGTGGCGATGCCGAAGTGGAGGAACAACACGTCGCGCGCCTGCTCGGGCTGGAAGTCCCACGACGGCCGCGACGTGACCAGCGCCCGGAGCCCCAAGCCGCGCACGGCCCGGACCCAGGGGGCATCGAGGCTCGTCTCGGAGACCAGGACCTCGGCCGGATCGAGCCGTGCCAGCTCGTCGGCCAGCTCCTTGCGGCTGACCTCGGTCAGCGAGAACTGGCCCGTCGACAGCTCGGCCCACGCGATGCCGAGCTTCCCCTTGACCTCGACGATCGCCGCCAGGTAGTTCGACGATCTCGCGTCGAGCAGGGCCTCGTCGGTCAACGTGCCGGGCGTGACGACCCGGACGACCTCGCGCTTGACCAGCCCCTTGGCCAGCCGCGCGTCCTCGACCTGCTCGCAGACCGCCGCGCGCTGGCCGAGGGAGACGAGCTTCGCCAGATACGTCTCCAATGCCGGGTGGGGGAAGCCCGCCATCGGCAGGGCGTCGGGCCCCTTGTCGCGGCTCGTCAGGGCCAGGCCGAGCAGGGCCGAGGCGCGTTCGGCGTCCTCGCCGAAGAGCTCGTAGAAGTCGCCCATCCGGAACAGGAGCAGGGCGTCGGGGTCGCGGGCCTTGAGCTCGCGATACTGCCGCATCATCGGGGTCGCGTCGGTCTCGGCCATGACCCCGATTCTACCAGAAACGCCCGCGTTGATCCCGGATCGACCCGCTCAGAACGACCGCAGCGCCGCCTGCTCGTCGGGGAGGATGGTGAAGGACTTGACGAGCTTGGTGATCTCGAAGACCTCGCGGATGTCCGGGTTGATGTGGCAGAGCCGCAGGGCCCCCTTGGACGCGTCGAGCTTGCGCCTCAGGGCCAGGAGCTTGCCGAGGGCGGCGCTGGACATCTGGCGGAGGTCGCCGAAGTTCAGGACCAGCTTCGTCCGGCCGGCGGCGACGAGGTCGTCGATCTCGGCCGCGGCCTCCTCGATGTCGAAGTCCGAGGTCAGGCGCGAGGTCAGGAAGCGGACGACGGTCACGTCCCCCACCGCCTCGGCGCGGGTGTGGCGCTTCGGCTCCTGCGGCATCGCGGGGCCTCCGTTGCGTTGCGGGGATGGGCGTGGGGGTCAGAACTTGTCGAGCGCCGACTGCTCCTCGTCGAAGATCTGGAAGACCTGGTCGAGCCGGGTGATGCGGAAGACCTCGAGCAGGTCGGGGTGGATGCAGCAGAGCTTCAGCTCGCCCTTGACCGCCCCGACCTTCTTCTTGAGGTTGATCAGCTTGCCCAGCGCGGCGCTGGAGAGATACCGGACGTTGCCGAAGTTCAGCAGGAGTCGGCGATGCCCTTCCTCGTCGACGAGGCTGTAGAGCTGATCCCCGACCTCCTGGATGTCTTCTTCGGTCACGATCTTGCTGTCGACGAAGCTGACGACGGAGACGTCGCCGACGGGCTCGAGTCGGAGGTGTCGTCGAGGTCCTTGCGACATCGGGGAGACTCCAAGGGCGGGAGCGGGGCCGCATGGCCGGGCGGTTCTAGGCGCGAGATCGGGCCCCCGCCGAGACCTTACGACAATACCATAAGAGTTACCATACGCCCCCCCGGAATCAAGGGGCGACCGGGCAAACCAAAGAGTTCAGCGAACCCCGGCCGCCATGCCGGGCGGCTCCTCCAGCCCGGCCATGAACCGCCGCCAGGACCGCTCGATCGCGCCGAGGTCGTCGCCGAAGGCCTCGCGGAAACACGCCTCGAACCGCTCCGACCGGCCCTCGGGGCCGCATCCCGGGGCCCGCAAGAGGTCCAGGAACGCGACGAACTCGCGAGGTCGCTCCGATTGAAGATAGAACACGATCGCCCACGCCGCGGCATATCGATCGGTCGCGTAGCCGGGCTCGAAGCCGACGTCCCGGACCAGGGGCGCCAGCCGGGGCCGCTCGGCCAGCCCGCGCCAGTGCCCGAGCCGGATCGCGTTGACCCGCCCCAACCCCGCCCAGCGCCCGCCGACGGTCGCCTCGAACTGCATCGCCAGCCCCTCGTGCAACCAGAGCGGGAACGCCCCGGCCGCCGGCTCCAGGCCCGTCTCGGCGACGAGCAGATGCACAAGCTCATGCATGGCCGTCCCGATCCGGACGGACCGCGCCTCCAGCTCGCCCAGGAGTCGGCGCCGGTCGTCGTCCCGGCGCCGACGATCGATCGGGGTCGTCTTCGGGTCACAGACGGCGACGAGCCGGCGGGTCGGGTGGTAGTAGCCGGTCGTCGCGCCGAGGGCCGAGGCCCCCTCGGCGCGGAGGAAGGCCCGATAGTCGTCGACAGTCTCGAACCAGAGGATCGGCAGGCGATGCCTCGGCGTGTCGAGCGTGAATCCGCGCGCGGTCATGAGCAGGAGGAACGTCGTCGCGCCCCGATCGAGGAGGTCCAGTCGCTCCACCGTGACCTCCCTCGGTGTCGTGGTCGCCTCGATCAGCACGACGCCCCGGCCGCGCTCCACCGCCGTCGGCCCCGGCATCAGCGCCCGCAAAGAAGCAAGGTCCGGGTCGACCCTCCTGGCAACGAGGCGATCGAGCAGGGCGACCAGCCGGTCCGTCGGCCGATGGCCTGGATCGAGGGTATGGGCCTCGCGGAGCAGCGCCTCGGCCTCGGGCGTGAGGCCGTGGACCAGGGCCCACCACGCCCCCTGGAATCGCCCCTCGGCCCCGCCGGACCGGGCCCGTTCGAGGCGAACGCTCCACTCCTGGTCGATCGTCGGCCTCGGCCGGAGGGCCCGGAAGTCCTCGCGACGGAACTCATACGACCCCCCGGGCCCCTCGACCCGCACGCGGTCCCCCTCGACGCGCGTCGGCAGCTCCGCGCGACCCCCGCGCGCGAAGAAGAGCTCGTCGGCCGTCGTCGCCGCGACGAGCCCCAGGCCGGTCATCGCCACGAAGGCCCCCATCCTGATCGGCCGACACCCA
The DNA here is from genome assembly GCA_035551935.1 of Isosphaeraceae bacterium. Classification (GTDB taxonomy): domain Bacteria; phylum Planctomycetota; class Planctomycetia; order Isosphaerales; family Isosphaeraceae; genus DASZMJ01. The sequence continues at coordinate 5,653 of DASZMJ010000427.1, forward strand.
CTCATCCGTGCCCCCCTTCCGCGAATGCCCGGGACTCTATGCGATCCGGGCGATCCTGGCGAGTCGAGTCGTCGCCCCCCCGGCCGCACGGCCTCGAAGCCGAGCCCGTCGCACCCGGTGCGGCCTTCTCTTCGGAACCCGAAGCGCGAGTGAGGGCGACCAGACCCCTACGGACGGCGCGGCTTGGATGTGGCGTGGAAGGCCCTCGCTTGCGCCTCGGGTTAGGAAGAGGGACGGCGATGCGGACCGCGTGGGTCGCCATGGGCACGACTACAGCTCGAGGCCGGGACCTCCCGGGAACTTGCGGGGGGGCGGGGTGAATGTTAAACTCTCGTTGAATCGACGCAAGGTCAAGAGGGAGATCGGGGATGGTGCGGGCTGGGGTCGTCGCGTGGGGATGGGGATGGGCATGGCTCGCGGTCGCCGGGGCGGCGCGGGGGGAGGAGGCGCCGTCGTTCGTCAACGACGTGGTGCCGGTCCTCACGAGGCTGGGCTGCAACGCGGGAGCCTGTCACGGCAAGCTCGCCGGGCAGAACGGCTTCAAGCTCAGCCTGCGGGGCTACGCGCCGGAGCTGGATCATATCGCCATCACCCGAGATGCGCGCGGGCGACGGATCGCGAAGGGCCGGCCGAGGGAGAGCCTACTCTTGACCAAGCCGTTGCTGATCGTGCCGCACAAGGGGGGGCACAGGCTCACGGTCGGCACGCCGGAATACCAGACGCTCCTGGCCTGGATCGCCGCCGGGGCGCCGGGCCCGGCGAAGGCCGAGCCGGAGGTCACGGCGGTCGTCGTCGAGCCGTCGTCGGCCACGTATCGGCCGGAGGGGTCGCGCGCCCTCAAGGTCCTCGCGGTCGACTGCTGCGGGCTGCGCCGCGACGTGACCCGGCTCGCCCTGTTCAAGTCGAACGAGGAGGGCCTCGCCCGCGTCGACGAGGACGGCAAGGTGACGGCCCTCCGCCCCGGTGCCACGGCGATCATGGCCAGCTTCCAGGGGCAAGTCGCCGTCCACGTCGTCACGACGCCGTACGACCAGCAGGTCGATCCGGCCTTGTTCGCGGAGCGGTCGAACCGGATCGACGACCACGTCATGGAGATGCTGCGCGCGATGCGGTTGCCTCCGTCGCCGCGCTGCGACGACCGGACGTTCCTCCGCCGCGTCTCCCTCGACCTGACCGGCACGCTCCCCGACCCCGACGCCGTCCTCGCCTTCGAGGCCGACCCGAGCCCCTCGAAGCGCGCGGCCCTGGTCGATCGGCTCCTGGAGAGCGAGGCATACGTCGATTCGTGGGCGGCGTCCTGGGGCGAGCTGATGCAGAACCGCCTGGAGCGCGACGGCGACCGGCGCGGCCGGAAAGGGGTCCGCTCGTTCGCGCACTGGCTCCGCGAGCAGGTGCGCGCGGATCGGCCCTGGGACGAGGTCGTCCGCGACGTGTTGACGGCCCGGGGGCCGCTCAGCCAGGAGCCGGCCGGCGGCTATTACCTCGTCAACCGCCGGCCCGAGGACCTCGCCGAGGCGACGGCCCACGCCTTCCTCGGCGTCCGGATCCAGTGCGCGAAGTGCCACAACCACCCGCTCGAACGCTACACGCAGGACGACTATTACGGCATGGCCGCCTTCTTCAGCCGCGTGAAGCTCGACGGCAAGCCCAACGACGAGGGACCCGCCGTCGACGTCGGCGTGCCGGCCCGTCGCGGCCGTCGCAAGGGGGCATCGACCGACGCGAGGCAGGTCGGCATCACCCAGCCCCGGACCGGCCAGTTCCTCCGCCCCCGACCGTTGGATCGGTCGAGCGTCGAGCTGGAAGACGGCCAGGACCCCCGCGCCGTGCTCGCCGCCTGGATGACCGCGCCCGGCAACCGCACGTTCGCGCGGGCCGTCGTGAATCGGCTCTGGCGACGCTTCTTCGCCGTCGGCCTCGTCGAGCCCGTCGACGACCTCCGCGCCACCAACCCCGCCTCGAACGAGCCGTTGCTCGACGCCCTGGCCGACGAGCTCGTCAAGAATCATTATCATCTCAAACCGATCATCCGATTGATCCTCGACTCGCGCACGTACGGCCTCGCCTCCGACCCCTTGCCCGGCAAACGCGGCCGACCGGCGGTTCTTCTCGCACTACTACCCCCGGCGCCTACCGGCCGAAGTCCTGGCCGACGCCGTGAGCCGGGCGACGGGCGTGCCCGAGCCGTACGAGGGCTACGCGCTGGGCCTGAGGGCGTTGCAACTGCCCGACCCGAAGGTCCGCAGCTACCTGCTGGACACCTTCGGCCGACCCGAGCGCGTGACGCCGTGTGCCTGCGAGCGGTCGTCGGAGGTCACGATGCCGCAGGTCCTCCACCTACTCAACGGCGAGGACCTCGCCCGTCGCCTGACCGCCGACGGCGGCCGGCTCGCGGCGCTGTTGCGCTCGGGCAAGTCCGACGGCGAGGTCGTCGATCAACTCTTCCTGGCGACCCTCGCGCGCCGGCCGACCGTTGCCCAGCGCCGGGCGGTCGACGAGGCCCTCGCCGCCGCCGGACCCGACGGCCGCGCGGCGGCCTTCCGCGACCTCCTCTGGGCCCTCCTCAACTCGAAGGAGTTCCTCTTCGGCCATTGATCGATCGTCGCGGCCTCGATGGGACGCCGTTCGGCACAGCATGTGCAGAGGGATGCGGTTCCCCGCGCCGCAAAGGTTGCGCAGGGCCCCGATCTTCCGGGGAGTGCGCGACGAAAAACCAAGGGACTGTAGGCTTTTCGGCGCCCGTGGTATGATGCCCCGACGGCAACTCCCGGCGCCCCGCCGCGCCCCCAACGGTGGAGTCTCTGGATCGCATGGCCGACATCATCCTCATCAATCCGCGGTTCGAGGTCTCGTACTGGGGCATGGAGCACGCCCTGCCATTCATGGGCAAGCGGGCCAACCTGCCGGTCGCCTGCCTGCCATTGTTGGCGGCTTTGACCCCCGAGGGGCATACCGTCACCCTCATCGACGAGAATGTCGAGGCCATCCCCTGGGACCGCGTGGCCAAGGCCGACATCGTCGGCGTGACCGGGATGAGCGTGCAGCGGTTCCGGATGCGGGAGATCCTGACCGAACTCAAGCGTCGCGGCCGGTTCACCGTCGTCGGCGGCCCGTGGATCACGGTGCAGGAGGACTACTTCGGCGACCTCGCCGACGTCATCTTCGTCGGCGAGGCCGAGGAGACCTGGCCGCGGTTCCTGGAGGAGTGGGGCCGGGGCCTGCATCAGATACGATATGAGCAGGCCGAGAAGTCGGACATGTCGCGGCTGCCGACGCCGCGGTTCGACCTCTTGAAGATGCGGCATTACGCCTTCGGCAGCGTCCAGTTCTCGCGCGGCTGCCCGTTCCAGTGCGAGTTCTGCGACATCATCGTCACCTTCGGCCGCCGGCCGCGCTTGAAGTCGAGCACGCAGGTCATCGCCGAGCTCGAGGCCCTCCGCGCGCAGGGGACGGACATCGTCTTCGTCGTCGACGACAACCTGATCGGCAACAAGAAGGCGATCAAGGAGCTCCTGCGCGACCTGATCGCCTGGCAGCGGGCGGAGGGCTACCCGCTATCGCTGTTCACAGAGGCCTCGATCGACCTGGCCGACGACGCCGAGCTGATGGAGCTGATGGTCGAGGCGAACTTCCTGTCCGTCTTCATCGGCATCGAGAGCCCGCGCGAGGAGTCGCTCCGCGAGACGAAGAAATATCAAAACGTGCGCGCGGGAGGCACGCTCGTCGAGAAGGTCCGCCGCATCCAGGACGCCGGCATGGAGGTCTGGTGCGGCATGATCATGGGCTTCGACAACGACGACGCGACGATCTTCGACGCCCAGCGCCGGTTCCTCAGCGAGTCGCGCATCTCCTTGGCGATGATCGGCATGCTGCACGCGATCCCGAAGACGCCCTTGCACGACCGGCTCGCCGCCGAGGGGCGGCTCGACCCGGCCGACGAGCCCGAGTTCGGCACCAACGTCATCCCCGCCCGGCTCGGGCGCGAGGAGCTGCTCGACGGCTACCTCGGCGTCCTGCGCGACGTCTATAGCCCCGACGCCTTCTTCGAGCGGTTCGAGGCGCTCTGGATCGACGGCCGGCTCGACCCCGGCCGGGGCCGAGCCCGCTACTGGGAGCGGCACCGGCTGCGGCAGCTCAAGACCGAGGCCGTCTGGCTCGTCCAGTCCGTCGGGCTCCTGACTCGGCTGCTCCGCAACGTCCCCGAGGCCGACCTGCGGCGCGAGTACCGCAAGCGGCTCTGGAAGTTCCTCAAGGTCCGTCGCGACCCCGGCATCCTGCTGATCTTCGCGATCCAGTGCGCCATGCATTATCATGCGCACACGATGGCACGACAGATGACCTCGGGCGAGCGCCGGATCGTCAACTCGTTCTGACCGCGGCCCCCGCCTCGCGGGCCGGCCGTCGCGCGGGGCCGGCGCGACGGGCCCGCTCGCCCGGCAGGCCCACGAGGACGAGGCCGAGCACGGCGACGTCGATCACCGCCGGGGCGAGGAAGATGAGCCGGTAATCGCCGCCGGAGTGCGCGGCGACCTCGCCGGCCAGGAGGTTGCCGAGCAGATTGCCCAGGCCGGTCGTCGCCACGACGTTCAGGGCCTGGGCGCCCGCACGGCGGTCGACCGGGGCCTCGCGGTCGAGGAAGACCTGGCCGCCGACGCTGAAGCAGGCGTAGCCCAGGCCCTGGAGCAGGCCCCCTCCCACCGCGAGCCAGGCCGGCGGGCCCGCGGCGAGGGTCGCGAACCGCACCACGTACGCCAGGACCCCCAGGGCCAGCGTCCGCCGGAATCCCAGCCGCCGCAGGAGCCTCGGCAAGACGACCAGCCCCACGACCTCCAGGACCTGTCCCAGCGTCATCGCCGTCGCGATCCAGGGGCGCGGGACGCCCACGTCCTTGAAGTAGCCCGGCATCACCTGATAGATGAATGCCGTCGACACCGACACGCCGAAGGCCGAGGCGAGGTACGGCCCGACCCCGCGCCGTCGCACGAGCTCGAGCGACTCGCCGAGGCCCGGCGGCCGGCGGACGTCGGACCGGGCGAGCGGAGGGGTGTGCGGCAGGGTCAGGCAGTAGAGGGAGAAGCACCCGGAGAGCACCGCCGCGACCCCGAACGCCGCCGAGGCCCCCCGCGCCCCGCCGGTCGCGGCCATCGCCAGCGAGACGACCCAGCCGACGGCCATCCAGCCGACCGTCCCCCAGAGCCGGACCCCGCCGAACTGCTCGCCGGGCCGCTCGAGGTTCCGCAGAGCCAGGGCGCTGCTGAGCGCCAGCCCCGGCACGACGAGCAGCCAGTATGCCAGGAACAGCCCGAACAGCGGCCCGGCCCGGCCCGTGAGGCCGAGGGCCGGCACGAGCAAGAGGCCGGTGCCGACGGCGTAGATCAACGCGAGCATCTTCTGCATCGCCATCTGCCGGTCGGCGATGTGGCCCGCCACCAGCGGCGACGCCAACGCCGCGATGGCCATCGTGGCGAAGATCCAGCCCCGCGCGCGGTCGCCGATGCCGAGGTCGCGGAGGTGGACCGTCAGCACGGGCCACCACGCCCCTTGCACCGCGTAGAGCAGCGCCATCATCACGGCCAGCCGGACCCGGACGTCGATCCTCATGCCCGCTCCTCGGTCACGTACCCCCCTCGGGCCGCACCCCCTTCACGACCATTGTAGAGCGAGTCCCGCGGCCCCATCGCCGCGGATCGCGTCGCGCGTGCCGGCTCACGCGAAGAACCGGCCGACGACGACCCGGAACGGCCCCAGCCACTCCGGCAAACTCAGCTCGTCGTCCGGGCCGAGCACGACGACCTCGCGTCCGGTTACGTGGACGCGCGCCGACCGGTTGTCCGGGTCGAGGACGACGACGGCGGCGACGCCCGCGTTGAGGTATTCGCCGACTTTATCCAGGACCTCGGGGTCGCGGTCGCTGGGCGAGCGGACCTCGAAGACGACCTCCGGCGGCACCGGCAGG
>DASZMJ010000428.1:0-4753 GCA_035551935.1 Isosphaeraceae bacterium
AACCCGGCCAATTCCCAACCCTGATAGGGGCTCCAGTCGGCGTTGGTCTCCATCGTCGCGTGGTCGACGGCGATCGTCCGATCCGGGTCGATTAGCGCGAGGTCGGCGTCGCTCCCGGGCGCGATGACGCCCTTCCTCGGATACAGGCCCATGACCTTGGCCGGGTTGGCGGAGCACTTGGCGACCATCTGCTCCAGCGTCAGCCGCCCCTTCTGAACACCATGCGTGTAGACGATCGGCAGCAGCGTCTCCAGCCCCGGCAGACCCATCGGGATCTTGGTCCAGTCGCCTTCCCAGCGGGCTTTCTGCTCGCGGGTGAAGGTGCAAGTGTCGGTCGAGACGACGCAGACCTCGCCGTCCTGGAGGCCCTTCCAGAGCCGTTCCTGGTCCGTCTTCGTCTTGACCTGCGGGCAGCAGGCGAAGAGGTGGCCGTCGGGGCCGGCGAAGACGGAGTCGTCCAGGACGAGGTACTGGGCACAGGTCTCGGCGTAGACGCCGACGCCGCGAGCCTGTGCCGCCTTGACGAGGTCGGCGCCCTTCGCGGTCGACATGTGGACGATGTAGAGCCGGCCGCCGGTGACCTCGACCCAGGTGATGGCGCGCTGGATCGCCTCGGCCTCGATGAAGTCGGGCCGGGTGATCGCGTGGAGCGTGGCGCCGTGCTTGGCCATCAGCTCGGGCGTGTGGTGCCGCGCGATCAGCTCGTCGAGGACGCGGCTCGACTCGGCGTGGACGAGGAGCATCGCCCCCAGGTCCTTGCACCGCTCGAGCGTGTTGAAGATCGCGCGGTCGTCCGACTGCCAGCCCTCCGAGGCGTAGATCATGAACTCCTTGAACGTCGGGCAGCCCAGCGCGACCATCTCGGCCATCTCGGGGCCGTGGCGGTCCCAGTTGGTGATGGCCATGTGGAAGGCGTAGTCGACGCACGCCTTCGGCCCGGCCTTGGCCGACCAGTTCGCGAAGGCGTCGGCCAGCGACTCCTCGCCGTAGGGGATGGCGAAGTCGATGACCGTCGTCACCCCGCCCCGGCTCGCCGCGCGGGTGCCGGTCTCCCAGTCGTCGCTGGAGGTCGTGCCGCAGAAGGGCAGCTCGAGGTGGACGTGGACGTCGATGCCGCCCGGGATCAGGTACTTGCCCGAGGCGTCGACGACCTCCTTCGCGCCCGACGCCAGGCCCGGTCCGACCGCGGCGATCGTCTCGCCCGCGACGGCGACGTCGACCATTTCGCGCCCGCGAGGGCCGACGACGGTCGCGCCGGTGATGACGAAGTCATAGCGCATGCGAAGGACCCTCGGCGTCCTGACGGTCTCCCGCTCTCCTTACATGTTAACGCATCCGCCGCCGTCCGACCAAGGGTCGGATCGCCGCGGGCCGTCGGGCGACGTCAGCCGCCCGGGCCGAACTTGACGTCGACCTTGAGCTTCTCGTGCAGCCCTCCAGTCCCGGCCTTGATCTTGAAGTTCGACTCCGTCCCGAAGCAGGCGAACGGGATCGCCTCCCGGAGGACGATCCGCAAGCCTCGGTCGTCGACCGTCGCGGCGAGCACGCTCGGGAAGAGCGCAGCGCGGAGGTCGTCAGCCTTCGGCGACTTCGCCTGGTCGATCCGGAGCCGGAACCCGCCGGGCCGGGGGACGCCCACCAATGCGAGGAGGTCCGAGCCGGGCGAGGTCGCGGCGGCGTTGGCCACCGAGTGGTCGACGTAGTTGCCGAGGAACTGGACCGTCGCCGGCAGCCCGGCGATTGCGTCGGGCCAGGACGAGTCGCGCGGGTTGCCGACGGCGAGGAAGGCCAGGTCGGCCGGCAACGCTTCGAGAGCCCGCGCCGTCTCGGCGTCCGGCGCCCACTTCGGGCCCGCGCCCGACTCGGCCTCGACCGCAGCGCGGGCCTGCTCGGGTCGGATCGCGACGACGACCGACGACCGCGTAAGGGCGACGGTCGGAGCCATGACGTCGCTCAACCAGACGACCAGCCCCGACGGCGAGGCGAGCCGGTAGCCCCGCCCGGGTGCCGGCAGGCGCTCGAAGGCGAGCGAGGGCAGATCGGCCGCGTTCGCGGCGACCCCTTCGAGGTCGCGGAGCGCCGCGTTGCCGCGGGCCGCCAGGGCGTCGAGCGTCTTGCCGAAGGCCGGGGCGTCGTCGACTTCGAGGACCACCACGGCCGCCGCCTCGTCGGGCTTGCCGTTCCAGCCGCCGGGCGCGGCGTAGACGCACCACGCCGGCTTCAGGTGGGCGAGCAGGTCCTCGCGGAGCCGCTGCCCGGTCGCGTCGCGCACGGCGCGCTCGGCCACGTCGAGGGCCGCGGCGAGCTCCTTCGCGGCGTCGGCGTCGGTCGCCTTGACGAGGGCTGTGAAGGCGTCGAGGTACCGGACCGGGTCGAGCGCCCCGACGGCGAACGCCCCGGCCCCCTTCGGCATCGGCGGGAGCCGATCCTTGCGGAACGTCGGGCCGTCGAGCAGGGCGAGCAGCCCCTTGCGCGGGGCGGGCGCCTCGATGCGGACGTCGGTCCAGAGTGCCTTGCCGTGGAACCCCCAGCGGCCGACGACGCGCTTGATCCCGTCGAGCCCGAGCGCGGGGGCCGGGTCATTGGGCTTCGGCGCGAGCCCGGGGAGGCCGGCCGGCAGCGCGAGGTTCGGCAGGGAGGGCAGCCGGGGATCGTCCGCGAGGGCCTTGAGCAGGCCGCCGCCTCTCGACTCGATGAAGAAGAGGCCGTCGGGCTCGAAGCTGGCGATGTCGCGCCCCTCGGCCAGCGCGGCGGCGCGACCGGGATGGGCCGAGGCGTCGGGCCGCTTCGCCTCGATCGCGTCGAGCACCGTCGCGACCCAGTCGACGCCCTTCGCGGGTCGGTCCTCCCCGGCCGCGCCCTTGGGCGCTTCCCCCGCCGCGGACGGCCCCGAGACGACGATCAGGTCGTCCCCCTCGAACCACCACGCGTCGGCCGACGGCGGCTCCTCCACCGCCGGCTTCTCGACGACTTCCGGCCCGGCCGGCGCGGGGGCCGCGGCCGGGACGACCCCAGCGGCCGGCGCGGGAGCTGGCGCTGGAGCCCCAGGCGCTTCCAGCCCCGGTGCCACGGCCTGAGGCGGTGGCGTAAGGTCGAGGCGTACCCGGGCAGTCTGGACGTCGATCGTCACGATCGGTGCCGCGACCGGAGGTGGCGGCGGTTGCACCTCATTCTGGGCCGGCGCTGGGGCCGGGGCGGCCGCGAACCGCGGTTCCGGGGGCACTGGCATTATCAAGGCGGCCTCGGGCGCGGGCCGGGGGCGCTGCTCAGTGCGATAGACGTCCCGGCCGCGGACCTTCGTCGGCTTCAGCGCCGCGAACTCCTCCGCCCCGAGGCCGAGCCGCAGGGCGCGCTCGAACCGCGCGCGGGCCTCCTTCCGGCCGAGGCCGCGGACGACGATCGCGGTCGAGTCGCCGTCGTACGCCGCCAGGGCGAAGCCGTTCCGGAAGAGGTGGTCGTGGAGGGCGACGACGTCGGCGCCGGTGAGCGTGGCGCCGGGCGCGCCCTTGAGCAGCCGGTCGATCGACTGCCGCGCGACGTCGGCGATCATGGCGCCGGCGGGCGTGCCGTGGATCATCGCGTGCGCCGCCGTGCCCCTCCAGGCGCCCTCGTGGGCGTCGAGGCCGTCGTACTCGAGATAGGCGACCAGCCCCTCGGCCGGGACGAGCCGCGCGGGCGCGGGGCCGTCGGCCCTCGTCGCCGTCGCGAGGGCCAGCGCGAGCAGGGCGGCGCGGACGCTCGTCCGGGACGCGGATCGTGAGAAGACCATCGGTTCTCCTCCCTCGATGGTGGGATCGGCATCGGCGCCGGTATCGGACGGTGGCCGAGGCGATTACGCGGGATTCTAATCGGGGGTCGATCGCCCCGTCCACAACGTCGAGCGCCGGGCCCGGTCCGGACGGCGGACCCCCACGAAGACCGCGACGACCGGGCGGGGACGGCGCTATGATGGACGGATCGCGCGGGCGGTTCGAGGACTCGCCGGGACCTGATCGATGTCGCTCTTCCCCTCCTTCGAGGCCCAGGACTCGCCGGCGCAGGCCGCGCGGCTCGCTCCGAGGCTCTGGGCGCTGGCCGGGCGCGGTGTCTATTTCGGGACGAGCTCCTGGAAGTACGAGGGCTGGCTCGGGACCGTCTTCCGGCCGGGCCGCTACGACACGCACGGCAAGTTCTCGGCGGCGAAGTTCCGCCGCGAGTGCCTGACCGAGTACGCCGAGACGTTCCCGACCGTCTGCGGCGACTTCGCGTTCTACGGGTTCCCCACGGCCGAGTCCTGGGCGCGACTCTTCGCGGCGACGCCGCCGGGGTTCCTCTTCGGGTTCAAGGTGCCCGAGGAGATCACCGTCGCGCGCTGGCCCGGCCACGCGCGGTACGGTACGCGCGCGGGGCGGGACAACGAGCACTTCCTCGACGCCGCTGCCTTCGGCCGCCACTTCGCCGGCCCGCTCGAGCCGCATCGCGACCGCGTGGCGACGCTCATCTTCGAGTTCGGGACGTTCGCCCGGTCGACGTTCCCGAAGCCCGAGGACTTCCTCGCTCGACTCGATCCGTTCCTCGCCGCCCTGCCGGGCGGGTTCCGCTACGCCGTCGAGGTCCGCAACCCCGAGTTCCTCGGCCCGGCGTACTTCGCGCTCCTGCGGGACCACGGCGTGGCGCACACCTTCAACGCCTGGACGCGGATGCCCGGGCTGGGCGAGCAGGTCGATCTGCCGGGCGCGTTCACGGCGGACTTCACGGTCGTCCGCGCGCTGCT
>DASZMJ010000429.1:0-1532 GCA_035551935.1 Isosphaeraceae bacterium
GACGGCCAGCATCTCGACGGCCGCGGCCATCATCGGCACGGGGTCGCGGCCGGTGTCGGCGACCCGGCCGGCGAACACCGAGACGCACGCCGATGGCCCGCGGCCCAGCGCCTCGGCGACGTCGCGCACCTGCGCCAGCGTCATCAGCGCCGTGACGTTCTGCTTCACCCCGGCCGCGGCCAGCGACCTCACCAGCGGCACCGACGACTCGCCTTGCGTGTTGGTCACCGGGATCTTCACGTAGATGTTCCGGCCCCACGAGGCGATCCGGCGGGCCTGCTGCTCCATCTCGGCGAAGTCGTCGGAGAAGACCTCCAGCGAGATCGGCCGGTCGGGGATCGCCTTGACGATCTCGCGCGCGAACGCCTCGTAGTCGGTGATCCCGACGGTGCGCATCAGCGTGGGGTTGGTCGTGAACCCCTTGATCAGGGGGTGGCTGTACAGCTCGAGCATCCCGCCGCGGTCGGCGCCGTCGGCGAAGATCTTCACCTTGAGGTCGGCCAGCTTGGTCATGCGGTCGTCCTTCGCTCCGGGTCGGAGAGGATCCATTCCGCGGCCTCCGACAGGTCCGCGGCATCGTGATCGGCGGGGGGATCGGGTCGTCGCTCGCGGTAACCGCGGTCGATGAAGACGGTGCGGCAGCCGGCGCGCCGGCCGGCCTCGACGTCGCGCCAGCGGTCGCCGACCATGTAGCTGGCCGACAGGTCGATGGCGTGGGCCTCGGCCGCCTCGAGCAGGAGGCCGGGGTTGGGCTTGCGACGGGGGGAGTCGTCGCCGTCCTCGTAGCAGACCCGGATCTCGGCGATCGGCATCGCGGCCAGGAGCCGGGCGTTCATGGCCTCGACGACCTCGCGGCGCTGGGTGCCGCGGGCGACGTCGGGCTGGTTGGTGGCACCGATCAGCAAAAACCCGGCCTCGCGGAGCCGCCGCGCGGCCTCGGCCACGCCCGGCAGGACCTCGAAGTCCTCGACGGTCGCCGGCGGATACGGCCGACCCTCGCGGACGACCGCCCGGTTCAGCACGCCGTCGCGGTCCAGGAAGACCGCCCGCCTCGGGCCCTCGCTCACTTCACCGACTCCCACTTCGTCTGCCTCGCCTTGAGCCGCGGGTGCGAGACGAGCAGGTGCCAGACGACGGCCTGGAACGCCTCGGAATGTGGCGTGATGTGGTCGGGGTTCACGGTCGGCACGATGGCGCAGGCGGCGGCCACCTTCGCGGTGTAACCCCCATCCTTGCCGACGATGCCGATGACCGGCGTGCCGACCTCCTGGGCGTATTGCAGGGCGGTCACCAGGTTGGGGCTGACGTTCTTCTCCAGGCTGCCGCCGCCCACCGAGAGCACGAAGATCAGGTCGTCGGGCCTGAGCCGGCTGACGCGGAGCCACTCCACGAAGATGGTGGCCCACCCCTCGTCGTTGGTCCGCGCCGTCAGCTCCGAGACGTTATCGGTCGGGGCGTAGGCCTCGATGCCGACGATCTTGCGGAAGTCGTTGACGGCGTGCGAGGCGTTGCCGGCGCTGCCGCCGACGCCC
>DASZMJ010000430.1:0-14497 GCA_035551935.1 Isosphaeraceae bacterium
AGGGCCCACCACACAGGCACAAAAGACACAAAGAAAATAGAATATAATATTTTAATAAATTCTCTTTTCTTTGTGTCTTTTGTGCCTGTGTGGTGGGCCCTCTCCTTCGATCATGGCCGCTCGCCTCCCAGCGACCGGACCTTGAGGGCCCAGGCGGCCAGGAGGGTCAGGCCGGCGACGATGAGGCCGGTGGCCAGGCCGACCCAGAGGCCGAGCAGGCCCCAGCCGCGCGAGAAGGCGAGCAGATAGCCGACGGGGAGGCCGAAGGCCCAGTGGGCGAGGATGTAGCAGGCCATCGGCAGCCGCGTCGAGCCGGCCCCGCGCAGGGCGCCCGAGGCGACGATCTGGGTGCCGTCGAAGAGCTGGAACAGGCAGGCCACCGCCAGCAAGGAGACGCCCGTCCGCACGACGACCGGGTCGTCGGTGTATAGGGCGAGGATCGACCGGGGCAAGCCGGCCAGCAGGAGGATGACGCCGACCATGAAGGCGACGCCGACCGCCAGGGCCGTCCAGCCCGCGCGGGCGGCGCCGGCCGGGTCGCCGCGGCCGATCGCCTGGCCGACGCGCGCCGAGGCGGCCGACGAGACGCCCAGCGGGACCATGAAGGCGGTGCCGACGACGTTCAGGACGATCTCGTGCGCCGCCAGGGCCGACGACCCGAGCCGGCCGGCGAGCGTCGCCGCGACGGCGAAGACGCCGACCTCGGCCGTCAACTGCACGGCCACCGGCAGGCCCAGGCCCAGCAGCCCGCGCATGCGGGCGGGCTCGATCGCCAGGGGGGTATGGGACAGGCCGGTGTGCGCGCGGCGGTCGTGCCGGACGATCGCCACGGCCAGGACTCCCGCCATCCAGAGCCGCCCCAGCACGGTGGACCACCCCGACCCGACCACCCCCAGGGCCGGCAGGCCGAGTCGGCCGTAGATGAGCACCTCGTTGGCCGCGAGGTTGACGAGGTTGGCCGAGATCAGCGCGAACATCACCGGTCGGCCGATGCTCATGCCTTGCAAGTAGCGCCGGCACGCGAAGAAGGCGAGGAGGGGCAGGACGCTCCAGTGGAGCGTGCCCATATACGCCGACGCCAACGGCACGACCGTCGGGTCGACCCCCATCGAGCCGAGCCCGTGCTGGACCAAGAGGAGCACGAGGACCGTCGGCGGGGTGACGGCCAGGCTGAGGTAGAGGCCGTGGACGAGCGAACGGTGGCAGTCGGCGACGTCCCCGGCGCCGAAGGCCTGGGGGACGAGGGTATCGAGCCCCAGGAGCAGGCCGAGGCCGAAGATGAAGACGGCGAAGAAGAGCATGTTGCCCAGGCCCACGGCGCCGATGGCCTCGGGCCCAAGCCGACGGACCATGAAGAGGTCGACCACCCCCATCGCCATCCATCCCAGCTCGGTGACGACCATCGGCGCCGCCAGGCGCAGGGTCGGGCCGAGCTCGCCGGCGCGGCGGTCGACGTTGACCTCGAGATCCGGGGCGACGGGGGACATGGGACGTTGCCTCGACGGGGAAGGAAGGTGTCGGGTCGGCGTCGCCGCCTCGATCGTTGCCAGAAGGACAGCCGGCCCGGCCCTCCGGTTCGCCGGGGCGCCCTCGAAGGGCCGGGCCGGTTATCATACCGAAGCGGTCCATGAGTCGACCCGGCGAGAGTGACGGCGGGAGAACCAGTCGTGGGAACGATGCGCCACCCGCTGCTCGTGCCCGAGATCCGCGAGCTGCTCCGGGGGGGCGACCACGCGGCGCTGGTCGACTTCCTCCAGGACCAGCACCCGGCGCGAGTCGCCGAGATCGTCGAGGACCTCGGGCCCGACGAGGGGGACGGCCTCTTCGGCATCCTGCCTCCCCGCCAGCGCGCCGGGGTGATGAGCTACATGCCGGCCGAGGACCAGGTCCGGATCGTCGGCGGCCTGACGCCCGAGGCCGCCGCCGAGGTGCTCCGGCTGATGCCCCACGACGACCGCGCCGACCTGGCCAACCGGCTCGACAAGGACCGCGTCGAGGCGATCCTCCGCCGGATGGCCCACGCCGAGCGCGAGGACATCCGCCGGCTCGCCAGCTACGAGCCCGGCACCGCCGGCGCCGTCATGACGACCGACTACGCGGCCTTGAGCCCCGACGTCACCGTCCGCGAGGCGATCCACCGCCTCCCCCGCGAGGCCCCCGACCGCGAGACGATCGACCACGCCTACGTCGTCGGCCCCGACCACACCCTGCTCGGCCAGGTCTCGTTCACCCGGCTCGTCCAGGCCTTCCTCGCCCGGCCCGACGCCCGCGTCGAGGCGATCATGCAGCACGACCCGATCGTCGCCCGGCTCGACGAAGACCAGGAGGCCGTCGCCGACAAGGTCGCCCGCTACGACCTGGCCGCCATCCCCGTCGTCGACGCCGCCGACCGGCTCGTCGGCATCATCACCCACGACGACGTCCAGGACATCCTCCGCCGCGAGCAGACCGAGGACATCCTCAAGTTCGGCGGCGTCACCCCCGACCCCCTCCTCGACGAGGCCCCCTACTGGCAAGGCCGCATCCGCGCCGTCGTCCGCCGCCGGATCAACTGGCTCCTCATGCTCTTCCTCGCCGAGAGCCTCACCGGCACCGTCCTCCGCCGCTACCAGTGGGTCGATCGCAAATTACCGGATCTCGATCTGTTCATCCCCCTCCTCATCGGCACCGGCGGCAACGCCGGCAGCCAGACCGTCGGCACGATCCTCCGCGCGCTGGCATTGGGGGACGTCCGGCCGGGCGACGTCGGGAAGGTCGTGCTCCGCGAGGGCGTGACCGGCCTGCTGCTCGGCCTCTTGCTCGGCGCCTTCGGGTTCGTTTATGCGAGCCTCTGGCGCGGCGAGCCGCCGATGTTCGCGGCGGTCGTCGGCCTGGCGATCGTCGGCATCTGCCTCTGGGCCAACCTGATGGGCGCCCTCGTGCCGTTGCTCGCCAGGCGCCTCGGCATGGACCCCGCCGTCATCTCGGCCCCATTAATCACAACACTTGTGGATGCCACAGGATTGGTCATTTATTATTCGATCGCCATCGTCCTGCTCCTGAGGCTGGCCGGCAGTTGAGCCCTCTTCGTAGGGCAGGGCTCGCCCTGCCTCTTCCTCCCCGGACAGGAATGGAAGAGGCAGGGCGAGCCCTGCCCTACGAAGAGGGGATTGCGATCAACGAGACGGGGGCGCGAGATCCTGGACGCGGTCGTCGTCGGCCCCCTCGGTGATGACGATCGAACGGTCGGCGGCCAGGTCGTGGAACTCCTGGGTGGTGTGGCTGGCGGGCCAGGTGACGGTCAGGCGGGCGACCCGCTGCGCGGGGCCCAGGCCGATCGTCTCGGCGAGGCCGTTGCCGCCGAAGCTGGAGTTGTTGCCGATCGTGCGGAAGACCGACCGCGACTCGCCGCCGGGGCCGTCGAGGTCCACCCGCAGCTTGGCGCCGATGGCGGCGCGGTTGGTCTTGGTGCCGACGAGCTTGACCCGGAGCCAGTGGTTGCCGCGGCCGGGGTTGCGGAAGAGGGCGTTGTACCCCTGGTCGCCCGGCACGCCGCCGCCGAGCTCGACGAAGAGGTCGAGGTCGCCGTCGCCGTCGTAGTCGCCGAACGAGACGCCGTGCCCCTTCTGCAAGTGGCCGGTGCCCGAGGAGGCCGTGGCGTCGTCGAACCGCTCGCCGTCGACGTTCTTCAGGAGGATGTTCGGCACGAGCCCGGAGTACGACATCCAGCCGGTGCCGAAGTAGAGGTCGAGATATCCATCGTTGTCCAGGTCGCCGAAGTTCACGCCCATCGGCGCGACCGGGCGATCGAAGCCGACGTCGGCGGCGACGTCGCGGAAACCGTCGCGGCCGAGGTTCTTGTAGAGGGCCGGCATGCTGACGCCCCGGACCCTCGCCCCCATCAGGCCGGCGACGACCTCGGCCAATCCGGCGTGGTAATCGTTGACGAAGAGGTCGAGCTTGCCGTCGTTGTCGAAGTCCCAGAACCAGCAGGCGAAGGCCACGCCCGGCCCGGTCACGCCCAGCTTCGGCGCGACGTCGACGAAGGTGCCGTCCCCCTCGTTGTGATACAGCCGGCAGGGCTGGCGCATGTTCGAGACGAACAGGTCGAGCTTGCCGTCGTCGTCGTAGTCGCCCCAGGCCGCCCCCTTGCCGCAGCGCTCGTTGACCACGCCGGCCCGCTCGGCCACGTCCTCGAACCGGCCGCCGCCGAGGTTGCGGTAGAGCCGGCCGCGGTTGCGGGGGTCGATCGGCTGGGTGCCGCCGACGGTGCGGTTGGTGGGCGGGAGGTACTCGCCGCAGACGTAGAGATCGATCAACCCGTCGTTATCGAAGTCGCCCCACGCCGCGGCCTCGGTCGCGATCGGCTCGCCAAGTCCGGCGGCGAGCGTGATGTCCTCGAACCGGCCGCGGCCGTCGTTGCGCAGCAGCGAGAGCCGCATCGGCGACTCCCAGCCGCCCCGCAGGAGCAGGGCGTCGAGGTCGCCGTCGTTGTCGATGTCGGCCTGGCGGACGTTCAGCGCGTAGACCTGGTCCCCCAGGCCGGCGCCGGCGGTCCGGTCGGCGAAGGTGCCGTCGCCGTTGTTGTGGAAGAACGAGGCGCCGAGGTCGGGGTCGAGCGAGGTGGTCAACAGGTCGGGCCGGCCGTCGCCGTCGAAGTCGTCGAAGGCGCTGCCGCCGGCGAGGTTCGGCCCGCGCGAGGTCAGGCCGGCCCGCGACGCGACGTTGTCGAACCGGCCGACGTCGGCCGTCGCCGCGTAGCCGTCGAGCGGCAGCAGGTACTTCTTCGGCACGCGGTCGGGATATTCTCCGAGGGTCATATGAGCGATATTCAGGAGCCAGCGGACGCGGAGGTCGCCCGGCTGCGCCTCGAGGTAGGAGGTGAACCGGCGGACGGCCTCGCGCGAGCCGGCCTGGTTCTTGTGCACGGCGGCGCGGTCGATGGGGAGGATGCAGCTCGACGGGCCGAGGCACTCCAGGCAGTTCTCGACCTCGCCCCGACGCAGCGCGACGATCCCGAGCACGACCGTCAGCCGCCGCCGGAACTCGGCCGGCAGGTCGGCGTCCTTGTAGAGCGCCTGCGCCTTCTCGATCTCCTCGCCGGCCTCGGGGAACTTGCCTTCATACATGTACAAGAACCCGAGCCGCCGCCGCAGGTCGGCGGCCCGGACGAGTTGGTCCTTCGTCGGCGGCTCGTCGAGCTTCAGCGCCTCGAGCTCGGCCCGGACCGCCGCGATCCCGCGCCGGCCGCGACCGCGCAGCGCCTCGCGCAACGCGGCCAGCGACGACGGGTCGCGGACCTCGCCGGTGAAGGCCGCGGCCTCGCCGAAGCCGCCGTCGTCGAAGCCGCCCGGGTCGAGGTAGAGCCCCCCCGTCGCCTCGCCCTTGCCCTCGCCGGCCGGTTTCCGGTCCGTCGCGGCGGCCTTGCCCGTCGGGCCGTGGACCGTCCCCGACAGCACGCCGTCGGGCAGGCCCACCAGCCCGTAGACGACCCCCATGGTGATCGCGACGCAGACGAGCCCCGTCAGCACGACCCGGACGACCATCCGCATGGCCGAGGCCCTCCGCGTTGGAGAATGGAGATCGAGGACGGCGACGCCGCGTCGGGTCCGCGACGCGCGCGGAATCTCCGGCCGGTACGGGTCCCGCGCCGTACCGGCATCGCCGACAACTTCGGACAAATATCCTAGGCGCCGAATGGCGGGATGACGAGCCTATATGTTCGAGAAAACGTGTGATTTCGATCGGAATGATGGCCCCGATCGCCGATCCCCGCGCCGGGGGCGGCAATCTGGGCCGTTTTCCCATCAGTTTGAATCGGCCGACGGCGCCCTCGGCGTCGGCCCGCCTTCGTAGCAGGCACGCTCCGCGTGCCGTCCGCCCCTCCCCAAAGTTCTTGGGTGATGGCGGACGGCACGCGGAGCGTGCCTGCTACGGGAAAGAGGGACGGCCGGTCCCCCTCCGGAAACCGCCTCGAAAGACGGCGGTCAATCGTCCTTCTTGACGTCCTCTTCGATCAATTTGAAGAAGTCGTCGTCGGCGACCGGCTCGGCCTTGGGGGGGGCGGGGCCGCGGAAGCGGTCGGGGAGGGCGTCGTCGAAGCCGTCCTCGGCGGCGGCGGGCCGCTCGACGCGCTCTTGTGGGGCGCGGGCGGGGCGACGACGGCCGCCGCGGTCGTCGTCGGTGGCCAGGCCGGCCATCTCCAGCAGCGACCGCTTCTTGCGGCTCTCGACCAGCTCCTCCTCGAGGACCATCTTGCTGGTCTGGACCGGCGCGATCGGGTCGTAGTCGATGTGGAAGTAGTGGCTGGCGACGCCCAGCTCGTCGTCGGGCATCAGGCCGTGCTCGTTGCTGATCCGCTGGCCGTTGACCGTCGTGCCGTTGGTGCTGCCGAGGTCGCGGATGTGCCAGACGGCGTTGATCAGCTTGAGCACGCAGTGCTTGCCCGAGACGTTCTCGAAGTCGAGCCGGATGTCGCAGGTCGGCCGGCGGCCGATCGTCAGCTCCTCCTTGCGGAGCGGGATCGGGTCGCCGCCGCCCAGGGGCTTCATGACGCCCAAGGTCCTCGGTTCGCCGGGCATGGTCCTGTCCCTCACGGGGGGGTGATCGGACGAAGGATCGATGAAAGAATCCCGATACTAGCAGCCCACCCCGGAGCCCCGCAAGCGCCGGTCGCGCGGAAATCGGGTGATGGCTTCATGGATGACAATCAATCGTGCGGACGTCCGCCGGCCTCAGTCCCCGGCCGCCGCGGCGGTCCGCCGACGGGGGTCGGGCACGCCGACCCGGCGGCCGTCGGCCGGCCGGACGACGATCGTGTGCGCGTCTCCCTGGATGCCCCCGGTGCGGACCCGGTGCCCGAGCCCCCGGAGCGCCGCGACGGTCGCCGCCGGCCAGCGGTCGCCTTCGAGGTGCAGCACGTCGGGGAACCATGCGTGGTGGGTCCGGGAGGCGGTCACCGACTCCGCGGGGCCGAGGCCGAACTCCAGGCGATTCAGGACAACCCATAGCACCGTGTTCGGGATCGTGCGGCCCCCGGGCGAGCCGGTGACGAGCACGACCGACCCGTCCTTCACCGCGATCGTCGGCGCCATCGAGCTGAGCATCCGCCGGCCGGGGGCGATCCGGTTGGGCACCGTGCCGATCCGCCCGGCGGCGTCGGTCCGGCCGGGGATCAGGTTGAAGTCCCCCATCTCGTTGTTCATCAGGAACCCGGCCCCGGCGACGACCGACTTGCTGCCGTAACCTTCTTCGAGCGTGTAGGTTAATGCCACCGCGTTCCCCGCCGCGTCGACCGTCGAGAGGTGGGTCGTGTGCGACCCTTCGGCGCCCAGGACCGGGAACGGGGCGAGGGCCGCGCCGGGCGTGGCGCCGTCGTCGCGGATCGTGCGGGCCAGGTCGTCGGCGAAGGCTTGGGACACGAGGCGTTCCGTCGGGATGGCCACGAAGTCGGGGTCGGCCAGCTCGGTCGCCCGGATGAAGTACGCCCGTCGCATCGCCTCCGTGACGCGGTGGAGCGTGCGGGGGCTCGCGGGGCCGTCGGCCTTCAGGTCGTACCGCTCGAGGATGTTCAGCGCGAGCGCCACCACGATGCCCCCCGACGACGGCGGCCCCATCCCATAGAGGTCAACCCCGCGGAAGGTCGAATGGATCGGCGGCCGGGCCACGGCGCGGTAGGAGGCGAGGTCGTCGAGGTCGATCAGGCCGCCGTGCCGGGCGTTGTGGGCGACGATCAGGCGGGCCGTCGCGCCGCGGTAGAAGTCGTCGGGGCCGGCCGCGGCGAGCCGGTCGAGGGTCCGGGCCAGGTCGGGCTGCTTGAGGAGGTCGCCGGCGCGCCAGGGGTCGCGGTCGGCCCTGGCGAAGGCGGCCACGGAGTCGGCGAAGTCGGCGAGGCGGTCGGGGTCGTCGCCGAGGTCCTCGGCGTCGCGGGGGGGCCGGTCCTTCGGGGCGGGCTGGAGCTGGGCGTTGAGCGACCGGGCCAGGGTCTCGGAGACCGGGAAGCCCTCGCGAGCCAGCCGGGCCGCCGGCCGGACCAGCTCGCCCCAGGGCTTCGACCCGTACCGCTCGACGGCCAACGCCAGGCCGCGGACCGTCCCCGGCACCCCCGCGGCCCTCGGGCCGGCGCGGTGATGCGGCAAGAGATGGCCGTCGGCGTCGAGGTACATCCGCTCGAACGACTTCCCCGGGGCCTTCTCGCGGAAGTCGATCGTGATCACCTCGCGGGTCCCGGCCAGGAAGGCGACGAGGAAGCCGCCGCCGCCGATGTTGCCGGCCGCGGGGTGGGTGACGGCCAGCGCCATCGCGGTGGCCACGGCCGCGTCGACGGCGTTACCGCCGGCGCGGAGCACGTCGCGGCCGACGTCGGCGGCGTGCCCCTCCTGGGCGACGACGACCTGCTTCGCGAATTCCCCGGCCGGGGCCGGTGGCGGGGCGAGGGCCAGGAGCAGGAGCAGGCAGGTCCAGCCGCGGTGGGTCATCGATGGGCCTCGGATTGGCGTTGACCGATTCGGGGGGAAATCCTAGAGTCTCGGCCGAGTCGGGCCGGGGCTTGAGGAGCAAACTCCCGGCGCGGGGCAATAGGAGACGGATCGCGATGACCGCCAAGGACCTTGGCCGCTTCGGTACGCGGATGACCCTCGCCCTGGCGTCGGCCGGGGCGGTCGCCTGGGGCGCCGGCCACGCCCTCGCCCAGCAAAGCAAGGCCGCCAAGCCGGCGCAGGCCCAGCCGAAGGCACCGGCCCCGGCCCAGCCCAAGCCGACCGACCTGGACGGCGAGTTCAAGGCCGAGATCAAGCACGTGCCGGTCAACCCGACCGACCCGATCGCCATCGTCAACGGCGAGCGGATCACCCGCCAGGAGCTGGCCGACGAGTGCGTCGCCCGCAGCGGCGAGAAGATCCTCGCCGACCTGATCAACCGCAAGCTGATCGAGCAGGCGGTGCGGGCCAGCCGCGTGAAGGTCACGATGGAGGAGATCAACGCCGAGATCGAGCGGCAGGCGCAGGCGATGGCCAAGATGGGCCGCGAGCAGTGGCTCGAGACCCTGGCCAAGGAGCGCGGCATCAGCCCGAGCCAGTACGCCCGCGACATCGTCTACCCGAACCTCGCCCTGAAGAAGCTGGCGACGCCGACGGTCCAGGTCACCAAGAAGGACATCAAGGACGCCTTCGAGGCCAACTACGGCGAGCGGCTCCACTGCCGCATGATCATGGTCAACTCGTCGCAGATGGCCAAGATGATCTGTGAGGAATTGCGGCGGGCGCCGACGCCGGCCAAGTTCGAGCAGATCGCCCGCGAGCGCTCGATCGACCCGGCCACCCGCGCCCTCGGCGGCCTCTTGCCCGAGCCGATCACCCGCCACGCCAACCCGCGGGCGGTCGCCGACACGGCGTTCGCCCAGCTCGTCGACGGCGACGACAAGTCCGACAAGGCGCACAAGCCCAAGGACGGCTCGTTCACCGGCCCGATCGAGGTCAACGAGAATAGCTGGGTCATCCTGATGCGCGAGAAGGTCGTCCCCGGCAACACCGAGGCCCGCCTCGACGACCCGAGGATCCAGCAGAGCCTCCGGGAGACGATCGTCGACGCCAAGGTCCAGGAGAAGATGCAGACGATCTTCAACGACATGTACACCAAGGCGGCCATCGACAACCGCCTGACCGGCCAGCGCTCGACCGCGATGGAGCTCCAGGAGCCGGCCCGCGGCGAGGTCGACGCCCGCGTCACCCCCAGCGCCTCCAGCCCGCAGCCCAAGGCCGCCGCGCGGCCGGCCGCCGCGCCGACCCGCCGCTGAGCCCGGGCGCGCCGGCCACGACCCGAGCCCCCGCGACATCCCGGGGCCGGCCCGGCGGTCTTGCGACCGCCGGGGCCGGCCCCGTGGCTGTCTATCCAACATCCGGACGGACCCGCGGCCCGTGGGGCAAGGCTCCCGGAGGCGCGGCTTCGCGGCCGTTCGGTCGTCCTGGTGGTACATGCTCTATCGGCCCGCCGCCCCCCCGCCCCGGAATCTTTCGCCCCGACCGGCCTGCATTCCTCCGTGCTCCGAAGGATTCACACCCCGTCCCTCTCCCGGTAGGGTGCGTCGAGTCTTCGACGACGCACCATCCTCGGCGGTGTCGGGCGGTGCGTCGTCTAGACCGACAGGCCCAATATGGTGGGATGGCCGACGCCGTAAGTGTCGGGCGGTGCGTCGTCGAAGACTCGACGCACCCTACCGGGCCGGGGCGGCCACTTTTTCCCTCGTCAAACGTCCCGACCCGATCGCCCGAGGTTCTCGTGCGGGCCCGAGGCGCCGGCGCCGCGGGGGGAGCCGGTGGGGTCGTGGCGGCCGAAGATCATGCGGCCGGCCTTGGTCTGGAGGACGCTGGTGACCGTCAGCCGGACGACCTCGCCGAGGTGGCCGGCCCCCTGCTCGGTCACGACCATCGTGCCGTCGTCGAGGTAGCCGACACCCTGCCCCGGCTCGTCGCCGCGCTTGATGAGCTTGACGTTGAGGGTCTCGCCCGGCAGCACGATCGGCTTCATCGCGTTGGCCAGGTCGTTGAGGTTGATCACCTCGACCCCCTGGAGCTTGGCGATCTTGTTGAGGTTGTAGTCGTTGGTGACGACCTTGCCGCCGAGGTGCTTGGCGAGGATCACGAGCCGTTGGTCGACCTCGCGGACCCCCTGCAATTCGGGGACCTCGGCGTCGAAGATCTGGACCTCGATGCCGGTCATCTTCTGGAGCTGGTTGAGGATGTCCAGGCCGCGTCGGCCGCGGTTGCGGCGGAGCTTGTCGGAGCTGTCGGCGATCCCCTGGAGCTCCTGGAGCACGAACCGCGGCACGACCAGCGGCTGGTCGATCACCCGCGTCTCGGCGACGTCGGCGACCCGGCCGTCGATGATGACCGAGGTGTCCAGCACCAGCGGCCGCACCCCCTTGACCTCGCGCGCGAACTCCATGTAGGGGATGATGAACCGGAAGTCGTCCTTGGTCTGGAGGATGGTGCTGGTGCAGATATAACAGACCATGATCTGGATCAACACCTTCACCGCCTCGCCCAGCTCCTTGTAGTTGGCGCCGGTGAGCATCTGGATGGTGGGGTCGATGGCGAGGTTGATGAAGTAGCCGAGGATCAGGCCGACGGCGATGCCGAAATACACGGCCGAGACGGCCTGGACGCGCTTGCGGGGGGTGGCCAGGTCGACGACGATGACGACGACCGCCGCGACCAGCACGCTGGCGAAGACGACGAACTGGTTGGTCCGTTCCTTGATCTCCGAGAGCCGCGCCATCTGCGCCGCCAGGCCGGCGACGACCAGGACGAAGATGGCCCGGATGGTCAACAGGAGCATGGGCGCGGGCCTCCGCGGGGGACCGGGGCGGGGGGGAACCGGGCGGGACGGCGACGCCCCTCGCGGGCGCCCCCCGGCCGCCGGGGCGCCGTCAGGCCTCGCGGCCGAGCTCGGCGACGAACCGCTCATAGAAGGCGTCCAGGCTCTCGACGATGACCTTGGTCCGGCCGAGCACGGGCATGAAGTTCGTGTCGCCGTCCCACCGCGGCACGACGTGCCAGTGGACGTGCCCCGGCAGGCCGGCGCCGGCCGACTTGCCGAGGTTCAGCCCGATATTATAACCCTGCGGCCGGAGCATCCGATCGAGCACCGCGACGACCCGCCGCAACGTCTCGACCGGCTCGGTCAACGCCGGCCCGTCGAGGTCGGCGAGCGAGCCCTTGTGCTCGAGCGGGGCGACGAGCAGGTGGCCGTTATTATAAGGATACTTGTTCAAGAAAACCGCCGACGCCGGCCGCCGCCAGGCCAGCAGGTTGGCCCGGTCGTCGCGGCCGGCCAGGCCCCGGCAGAGGAAGCACGCCGCCGACGCCGCCGGCCCGCCCTCGGCGGCGGTGGAGGGGTCGGGATCGGCCGCCGTCGCGGCCGATTCGTGGATGTATTGCGCCCGCCAGGGGGCCCAGAGCCGTTCCATCGGAGTCCTTGTCCGCCGCGCGCGAAGGAGCCCGCGGGACCCCGATCTTACCCGCGCAAGGCCAGCGGTTCCAAGGGGTAGGGCGATCAGCGGAGCAATCGCCGACGCCAGACGGGATATAACCGCGCCCAGGCCAGGCCGATGACCTGCCCGCGCGAGACGAGCCTCGGGCCCGGCCGACCCGAGCCGACGCCGTCCTCGGGCCCGTCCTGGACGACCAGCAGATGGTCGCGCGGGACCTCGAACCGGAGGTCCTTGACCTGGGCCGGGAACGGGACGACGTGGTCGCCCGCCACGACCTGCCCGGCGACCCGGAGCCGCTCGTCGGACCACTCGACCCCCTGCCCCGGCATCGCCAGGACCCGCGCCAGCCACGGCCCGCGGCCGTCGCCGGCATCGACCCAGACCGCCTCGCCGGGGCCCGGGTCGCGCTGGAGGAGCACCCAGCGGTTGACGAGGTAACCGTCCAGGGGCACGCCCGGCCGCAGACCCGGCCAGGCCAGCACCGACGCCAACGCCAGCATCGGCGCGTAGCAGCCAATTCCCAGGCCGAACGACGCCGAGACCCAGGGCACCCACCGCGCGAACGCCGGGAACGCCCCCTGGCGGATGACATCCGCCACCGACGTGACGTGCGCCCCGAAGGCGAAGGCCAGCAGCAGCAGGCCGGGCCGCGTCCCCCAGGTGAACAGGCTCATCCCCAGCGCCGCAGCGAAGCTGCCGAAAAGCGCCGCCCCCCGCTCGCGCTGCCGCCAGCGCCACTGCGGCAGGCCCGGCACCAGGACCCGCAGGCCCGCCCCGCCTCGCAACGGGCCCGGACCACCCCCCGACCCCCGCGGCGGCCTCGACATCGCTCGCCACCCCCCATCCCGACCCGGCCGGCCCCGCCTCGTCCGCTCGTCCGCCGGCTGATCGTACAGATGTCATTGCAGGGTAATCGCCGCCCGGCCCCCGTGTCAAACCCCCAGCCGACAAAAAGCGTCGCCGACCCGCGCGCGGGCCCGCTTCGGAGGCTCATTCGCACCACCGCCCCCGTTATTCCGCCGATTCCCGCCGTTGGGTTCGTTTTCGCGCCGCGGGACAGAGATCGGTCGATTTCATCTATTAGAGATTCTTTATGAAACCTGTACTGCCCCGATGTTCATGGGTGCGGCCCCGACGCCGGGCAAATCCCGCTACAGGATCGATATGTTTCGATGAAACATCCCGCCCCGGCGCGCACGGCGGACGCGGTGGACCGATTCGCTGACCGTTCGCTTGTCAAAGAGCGCGGGCGGCGCCGGGCCTCGATCAGCCGCGGCGCCGGGCCAGGGCCTTCTGGGCGCGGCGTTGCCGGCGGTTGCCGGTCGGCCTTTCCTTCGTCGCGGGCACGTTCCGCGTGCCGTCCGCTTCCCCATCCTGTTCTGTGGTGTTGGCCGCCCCCGTAGCAGGCACGCTCCGCGTGCCGTCCGCTTCGCCATCCCGCTCTTGCGCAGTGGCCGGCGGCACGCCGATCGTGCCGGCGACGGCGGGCGCCGGCCTCGGGCGCGGGGCGGGCCCGGCGCCGCGGGCGCGCTGGCGACACCTCAGCTCGTCGAGGCCGCGGTGGAAGCTGTTGTGGTTGGCCCGCTCGTACGACCAGAGCCGGCGGCCGGTGGGGCTGTCGTCGAAGGCCATGCCGGTCTCGGCCAGCCGGCGATCGCGCTCGTCGGCCTCCTCGAGGTAGCCGTCGCGGCGGCCTTCCTGGTGCTCGATCTCCCGACGCGCCAGCGCCGCGAGGTCGTCGGCCTGGGCCTTGTCGTGGAGGACCGGGTGGTTCTCGCGGTCCTCGACCGGCACGCCCAGCAGGTCGAGCGCCCGCGACCGTCGGGCCTCGTCCCAGGCCGTGCCCGCCTCGGCGACGCGGAGCAGGCCGCGCCAGCGATCGATCAGCAGCTCGCAGCCCTGGAGCGTCTGCCGCAGTTGCCGCGCGATCAAGGCCGGCTTCTTCGGGAGCTTGAGCGCCAGCTCCTCGGCGGCGACGCGGCGGTCGTCGGCCCAGCTCGTCAAGGCCCGCCCCGAGGCCTGCGCGCGGCGGGTGAACTCGATGCGCACGGCCCGGTCCATCCGCATGCTGGCCAGCGCGACCTGGTCGACCAGTTGGTCCTCGTACGTGTCCGACGGCTTCATGTCCGCGGCGTACGCCGCCCGCTTCGCCGCCAAGGCCTCCAGCTCCTCGGCCGGCAGCACGACCCCCTTGCCCGTCAGGCCGTCCTTCAACGCGTTCATCCTCGAGATCGCCTTGCCCCCCGGCGTCCTCGGCCCCGTCGCGTGCTTGGCGTTGGCCCTGTTGGCCGCGATGCGTCTCTCCGACGTCGCCATCGCCTCGGCTCCCCTCTCCCGCGCCGTCGCGGGTCTCGTCCCCTGTCCCGCCCGGCTCCGTTGCCTTGCGGGCATCGCGGGGCACAGCCTCCCCGCATCGACGATTATCGGGAACGAGAACGGGATGTCAATGGTCTGGCGGTCGGACACGTCACGAATCTGGCATGAGGTCGTCGTGCGTGGGCAACACGCCATCCCCCCGCGGGTGGCCCC
>DASZMJ010000431.1:0-3582 GCA_035551935.1 Isosphaeraceae bacterium
GCCCGATCGACAGGTCTTACGTCGGCACCGTCCTCGGCTATAATCGTCGATCCCGGCGCGATCCGCAGAGCCGAAACCCGGACGGGGCCACGATGAAGTCGCAACTCCCCATCGACGCGCTGATGCAGGCCGTCCGCCAGAACACGCTGGTCAAGATCCTCGAGCAGTTCGAGGCCGCGTTCCCCGACGCGCACCTCAAGGACCTCGTCGTCGACCGGACCGGGCCGGGTCGCGTCATCGAGGTCGGCGGCAAGAGCGTCGTGAACTTCGGGTCGGACAGCTTCCTCGGGCTCGATCAGGACCCGCGGGTGCTGGCGAGTATCCGCGAAGGACTGATGCGCTGGGGGGCGCACAACGGGGCGTCGCGGGCCTTTGCCAGCGTCCGGTCCAACGTCGAGGCCGAGGAGAAGCTCGCCGGGTGGCTGGGCGTCGAGGCCGTCCTGATCTACCCGTCCGTCACGCTCGCCAACCACGGGGCGATCCCCGGGCTCGCAGGCCGCAAGGACGCCGTCGCGCTCGACGAGCAGGCGCACAACTCGATGCAGGAGGCCGCGAAGATCGCCAGGGCCAACGGGGCCAAGGTCGCCACCTTCGCGCACGACGACCCGGCCGGGCTCGAGAAGACGCTGAAGTCGCTCCGCCCTTATCGGAACGCGCTGGTCTGCATCGACGGCGTCTACAGCATGTCGGGCGCGATCCCGCCGATGAAGGACCTCGACGCCGTGGCCCGACGCCACGACGCCGTGCTCTACATCGACGACGCGCACGGCACGGGCGTCCTCGGCGACCACGGGCGGGGGACGGTGCACGAAGCGCTGGGGAGTTACGACAACGCGTTCGTCGTCGGCTCGCTGTCGAAGGCGTTCTCGTGCGCGGGCGGATTCATCGGCTGTCCGAGGCCGTTCCGCAAGCTGTTGCAGATCCGCTCGAACACCTACATCTTCGGCGGCCCGGTCGTGCCGGCGTACCTCGACGCGATCTGCACGGTGGTCGACATCCTCCGCTCGGACGAATACGCGACGCTCCGCGAGCGTCTCGACCGCCACGTCGCGCGGCTCACTTCGGGATTCAAGGAGATCGGCCTGAAAGTTCTGGGCGGGGCGACGCCGATCGTCTCGGCGTTCGTCGGCGACGAGGCGACGACGCTCGACGCGGGGAAGGACCTCTTCGACCGGGGCTATTACGTCCAGTCGGTACTCTTCCCCGCGGTGCCTTATCGCGGCGGAGTGCTCCGCGTCCAGTGCAACGCGAACCACACCGAGGCCGAGGTCGACGGGCTGCTCGCGGCGTTCGCGAGGATGGCCGCGGCCTTCGGCCTGGCGGCCTGACGGGTCCGTCCGGGGAGGCTCGCGATGGCGAAGGGTCAAGGGCGCGTCCTGCTGGTCCTGCTGCTGGCCGTGGTCGCCCTGGCCGTCGGCGAGGTGATGCTGGCCAGGGGGATGAAGGGCACCGAGGGTGAAGATATCCGCTGGACGGAGACGCTCGTGCGGGCGATCAAGAGCCCGTGGATCTGGGCCGGCGCGGGCCTCCTGCTCGTCCACCTGATCCTCTACATGCTCGCGCTCAGCAAGGCCGACCTGAGCTTCGCCCTGCCGATGACCGCCCTGTCGTACCCGCTCTCGGCGCTGCTGGCCCAGGCGTTCCTGGCCGAGCGGGTCGGCCCGGCGCGGTGGCTGGGGACGGCCTTGATCGCGGCGGGCGTGGCCGTCGTCGGCCTCGGCGAGGCGATGGGCCGGCGCTAGGTCGCTCACGCCGCCTGCGAGCCGTCGTCGGGGCGGGCGTCGAGCTTGGACTGGAGCAGGTCGAGCATCTCGCCGACGGTGCGCACTCCTTGCAGGTCCTCCATCGACAGGCGGATCCGGTACTCGCGCTCGACCCGCATGACCAGCCCGACGACGTCGACGGAGTCGAGGCCCAGACCTTCGCGGATCTCCCGATCGTCGGCCAGGTCGTAGCTCTCGCCCATCTCCTCCTCGAGGAGCGCCGCGAGGGTGCCCCTCAGGTCGTCCCGGCTCATGGAATCGTCTCCTCCTCGGCGCGCGGGCTCTTGCGTCCTCAGGAGATGGTGCCGGCGTCGGCCCGCCCGATTCGGGACGGGTCCACGCGCGTGGCCGGCGGCGGACGGAGGGGGTACGTTCGACCCCCGGGAGCGGGGATCAAGGGGGCATGCTATGCGAACCGGCGGGACCTCGCAAGCCCATTGCTCGTGGGCGCTAGCGCCCTTTCGCGGGCACCACTCCCACGTGGCATCGGCGCGCGGAGCGAACGCGGCCCGGCTGCGGACCACCCCTCTGATATTCACGCCTCCTGATCTCAGCGCGTCGACCCGCCCCCGCCGGCCCGCGCGGCGGCCCGCGACGAGGCCTCCGAGCCCCGCATCGGGGCCGGGACCGACGTCGGGACGGACCCCGACTCGTCGCCGCCGAGCGAACCCGGCGCGACCGGCTCGGGCGACCCCGTGGCGACCCGATCAGTCGACGTAACTGGTTTATCCGCAGATACTTCCGGCGCACAACTATCGGCCGAGTCGTCCGCGGACCCCGCCTCCTCCGGGCCCCCCGCCAGGTCCGCCCCCGACCGCTCCAGCATCATCAATTGCTGAATCGTCGCCCGCAGCGACCGGTCGATCGCCATCTCGTACCGATGCCGGAGCTTCCCCTCCTCCGACCCATCCACATACGCCGCGGCGACGGCACGACGGCGGAGGTCGTCCGGCTCGGGCGCCATCCGGCGCTGCTCGCGGAGCCCCTCGAGCTGCTCGGCGACCGACCGGCGCAGCGCCTCGGCCGCGGCGCCGTGCTCGGGCCCCGGCAGCGGGTGGACCACGACGCAGAAGCCGAGGCCGGGCCTCGCGGCGTACTCGGCGCTGTTGGCGGCGAGCAGCCGCGACGAGGCCCGCGGCACCGGGCCGGCGAGGCTCGGGTCGTCGTCGGGCCGGCGGCCGAGCAGGAGCATCAGCCGGGTGTGGAAGACCGGCTGATTCCAGCCCTCGGGGCCGGCCTCCAGCGCCGCGGCGAGCTCGCCGCAGGAGGCGATCAGGCGGTCGAGGCCGGTGGCGTCGAGCTCCAGGAGCGTGACGGCGGCGACGCCGTCGACGTCGGCGCGGGCCAGGGCGCGCTCGACGCGGTTGAACCGCTCGAGGTCGAAGGCGTAGCCGGCCGCGTCGGCCCGCTCGGCGAGGAAGGCCGCCTCGGCCTTCACGGCGCGCCGCAGCCGCCAGGAGGCGATGGCGGCGCGCTCGACCAGGACGGCGCGGGTGTGGCTGACCGGCTTCCAATCCTCGCGCCACGCCTGACGCTCGGCCTCGAAGGCGAGCGGGTCCTCGCCGGGGAGGACGACGTGCTCGGCGCGGAGGCCGTGCTTGAGGCCGTTGAACCTGGAGACGGTTTTGCCGGTTGGTGTGATGGGGCCCTTGGACCTGGCGCCGTTGATTCGGCTGGCCTGGCGCTGGGCTTCGGAGCGCTGCATCGGTGCTATCCCCCTCGTTGGTTGGAGCGGCGCGCGACGTCGCGCGCGGAATTCATACCCCTATCATCGTGATCGGGTGCGGGATCGTTCTCCGGGAGGGCGAGGCCCCGCCCG
>DASZMJ010000432.1:0-11995 GCA_035551935.1 Isosphaeraceae bacterium
TGGTGCGTCGTCGCGGACTCGACGCACCCTAACAAGACGGATTCCGGGCCCATCAGCGCGTCCCGAACGGCAGCTTGCCCGCGCCGCGGGGCCTGACGGGGCCATAGCCGCCGACCTTGTCGTAGACGCGGACGTGGTCGACGAGCATCTCGGCGGGGAACGGCGTGGTCCTGTCGGGGTTGCCGAGGAAGCGGCCGCCGACGGCGAGGTTCATGATGAGGTAGAAGGGGCGGTCGAAGGGAGCGGGCCAGGGGTTGAGGTCGCCTTCGCGCGAGGGGTTCGCGCCGCGGCCGTCCGCGACCTTGTTGCTGCTCCACCAGAAGGTGCGGGTCGCGTACCTGTGGCCGTCGACGTACCACCGCAGCTCGCCGGGCTCCCACTCGAGGACGTAGTCGTGGAAGTCGGCGATGGTGCCGTTGCTGGGGAAGACGTACTCGTCGCCCTCGTGGGTGTTGACCGGCCAGCGGCCGCCGAAGTGGAGGGTGCCGAGGATCTTCGAGGGCTCCTGGCCGCGGGTTTCGAGGACATCGATCTCGCCCGAGGCGGCCCACGGGCCGTATTTCTCGTCCTGTGGCAGCATCCAGAGCGCCGGCCAGATCCCCCGGCCGGTCGGCAGCTTGGCGCGGAACTCGAAGCGACCGTATGCCTTGGCGAACAGCGGCGTGCCGTCGCGCTTGCGGGTCTTGAGCCTGGCCGAGGTGTAGCCGAACCCCTGGATCGACTCCTTCAGGGCCCGGATGTGGAGCATGCCGTCGCGGACGAAGGCGTTCTCGGGCTCGCGGGTGTAGGACTCGAGCTCGTCGTTGCCCCAGCCGGCGACCCAGGTGTTGGCGTCGTAGTTATAGAAGCCGTTGCCGAGGTCGTAGTCCCACTTCGAGCGGTCGATGGCCTTGCCGTCGAACTCGTCGCTCCAGACGAGCTTCCAGCCCGGCGCCTTCGGCTCGGCCTCCCCGCCCCCGGCCATGCCGAGCCCCGCGACGGTCCCGAGGACCGCGATCCACCACCAATGTCGGCGATCCTTCACGGCGTGTTCCCCCTCAACGGATGACCCTGCCGATCGTGCCCCCCGATTGGA
The DNA here is from genome assembly GCA_035551935.1 of Isosphaeraceae bacterium. Taxonomy (GTDB): domain Bacteria; phylum Planctomycetota; class Planctomycetia; order Isosphaerales; family Isosphaeraceae; genus DASZMJ01. The sequence goes on from DASZMJ010000432.1 coordinate 1,076, forward strand.
CCGCCCCTTCCCCACCCGGTCAAGCGGGCGGGCTCCGGCTGTCGCTCTGTACTCGTCCCCCCGCACGTTTTCCCCCCGTCGTTGACATTTCCAAGCCGGCGCCCGATCGTTACAATGGCCGTTGGCTACGACGAGGACGTTGCGATCGTTCCGGCCCAGAAGACGAAGGACCCACCCCCGCCCCGCCCCGCGATGGCGCCGCGACCGGCAACGCCCGAGCGCAGGAGCCCCCCACGATGGCCGACCCGAAGGCCCCCGCCGCCGCGAAGAAGACGCTTTATATCGAGACGGTCGGCTGCCAGATGAACGTGCTCGACAGCGAGCTCGTCGTGGGCATGCTGCGCGATGAAGGCTACGAGCTGACCGACGACATCGACCGGGCCGACACGATCCTCTACAACACCTGCTCGGTCCGCCAGCACGCCGAGGACAAGATCTATAGCGCGCTCGGCCGCATCCGGCGGCTGAAGGAGCGGAAGCCCGAGGTCGCCATCGGCGTGCTCGGCTGCATGGCGCAGAAGGACCAGGGCCAGATCCTCCGCCGGGCGCCGCACGTCGACGTCGTCATCGGCCCGGGGCAGCTCGCGAGGGTCCCGGAGCTGCTCGCGAAGGCCAAGGACGAGTCGAAGCCCCAGATGGCCGTCAGCCTGCCGCGGAACGCCGGCACGCGCGACGCGGTCACGGCCAGCTTCGCCGAGTACGACCCGCTCCGCGACCCCGAGATGCGGCCGAGCCCGTTCCAGGCGTACCTCCGGATCATGATGGGCTGCGACAAGTTCTGCACCTACTGCGTCGTCCCCGCCGTCCGCGGCCCCGAGCAGAGCCGCCCCCCCGACGCCATCGTCGCCGAGGGGCGCCGGCTCGTCGACCAGGGGGTCGTCGAGATCACCCTCCTCGGCCAGACCGTCAACAGCTACAAGTACAAGGATGGCGATGGACGGACGACCCGACTCTCCGACCTCCTCGCCCGCCTCCACGACATCGACGGATTGAGGCGCCTGAAGTTCATCACGAACTTCCCCAACGACATGACCGACGACCTCCTCGCGGCCGTGCGCGATTTGCCGAAAGTGAGCCGATATTTGCACGTCCCTGCGCAAAGCGGCTGCGACGATGTCCTGGCGCGGATGAAGCGGCTCTACACGGTCGCCCTGTATGATGAGATGTTGGACCGGATTCGCGAGACGATCCCCGGCTCCGCCGTGTCGAGCGACTTCATCGTCGGCTTCTGCGGCGAGTCGGAGGCGTCGTTCGAGAAGTCCCTCGCATTAGTCGAGCGGGCGCGGTTCAAGAATAGCTTCATCTTCAAGTACAGCCCGAGGACGGGCACGAAGGCCGATTCGCTGTACGCCGACGACGTGCCCGAGGATGTGAAGCGGCGGCGGAACAACGCGCTCCTGGCGGCGCAGACGGCGATCAGCCTCGAGGACAATCAGGGCTTCGTCGGCAAGGCGGTCGAGGTGCTCGTCGAGGGGCCGAGCAAGGCGTCGAAGGGGGACGAGGCGCGGGGCCCGGGGCCGTTGCAGTTGACGGGGAGGACGTGGTGCGACCGGATCGTCGTCTTCGACGGCAACGAGCGGCAGGTCGGCCGGTTCGCGCGGGTGGTCATCGAGCGTGCCAGCGCCGTGACCCTCTTCGGCGCGGTCGAGACGATCGAGCGGGGGGCCTCGGCTTGAGCAAGCACGGCAACGGCGAGACCCTGGCCGACTGCGTCGGGCGGTGGGCGGACGCGGTCGGGATCGCGCCGGCGTTCCTGCCCGGCCCGGCCGCCTTGCGGCGGCTCTTCCGCGGCAGCGGCGACGTCTGCCGACCGCCGGCCGACCCGTCGGCGGTCGCCGCGTGGGAGCGTCGTCACGGCTTCCGGCTCCCGGACTCCCTGCGGGCCTGGCTGCTCGCCTCGGACGGCCTCTATCGCGGCGCCCCGCTGATCCACCCGCTGACGGCGATCGGGCCGATGATCCCGTTCGCGCGGGTGCCGGGCCTGTTCGTGCAGCCGGAGAGCTGGTTCGAGCTGGGCAACCCCGGCACCGAGACCGTCTGCATCGACCTCGGCTACGCCTGGCCGGGCCCCGGCGGAGATTGCCCGATCTTCTCCTCGGGCGACGACCTCCGCGGCAGCACCCCGCGGCTGATCGCGCCGGGGTTCTCGAGCTGGCTCGTCCGGTTGCTCCGCGAAGGGGGCCGCGAATACTGGCTCGACCCCGGCTTCGAGGCGCTCGGCGACCCCTGGCGCGAGCACCGCGACCGCGCGCCGATCCCCCCCCTGCCCGACAGGCTCCGCCCCTGGGCGTCGCGGGTCCGGCCGTTGATGCGACCGGGGGCCGACGACCGCACGATCGCCACGAGCCTCGGCATCAGCCGCGGCGACGTCGAGGCCCTCTTCCGCCACCTCCAGCACGATCCCGCGGGGGCGTCGCCGGGCCCCTGATCGACCCGACTCGGACGGATTCGCCATGCCATGCCCGACACCGCCGAGCAGGACACCGAGCGGCTGACCACCCTGCTCGCCGAGCCGGAATCGGGCCGGCGTTGGCTGTCGGCCCTCGGCGTGCGCGACCCGGATCGCGGGTTCCGCGACCTCCGCGACATCGCCGCGCGCGGCGTGCCGGCGGATCGACTCGCCGAGCTGGCGCGGCAGCTCTGGCGGCTCCTGCCGGCGTGCCCCGACCCGGGCATGGCCTTGACGAACCTCGAGCGGTTCGTCGCCGCGACGGTCTCCCCCGCGGCGACCGTCGCCGGCCTGGTCGAGGTGCCGAGGACGACCGAGATCCTGATCCAGATCTTCAGCACGAGTCAATACTTCAGCGACCTCCTCATCCGCGACCCCTCCTGGCTCGACTGGCTCCGCGCCGGCGCCGGCCGCCGCGACGCGACGGCGCTCGTCGACGACCTCTGGGCCGACCTCCGGCTCGCCGACGGCGACGACGCCCTCCGCCTCGCCCTGCGTCGGTTCCGGCGCCGGGAACTCCTCCGGATCGGCTACAACGACATCGTCCGCGACTTCCCGCTCGAAGACACCACGCTCGACCTCTCGCACCTGGCCGACGCCTGCGTCGAGGCCGCCTACCGGCTGGCCTGGGAGCACGCCGTCCGCCGCCACGGCACCCCCCGGGGGCCCGACGGCCAGGCCGCGCGGTTCGTCGTCCTCGGGCTGGGGAAGCTCGGCGGCGCGGAATTGAATTATTCTTCGGATATTGATCTCATCTTTCTTTACGACGTCGAGGGGCAGGCCGACGGCCCCAGGAGGGTCTCCAACGCCGAGTTCTTCGCGCGGCTGGGGGGCGAGCTCGTCCGCCTGCTCGCCGACCACACGGCGCTGGGGCAGGCGTATCGCGTCGACATGCGTTTGCGTCCCGAAGGAGACCAGGGGCCGCTGGCGCGGTCGCTCGCGGCGACGCTCGGCTACTACGAGACGGCCGGCCGGACCTGGGAGCGGCAGGCGTTGATCAAGTGTCGCCCCGTCGCCGGCGACGTGGGCCTCGGCCGCGACTTCGCGGCGGCGATCGCGCCGTTCGTGTACCGGCGCTACCTGGGGGCGACGGAGATCGGCGAGATCCAGGCGATGAAGCGCCGGATCGAGCACCGGACGGACTCGGCGGGCATGAGTGAGCTGGAGGTCAAGACCGGCCGCGGCGGCATCCGCGACGTCGAGTTCGTCGTCCAGTTCCTCCAGCTCCTGCACGGCGGCGGCCTGCCCGAGGTCCGGCACCCGAACACGCTGGCGGCGTTGTCGAAGCTCGAGGCCGTCGGCTGCGTCACGGCCGAGGAGCGCGGGATCATGGAGGAGACGTATCGCTTCCTCCGCCGCGTCGAGCACCGCCTCCAGACGATGTTCGACCGCCAGACCCACGAGCTGCCCCGGGGCCCCGAGGAGCTCCGCACGCTGGCCATCCGCATGGGATATCCGCCCGCCTCGCCCTGGGAGGACCGCGCCGGGCCCGCCGGGCGGTTCCTGGCCGATTATCGGTCGAAGACCGACCTGAACCGCCGCATCCTCAACCACCTGCTCCACGACGCCTTCCGCGACGGCGACGGCACGCCCGCCGACCCGGTCGTCGACCTCGTGCTCGACCCGGCGCCGTCGGCCGACCTGATCGACGCGGCCCTGGCCCCGTACCCGTTCCGCGACCGCGCCACGGCGTACCGCAACCTGATGGCGCTCGCGCGCGAGGAGATCCCCTTCCTGTCGCAGGCCCGCTGCCGCCACTTCCTCGCGGCGATCGCGCCGCGGCTGCTCGCGGCCGTCGCCCGCGCGCCCGACCCCGACATGGCCCTGACGAACCTCGAAAAAGTCTCGGCCTCGCTCGGTGCCAAGGCGATCCTCTGGGAGCTATTCAGCGTCAACCCACCGACGCTGCGGTTGTTCGTGGAGTTATGTGCCACGAGTCAATTTCTTTCGGAAATCCTCATCAATAACCCAGGGATGATCGACGATCTGATGGACTCGCTGGTCGTCGACCGGCCGCAGCCGGCGTCGGCGATCGTGGAGGAGCTGGCCGAGCTCTGCCGGGGCGCGGAGGACCTGGCGCCGATCCTCTTATCGTTCCGCAACAAGGAGTGGGTCCGGATCGGCACGCGGGACATCCTCGGCCGCGAGGGGAGCCGCGAGGTCACTCGCGAATTGGCCGACGTGGCCGGGGCGATCGTCGGCCAGGTCGCCCGCGACCAGGAGGCGCGCCGGATCGCCCGCTTCGGCCTGGCCCGACGGGCCGAGGACGGCCGCCGCGCGCGGTGGGCGATCCTCGGCCTGGGCAAGCTCGGCGGCCGCGAGCTGAACTATCACGGCGACCTCGACCTCGTCTTCCTCGCCGAGACCGCCGGCGCCACCCGCGGGGGGGCCGAGCCGGTCTCGAACGAGCGCTTCTTCGCCGACGTCGCCCGCCGCGTCCTCAAGGCCCTCGCCGGCAACGGCTCGGGCCGATTGTACGACGCCGACGCCCGCCTGAGACCGCACGGCGCGTCGGGGCCGCTGGTCGTGCCGCTTGACGCCTTCGTCTCGTATTATCGATCGTCGGCGCAGCCCTGGGAGCGGCTGGCGTTGACCCGCGCCCGCATCCTGTTCGCCCGCGGCGACTTCGGCCGCGAGGTCGCCGCCGCGATCCGGGAGCTGCTGATGCTGCCCGTCGACACGACGGCCCTGGCCCGCGACGTGCAGGCGATGCGGGCGAGGCTAGAGGCCTCATGCGCGCCGGGCGATTTGAAGCGCGGGGTGGGCGGGTCGGTGGACATCGAGTTCCTCGTGCAGTACCTCCAGCTCGTCCATGCCCGCGAGCGGCCCGAGGTGCTCCGGCCGAACGTCTGGGAGGCGCTCGACGCCCTCCGCCGCGCCGGGGTGCTCGGCCGCGGCGAGCACGCCGAGCTGCGCGACGCCTACGACTTCCTGCGGACCGTCGAGGGCCGCCTCCGACTGGTCCACAACCGGACCGGCGTCGAGCCGCCGGAGGCCCCCGAGGAGCTGGCGCGGCTGGCACGGCGGCTGAATTATGAGTCCAGCGACCCCCGCGCCGCGGCCGATGCTTTCCGGGCCGATGCGGCCCGGCATGCGGCGCGCGCCCGCGCCTTGTTCCGACGCCACGTCGGCGGCGCGGCCGCCGAAGTCCCGAGCCGACAGGCGACGCCATGACGACCCACGATCGCCAGCCTCGCCCCCGCGCCCGATTCGGCACCCTCCTGCGGTTCGCCGTCGCCTTCGGCCTGCTCGGCCTGGTCATGTACCTCAACCGCCGCGACCTCCGCGACGTCCTCTCCCGCTCCCCCGATTTCTCGCGACTCGCGGCGGCCTTCGGGCTCTACGCGCTGGGCGTCTGGCTCTCGTTCACCCGCTGGTACGTCCTCGCCCGTGCCCTGGGCTTGCCCTTGCCCTACATCGAGGCGGTGCGGCTCGGCTGCGTCGCCCACTTCTTCAACCTGATGCTCCCCGGTCAGGTCGGCGGCGACTTCGTCAAGGCCGCGTACCTGCTCAAGGCCGACGTCAAGCGCGGGCACGCGGTCGCGTCGATCGCCTTGAATATCCTCATGAACCTCCTCGGCCTCTTCGTGCTCGCCGTCGTCGCCGGCCTGCTCGCCTGGGGCCACCTCGAAGCCCCCGGCCGCCGATTGGTGGCATTGGCCGGCGTCTTCCTCGCGGCGACGCTCGCGCTGATCGCCCTCGGCCTGACGCCCGGCTTCTATCGCCTCCTCGGCCGTCGCCGCAAGCGCCCCGGTCGGCTCGCCGAGTGGGCCGAGGCCGCCGGCATCTTTCGGCGCCGGCCCCTGGTCTTGCTGGTCGCCGCGGCGATGGCCGCCCTCTCGCACGTCGGCAACATCCTCGCGTTCGCCCAGGTTGGCCGCGCGTTGTTCCCGAGCGTGCCGAGCCTCGCCGAGCACTTCCTCCTCGTCCCCCTGATCCTCTTCTCGACCGCGATCCCGCTGCCCCTCGGCGCCCTCGGCGCCAGCGAGGAGATCAGCGCCCAGCTCTTCCGCCTGGCGCACTATCAAGGGGGCGCCGTCGTGATGATCGGCTACCGCCTCATCCAGTACTCCGCCTGCCTCATCACCGGCTCCGTCTACCTCGCCAACCGCGGCCGTGTCCGCCTCCTCGTCGCCTCGACCGACCCCTCCTTCGACGACGAGCCCGCCGCCGCCGAGGCCCTCTCTTCCTAGCAGGCACGCGGGGCGTGCCAGCGACGAGGAGGGCCGCCTCAGTCGCCACTCGGAGCCGCGGCGGCCCGGGCGGCTGCCGCGGCCGTACCGTGGAGGATGGGGCGCCCGCGCCAGGGCATCGGGACTGGCCGATCCGTTCTCCGCAACTCCTCCGGAAGCAACCAGTTCCTTCCCCGGTTTCGTCCGCAGCCTCGGGTCGGAATCGGGTTTGTTTTGGTGCACCCGGACCCGGGATTCGGGTCGGTCTCGTCGGTGGTCATGCCCGCAGCGACAATGGATTCCTTCGTGGATCACTCCACACGTCCCCTGCGTTGTCCTCTCAGGCTCCCTCCGTGGATCGAGCTGTCGCACGATTGCTCGCAACCAAGATAGCACGCTATTATGAAGACAAGATGTGGCGCGACCCGATCGACACGGGCCATCAGTCCCGACCGGATTGTCAAAGAGCGTCGGCTGCCGGCTGCTCAACCTCAGTGTTTCGTCGCTTTTTCGGGATTCTATTCCTGAAAATGGGAAGAACCCCGTTCTTTGTTTGGACCGTCGACCGACCGCTTGACGTCCGACGACGGCCGCCGTAAGATTGCGGAGGGTTTGACGACAACCGCCGTAAAGGAGGCCGAGCGATGAGGCAGACCTTTGGGCCCTGGGCGTCGGCGTTGGGGGCGGAGTCGGGATCGGGGCTGGGCTTGAGCACGTTCTGGAGGCGGCGGCTGGGGCGGCTGGCCTCGGCGCGGTCGAGCGCGGTGGCGCTTTCGAGGCGCGACTGCCTGCGGCTCGGAGTCGTCGGCGCCGGGGCCCTGGCCCTGCCGGGCCTGAGGCGCGCGGGGGCGGTCGCGGCGCCCGAGCGGCCCGGCCGGATCTTCGTGACCGCGCGGACCGTCGGTCAGCGGCCGCCGAGCCACGTGATCGCGGTCGATCCGAAAGAGGGTACCTGGATCGAGGTCCTGGATACGGTCGTCGATCGGCCCCGAATCTCGCCCGACGGCAAGACGATCGCCTACGTCCAACAGGGCGCCCTCTGGACCCGCGACGTCGACGGCGACCATGAGCCGACCCGCCTGATCGACGTCGTCGGCTCCGCCGGTCCCCCGCCGGTCTGGTCGGGCGACGGCAAGCGGCTCATCGTCTGCCCCGGCACCGCCAATCTCGAGGCCGCCGGCGGGGGCAACCCCTGGCGGTTCAAGACCTACCGGGTCGACGTCGACGGCTCGAAAGGTCGAGCTGGCCATCCCCGAGACCGACGTCGTCCACGACTGGTCGCCCGACGGTCGCCGGGTCGTGACCGCCTCCGGCCGGCACAAGGAGTTCGCCTGGCAGCTCTACCTGATGACCCCCGACGGCAAGGACCAACGTCGCCTGACCGACGACGGCAACACCTTCGGCTCCCGCTTCTCTCCCGACGGCCGCCGCGTCCTCTACAGTAATGGCGGCGAGGCCCCCGCCTCGCGGCGCGGCATCTGGGTCGTCGACCTCGACGGCACGAACCGCCGCCGCCTCTTCCCCGTCGCCAACCCCGAGACCGCCGACGCCTGCTGGTCCCCCGACGGCAAGCGCATCGCAATCGTCTCCTACAACGTCGTCGACGAGAAGGACGGCCGGCTCGTCGTCATGGACCTCGACGGCGGGAACCGTTCGGAGTTCCCCCTGGAGCAGCTCGTCCACACCGACATGCCCGACTGGCGTTGAAGTCAACGACGGCGGGCGAGCCTCGCTCAGGGAGCGGCCGCGAGCTCCCGCGCCTTCTCGAGGAGTGTATCGACCCCCATTCGGAGGTCGTCCAGGCGACGCTCGACCGGAATCGTCGGCGTGATCCCGATCGATTCGAACGCGGTACCGTCCGGGAAGCGATGCCGCTCCGCGCCGACCATGAGGGCCATCCCGCCCGGGAGCCGGAGGAAGAACGGCTGGCCGGAGCTTCCCTCGGTGGTCTCGCCGACAATCTGCGCCCGCCCGTTTTCCTTGAATGGCATGACGAAGTCCTCGCATGCCGAGCAACAGGAGCGATCGACCAAGAGGAGGAGGCGGCCGGCGAAGGCCCCCGCACGCGGTTGGAAGCGTCCGCTCTCGGTCTGGATCCGTGCGGCCTGGGCCCCGCGAGCCCGGTCGAGAGCGACCACCACGGGCGTCGTCGTGGTCCATCCCCTCCATTCCCGGTCCATCAGCTCGCCGATCAATCCCCAGGGGGTCCCGCCGCCCCCATTGCCCCGCACGTCGACGATCAGGCATCGTGCGTCGCGATACGTCCGCACGAACTCGATGGCCGTCTTCTCGTAATTCGTGTCGTTGAATGAAGGGATTCTCAGATAGCCAACGCGCCCTTCGTCGAGCCATCTCCCCTCGGACGCGCGACGTGGCTCCTCACGGGCCGGTGGTTCGTCCTGTCGCTCGCGCTCGATGGCGAACTTCCGACCGTCCTCAAGCTCGAGCGTGAAGCGCCTCGGGAACAGGTACGGGCGATCGAAGACGAGGCTGCGCGCGGCACGGTCGCTCGACGCGGCGACGAAGCGCCGCTGATCGCGGACGAACGCCTCGACGGCGACCCCGTCGATCGCCCGGACGACGTCCCCCGGCTTCAGCCGGCCGTCACGGGACCAGAGGATCGCCCACTTCCCCTCCACCTCGATCGCGGAGAAGCCGAGCGGCTGGCCGTGGGTCCGGACGAGCCAAGGGTCATCGAATTGCGTGTGCTTGTTCCGCAGGCGGGCGACGAACTCAAGGGTCGCCATGTCGAACCCATAACGCCCGTTCGCGCGGAGGGCCGAATCGAGATAGTCCTTGTAAGCCGCGTCGAGGTCGAGGTCCGGGACACCCTCCCGGTGGGCGAAATACGTCTCGATGGCCGAGTCGATCTTCGATGCCACGTAGGCCCTCTCGGCCGGCGGCATGTCGCCCTCGTCCTGCTGCGCGAGGGCGTCCCGCGGCCCGAGGAATGCAATCAGCAGCAGGACGAGGCCCGATCGAGTCGATCTCATCTCGAATCCCTCGTGACGAAACAGCGTCGGCCAAACCTCGTTCGGCTCACCCCTGGTAGTGGCGCGGGGGGAGGCTCCGGTTCGACGTTTTTCCGGCACCCACGGACCGGTTCAACCGAATGTCGAGATGATCGGGAGGCCGGGGCTCGATGGCTCATCGTCCCTCTCCTTCCCTTTCTGTAGAATTGGGTCCCGTGTACCCGCAGCCCATTCGGGGAGATACAGCCATGGTCCATCGACGTGAGGCCCTGTTGCGCCTGGGCTTGGCCGCCCTCCTGCCGGGGACGCTCGGGGCCCAAGGCGTCAGGGATCGGTCGCGGAAGAGTCCGGCGATCGACCGGCCGATCCTGTTCGACACGCCGGAGGCGGACAAGATCCTGGAGGATCTCCAGGTGTTCCCGCCCGACAATCCATGGAATGTTGATATTTCGCGGTGGCCAGTCCATCCGAACTCGCGGAACATCATCGCCTCGATCGGGACGGAGAAGCCGTTCCGGTACAACACGGACATGGGCTTCGTCCTCGTGCCGCCGGATCAGAGGCGGGTCGAGGTTCGGATCGAGGGCTACGGCGAGGAGTCGGACAGGGGCCCCTTCCCCGTGCCGGACACCATGCCGATCGAGGGGTGGCCGGCGTCGTACCGGCGCGATCCGAAGTTGAAGGACCTGAGCCTCGGCGACGTGCAGCGCGACACGAAAGGGCTCGACGGCGATCGGCACGCGATCGTGGTCGACCCGGCGAACCGGATGCTCCACGAGTTCTACAACGCCCGCAGGACGGCCGCCGGCTGGGAGGCGCGGCAGGCGTCGACCTTCGACCTCAAGAGCAACAAGCTCCGCCCCGAGGGATGGACGTCGACCGACGCGGCCGGCCTGCCGATCTTCCCGGCGATCGTCCGGTATGACGAATTGCGCCGAGGGATGATCACCCACGCGTTGCGGGTGACGGTGACGAGGTCGCGGCGGGCTTACGTCCATCCCGCGACCCACTTCGCCAGCCGCAACGACGACCCGAACCTGCCCCGCATGGGGGAGCGGATCCGCCTGCGGCGCGACTTCGAGTCGAAGGGATTCACGCCCGAGGTGAAGACGATCCTCAAGGCGTTGAAGTCGCACGGGATGTTCGTCGCCGACAACGGCATCGACTGGGCCATCTCCGTGGCCCCGGACGAGCGGATCCCCGTCCTGCACGAGGAACTGCGGCGGGTGAAGGGCTCGGACTTCGAGGTCGTCCAGCCCCCGAAATGATTCGGGATCGCCCGGATGGCTGGTCTTTCGTAGGGTCCGCCGTGCGGGCCGATCCCCTC
>DASZMJ010000433.1:0-2219 GCA_035551935.1 Isosphaeraceae bacterium
GCGGCGCGGGCGGAGGCGGCCTGGAGCTCGAGCATCGTGCCGAGCGACATGCCGAGCAGGCCCGAGCCGCCCACCCGGAGGATGTCGCGCCGCGTGACGCCGAGGCCGCGATCGCAGAGGTCCTTGCCGGGCCGACCGGGGACGTTAATCATCGCGAGGCTCCTTCGGGATAGGGGGATCTCGGTCGTCTGCTTCCCCGTAGGGTGGGCACCGCCCACCGTCGGGGGCCGTCGCCGAAGATGGTGGGCGGTGCCCACCCTACACGGATCGGGGGTCTTAGTGATTGAAGAGGAACGCGGGGCTGTTGATCAGCGCCCAGGCGATGTCCTGCGCCGCGGTCAGGCGGCGCTCGGTCGACTGGCGGATGCTCATCTCGACGTCCCGGCGCAACTGGACCAGGGCGGCGTCGATCGGGATCGGCTTCTTCGCCGACGCGACCCGGGTCCGAAGCTCGACGAGATGCGGATCGACGGGCAGCGGCGCCCGGCTCGCATTGAGGGCGTCGGCCTTCCCGCGATAGCCGGGGTCGATGGCGCGGTGGAACGCGAGCAGGACGTTCTGCTGGGCCGGGGTGCGGATCTCGGGGCTCGTGGCGAGGACGGCGCGGTAGTCCTCGGGCAGGCCGAGCCCGACCGGCCGAGCGACGCGGGTCGCCGAGAGGCGGAAGCGGCCGAGCGAATGGACGCCGCCGGCATAATAGTGGTTGAGCTTGAACGTGAGGACCGTGCCGCCGGCCGTCCCGACGGGCGCGGCCGTCTCGAACGTCGCCCAGTGGGTGACGCCGGTGGCCGGCGAGAGGGCCCAGCCCGATCCCTGGTTGGTCCGGTCGCCGTCGATGGTCGCGGCGACGGAGAAGCCCGCCTGCTGGAAGCTGCCCCGCGGGCTCTGGAGCTTCACCGGCTTCGCGTCCTTGGGATTGGCCTTGGGCGCGGCCGACAATTCGAACTCGGTGAGGACGAAGTTGCCGTCCGATGCCCGGCCGGGGCCCTTATTGGGCAGGGTCTCGTCGGACAACACCTCGAGCCGGATGCCCGTGATATCGGCCAGATCCGTCTCGGCGACGAGGGTATAGGTCCCATTCTTGTTCGGCCCGGTCGCGACGATCGACCCGTCGGGGCCGGCCGTCAGCTTGGCGCCGCCGGTCGCCTTCAGGTCGCCGGGGTGCAGGGGGACCCAGCGGACGGCCGTCGATTGCTTCTTCTCCCACGCGGCGACCTTGGCCGCCAGCGTGGCCTCGTACGCCTTCAGGTCCTTCTCGAGCGCGGCCGATTGGGCGGCCTTCTCCTTCTCCCGCGCGGCGAGTTTCGGTCCAAGTTCGGCCTCGTAGGCGGCCAGGGCCGCGGTCGCGGCGGCGAGCTCGGCCTCGCGAAGGCGCTCGAGCTGGGGCCGCTTGAGGGCGAACTCGGTCTCGCGCTTGCCCAGCAGCTGCGCCATCCGGAGATGGTCGGCGTCGATCTCGGCGAACGACTGCAGGCACGAGCCGACCTCGGGCCCGGTCGGCGGCCGGTTGAGGACGCGGTAGAACAGCTCGTCGATGAGCTTCTTGTCGTCGGCCTGGGTCTTCACGAGCCTCGCGACCTCGTTCTTCGAGTCGCCGATGGCGTCGCTGATCGTCGGGCCGCTGACGAGCGCCATGACGGGCCCGAGCTGCAACCCGCTCGATCGCTCGCATTCGCAGGCGCTCTCGCGCGGCGGCCGGCCGAAGGTCGAGAGGAAGCCGCTCGGCAGCTCGACCTCCGAGTCGGGCAGCTCGGCCGCCCTCGTCCCGGCCGGGACGCCCGGGAACGCCGACACCGCGCCGGTCACGCGGGTGACGGCGTCGTAGAGGACCTCGGCCGGCAGTCGGCGGGCGGTCGCGTGGGAATAGTTGATCTTGTCGTCTTCATTCCACTTGTTCGTCGCGATCGAGAGCTGATACGTCCGCGACTTGCAGATGAGCCGGACGACGTGCCGGGCGTCGAAGTTGCTCTTGAGGAACTCGGCCGTCAGGTAGTCGAGCAGCTCGGGGTTCGTCGCGGGGTTGCCGGCGCGGATGTCGTCGAGCGGCTCGATGACCCCGGCGCCGAACAGGTAGCCCCAGAGCCGATTGACGTAGCTCTTGGCGAAATACGGGTTCTCCCGCGACGTGATCCAGTCGGCCAGCTCCCGGCGACGCGACTCGTTGGCGACCTTCGGGTGGGGCGCGGTGTAGGGGAATTTCGGCGGGGCGACCTTCTTCG
>DASZMJ010000434.1:0-1534 GCA_035551935.1 Isosphaeraceae bacterium
GCGAGGTCGCCGGCCCTTGCCTGGCGGGGGTCCTTCGGCCGGTGCTGCTGCTGCCGGACCGCGAGGTTGCCGACGCGGACGATCTGCGCGCGATCCTGGCTCACGAGCTGGCACACGCCAGGAATCGTGACCTGGCTTGGAACCTGGCGGCGCACGTCGCGTCAATCTTGCTGTGGTTCCACCCGCTGGCGTGGCGGCTACGGTCGGTCCATGCGTCGGCGTGCGACGCGGTGAGCGATGCCGTCGCGGCCGATCTCCTGGGCGACGTCGTCTCTTACGGCCGGACCCTGGCCCGGCTGGCGATGAGCGCGGCCGCGATGGCCCCGACGCCCGTGCTGGCGATGGCGCGGACGTCGGACGTCTGGCGGCGGCTCGAGGCGCTCAACCGCCGCGTCTTCGGCGAGCCGCTATCGCGCCGGCGGGCGTGGCCGGCCTGCGGTCTCGGGCTCGCGCTGGTGCTGCTCGTGGGCGGCGTCGGACCTGGCCGGGCGGGGCAGCAGGGTCCGCGCCGGCAAGACCCGGCGCCGGCGGCCCGGCGGTCGGATCCGGCGGCGCCCGCCCCGGCGGCTCGCCCCGAATTCCAGCTGCGGGGCCGGGTGGTCGACGCGAGCGGCCGGCCGGTGAAGGGGGCCACCGTCCGGCTGGCCGAGAACGGCCTGGCCGCCTCGCGGCCCTCCGGCGACACCGGCGCGGCGGGCGAGTTCGTCATCGACCACTGTCCCGAGGGAAGCACGGTCGTCACGGTCCAGGCCGACGGACTGGCGCCGCAGCTCCGCGAGGTCAACATCGGCGAGGGGACGGCGCCCCTCGACTTCCGCCTGGAAGCCGGGTCGATCATCCGCGTCCGGATCCTCGACAGGGCCAGGAAGCCGGTCGAGGGGGCCTTCGTGTTCGCGCAGGGATGGCGCGCGTACCATTCGCTCGACCTCGTCGGCAAGACCGACGCTGGGGGGCGGTTCGTCTGGCGCGGCGCGCCGGCGGACGCCGTGACCTACGACTTCGGCAAGAAGGGTTACATGGCGCAACGCCAGGTCGCCCTGATCGCCTCCGATCGCGAGTACATCGTCGTCCTCCATCCGAGCCTCGTCATCAGCGGCCGAGTCACCGACGCCGAGACCGGCAAGCCGCTGCCGGAATGCGCCGCCGTCGAGGGGTTCGGCACCCACGTGCGCGGCGAGATCTACTGGTCGCGACGATCGTCGACCAGGGTGTCGGGCGGCGAATACTCGGTCACATTCGACGAGCCGAACGGGGTCCTGTACGTCCGGGTCGAGGCCGTCGGCTACGAGCCGGGCATTTCGCGCGGCTTCCGGCCCGAGGAGGGTCCCCAGCGCATCGACTTCGCCCTGCGTCGCGCCGAGGTGCTCGGCGGGCTCATCATCGGACCGGACGGCAAGCCGGCCGGCGGGGTCGAGGTGGCTCTCGTCGAGCCCGACGACCAGGTGGTGATCACCGGCGGCCGGTTCACGGTCCAGATGACGGCGCCGATCGTCCGCACCGGCGCCGACGGCCGGTTCGCGTTCAACCAGCCCGA
>DASZMJ010000435.1:0-6352 GCA_035551935.1 Isosphaeraceae bacterium
GGGTCCCCTGGGTGCGGTCTCATCGGATGCGTAGAGACCGATGTTCTGCCCCAGGGGGGCCTCGTTTCCCACCCCCTACCGCCACAACTCCTTATCAGCAAACGAAGTCCAGGGGAGCGGGCGGCGGGTCACGCCCAAATCACTTGCCGGATGAACCACTTAGATGGCCGAGGGTTCAAATGATGGCGTCCTCGATGATGGGCCCCGACTCGCGAAACAGCCGCAGGTTGCGGGGTGCGACGAAGACGTCCTCGCCGGCTGCGAGCGCGAGGTCGTAATGGCGGTCGCGGGTCAGCAGGACGCGGAGGGTCGTACCGTCGATCAGGGTCAGCTCCAGGCGCACGAGCGGCCCGAGGGGAACGAGCCGCGACACCCGCGCCGGCCACGAAGGGCGGCCGTTGCGGCGGCGGTCAATGTCGAGGTCGTGCGGCCGGATGTAGGCGGAGGCCGCGGGGTCATCGGGACTCGTGGCTTCCATCGCCTCGTACCCTAGGGCGCGGATCAGGTCGACGGGGAGGACGTTGATGGCGCCGAGGAACTCGGCGACGAAGGGGCTGGCCGGGGACTCGTAGAGGTCCTGGGGCGGCCCGATCTGCTCGACCTTCCCCTGGTTCAGGACGACGACGCGGTCGGCGACCTCGAACGCTTCCTGCTGGTCGTGGGTGACGAAGAGGCTGGTGACGTGGGCCTCGTCGTGCAGGCTGCGGAGCCAGGTCCGCAGCTCCTCGCGGACCTTGGCGTCGAGGGCGCCGAAGGGCTCGTCGAGCAGCAGCACCTTCGGCTCCGGCGCCAGCGCCCGCGCCAGGGCGACCCGCTGCCGCTGCCCGCCCGAGAGCTGCGACGGGTAACGGTCGGCGTAGCCGTGGAGCTGGACCAGGTGCAACAGCCGCTCGACGCGCCCGCGCACCTCGCGACGGTCGGCGCCCCGGACTTCGAGGCCGAAGACGACGTTCTGACGGACGGTCATGTGCCGGAAGAGAGCATAGTGCTGGAAGACGAACCCGACCCCGCGCCGCTGGACCGGCACGGTGGTCGCGTCCTCGCCCGTCAGCACGACCTCGCCCGCGTCGGGCGCCTCCAGGCCCGCGATGATCCGCAGGATCGTGCTCTTGCCCGAGCCCGACGGGCCCAGCAGGGCAACGAGCTGGCCGGAGGGGACCTTGAACGAGACGTCGTCGACGGCCCGGAAGGCGCCGAACCGCTTCGAGAGTCCGCGCACGGCGATCGCCGCGTCATGGCGTTCGTGGGCGGGCCAGGTCTCAGCCGTCGGCCGCCCGTTCGTTCTGGAAATCGCCGCGGTCATGGTCACACCTCCTCCGGATCTTCATGGGTCGCGACGCGCCGGCGGAGGGCCTCCATGCCGACCAGGAGCAGGACCGACACCGCCGCGAGGACGATGCTGGCGGCATAGGCCCCGGGCAGGTCGAAGCTCTCAACGGCGTCGTGGACGTACAACGTGGCCGTCTGCGTCCGGCCGAACAGGTTGCCCGAGACGACGAGCAAGGCCCCGAACTCGCCGAGCGAGCGGGCGACGGTCAGGGTCACGCCGTAGGCAAGGGCCCAGCGGATCGTCGGGAACGTGACCCGCCAGAAGGTCCGCCAGCTGCCGGCGCCGAGCGTCGCGGCGGCCTGCTCCTGCTCGATGCCGAACTCGCGGAGCACCGGGGCGAGCTCGCGGACGACGAAGGGGATCGTCACGAACGTCGTCGCCAGCACCATCCCCGGCCACGCGTAGATGACGCGCAAGCCGGACGCTTCGACCCAACGACCGACAAACCCCGCCGGGCCGTACATGACGACGAGCATCAGGCCCGCCACCACCGGCGAGACGGCGAAGGGCAAGTCCACGAGGCCGTCGGCCATCGCACGCCCTCGGAAGCATTGCCGCTCGAGCACCAGCGCGCAGCCGACACCGAAGACGGTGTTGATGGCGGTCGCCGCGGCCGTGATGGCCAGCGTCATGCCGAAGGCGCGCACGCACTCGGGCGTCGTCAGTGCCTTCGCCAACGGCCCGAGCCCTTCGGCCAGGCCGCGGCGGACGAGCTCGACCGCCGGAACGAGGATCATCAGGCCGAACCAGACCAGCACGGACCCGATCAGGAGCCATCGGCCGATCGGCAGCGATCGTCTGACCGGGACGACCGCGGGGCGCGGAGGGGCGTCAACGGCCATGGTCCCTCCCGCCGTGTCGGCGCTGGAGCAGGTTCAGGGCGATCAGTATGGCGAGCGAGCTGGCGAGCAAGACCGTAGAGACGACGAGGGCGCCGTGGGTGTTGTTCCCCTCGAGTTCGCCGTAGATGTAGAGCGGCGCGGTCTTCGTCGTCAACGGCTGGTTTCCGGCCACGAGCACGACGCTGCCGTACTCGCCCAGGGCCCGGCTGAAAGCCAGGGCCGAGCCGGTCAGGATCGAGGGCATGAGGGCCGGCAAGGTCACGCGGCGGAAGGTCGCCCAGGCGCCGGCGCCGAGGGTCGCCGCGGCCTCCTCCTCGGCGCGGTCGAGCTCGAGCAGGACGGGCTGGACGCTGCGGATGACGAAGGGATACGTCACGAACATCAAGGCCAGCACGATCCCCGGCTGACGGTAGATGACGCCCAGGCCATACCGCCCGAGGACGGTCCCGAGCGTGCTCGCCGGCCCGAACAGGACGACGAGCATCAGGCCGGTGACGATCGTCGGCACGGCGAAGGGCAGGTCGATCAGGGCGTTCATCAAGCCGCGGCCCGGGAAGCGGTAGCGGACGAGCACCCAGGCCGTCGCCGTGCCGGTGATCGCGTCGATCACGACCATCCCCGCGGCCGTCGCGAAGGAGAGCTTCAAGGAGTGCCAGGCATACGGGTCGAACAGCGCGTCGCGGAATGCGGCGACGCCGGGCCGCGCGGCCTGGATGCCGAGCAGCACGAGCGGCACCGCGACCATGACGGCGAGATACAACAGCGTCGCCCCGCGGAGCACGAGCCCGACGGGCCTGGCCACGGCCGCCCGGCTCATCGGGCCTTCCCCCGCCGGAGGTCGGCGAAGCTGGTCGTCCAGGCCCCCTTCGGCCCGTAGAGGGCGTCGCGCACGCCTTCCCAGCCGCCGAGGTCCTTCATCGTGAACAGCCTCGGCGGCAAGGGACGGCCGGTCGCGTCGGGCAGCTTCGGGTCAATCGGCCGGAAGCCGTACTCGGACAGGATGCGCTGGCCCTCGGGGCTGGTCAGGAACGCTAGCAGCGCCTCGGCGACGGCTCGGTTGCCGTGCTTGTCGACGTTCGCGTCGACGATCGCCGCCGGGCCCTCGATCAGGAGCGTGGCCGGCGGGATCACGTAGGGGATCTCGCGGCCTTCCTTGAGTCGCAGCAAGATCTCGTTTTCATACGTGACGAGTGCGTCGCCCGTGCCACGCTCGAAGTTGGCGACGCTCTGCCGTCCGGAGGCGTCCATGTTCACGACGTTGGCCTGGACGCTGGCCAGGAACCTCCAGGCCCCGTCGGGATCCTGCTTGCCGCCGCCGGGCGCGAGCAGGGCGGCTCCGAAGATCGCGTTGATGTTCCAGCGGGCGCCGCCGGAGGTCTTGGGGTCGGGGTAGAGGACGCCGACGCCGGGCTTCGCCAGGTCGGCCCAGTCCTTGATCCCCCTGGGGTTGCCGTCGCGGTAGCCGATGACGACGAGGCTGTGGGTCAGGACGCCCTTGTTCGGCCCGTCCTTCCACGACGCGCAGATGAGGCCCGCCTTGGCCAGCACGTCCATGTCGTCCTCGTGGGACAGGACGGCGAGATCGGCGTCGAGCCCGGCCCTGATGGCGCGGGCCTGGGCGCCGGAGGCGTTGTAGGACTCGACGAACCGCACCTCACGGCTGGTCTTCGCCTTCCAGTGGGCCGCGAAGGCCGGCAGGAGGCCATCGTGGAACGCCTCGCGGACCACCGAGTAGGCGCCGATGGTGATGGTGTCCGCCTGCCCGGCGGGGGCCGGGGCGCAGCCGGCGGCGGCCAGCAAGAGGGTCGCAGGCAAGAGCGCCAGCAGGAGCTTCGATCGCACGTCAGTCATCCTCTCGGGATCGTCGATGCCAATGAAAAAGAGGGGGCCCGGCCCGAGGGGGTCAATCCCGGGCCGAGCGTCGGGCCGCGCCGGGGCGGCGGCCGCGGGGTTGGATCAGAACGAGTCGGACGAGACGACTTCGCCGCCGCGGATGCTGATGATCTTCCGCAGCACGACGACGTTCAGCGAATCCTTGAGGAACTTCACCGAGCCGTCGCCGAAGAGGGCGTTGACCCCGCCGGGGTGGTACGAGAAGAACTCCTGGCTGGCGCCGGCCTGGTTGGTCAGGCCCCAGAGCGGATCGCCCGGCTGCGGGTAGGGCGCCGAGGCGTGGTCGGGACGCCACTTGTTGTTGATCACGCCCGAGACGCCGCCCGAGGCGTTCGGCTCGCCCCAGCGCCAGGCCCGGCGCTGGCCGGGGGGCACCGGCCGCGCGACGTTGGTCTGGAGCGGCGAGAGGTACGACTCGGGGTTCTCGCTGATGTAGCTGGCGTCGCGCCCGGCGTCCTCCGACACGAGGATCGTCTGGCTGAGGCCGTCGGTCACCTCGGCGATCTTCGTCGAGCCGTGCTTCAGCACGCCGTCGACGCGGGTCAGCTTGTTGCGGTACGGGGTGATCGGCGTGGCGCCGGTCTGGCCGGTCAGGCCGTTGGGGTCGATGTCGGTGTAGGTCGTCGCGAAGTAGTCGTTGACGCCGTAGCCCGGCCCGGCGTTCTCGAACGGGGCGCCGTTGGGGTCGCCGATGTCGTCGCGGCCGTCGTCCTTGTTGCGGGCCGTCGATGGGCAGAGGAAGGCGTTGACGACCGTGCTGTAGCCGGTGTAGTTGGCGCCGGAGATGTGGTTGTAGTCGAAGTTGAAGTTGATCGAGTCGTACACGTTCTTCTGCTCGAGGTACGGCAGGATCCGGGCGTGGAAGCCCGTGCCGTCCACGAACGTCGTGCCCGGGATCGCCACGCCGGTGTAGAGCGTCCCCTGGCCGGCGGTCGGGAAGGCGCCGTGGACGCTCTCGTAGTTGTGCAGGGCCAGGCCGAGCTGCTTGAGGTTGTTGACGCACTGCGTCCGCCGCGCCGCCTCGCGCGCCTGCTGGACCGCCGGCAGCAGCAGCGCGATCAGGACGCCGATGATCGCGATCACCACCAGCAGCTCGATCAGCGTGAACCCGGCCCGCGCCGGCCGATTGCTCGTCACTTTCATCGGCACACTCTCCTCACTGTGGTATGCGGGTTTCGCATTCACTTCAGTCGGATCGGGTCCAGCGTGTTGGGCTCGGCCCGGACCTCGACGACCAGGCCCGAGCTGTCCTCGTCGAGATACTTGGGCTGGTACGGGGCCTGGGCCACGCCGCGGCTGGCGGCCGAAGGGCCCGGCTCGATGCGGACCTTGTACGAGCCCGCCTCGGCGCCGTCGGCGTCGGCGTGGGTCGTCAGCGCGAAGGCCCCGCCCGGGCCGATCTCGCCGCTCGCCTCCGGGCCGACGCGGTCCTTCGGGACGAAGACCACGCGGCCCGCCCCTAGAGGCCGCCCGTCGTCGAGCACGACCTTGCCGCGTACCTCGTATGTTGGCCCTGGGGCCGGCTCGCGGCCCTTACATCCGGCCGTCGCCGCCAGCACGATCAGCCCCCATCGCAGGCGGGACCGCGCGGCCCCTCGTCGCACTCGCTCGCTCATCGACTTGCCTCCCGCGTCCTCATTGACCCCGTGCGCCGGGGACTCCGGCGACACGTCCGACGAATCCTCGGTATGGCCACGCCCCGCGCCTGCGAAATACGGCCGCCGTCACACCGGCCGGTCATACGTCGTGACGATCTCGACGAGCGGCCCGGCCGACGGACCGCCGATCCCCAGGACCCGGGAGGCCGCCGCGAGCACCAGGCGCTCCCATTGCCGCCGCGCCCTGCCCAGACCTCGACGCACTCGTTCAGCCACGTTCCACCCCCCGCGCCGGGGCCTCGCCCGGCGCGCACCGGAGACGCCCGGAGCAAGTCTTCGCGGCTCGCCCCGATACTGGACCTCTGCCCGATCGCCGCGACCGAGTCGGGGCCCTTCGCCCTCCCTCGATCGTCGCGGCACGCACTCGATGCGCGGGCCACCAGGGCGAACGCACGTGTTTCGCAAATCCTTGTCCTGCAAGGATTTGCAATCTAGTGCACGGAATTCAACTAGTCGCAAGTTCTTTGCAGACAAGGATTTGTGAATTAGATGCGTTTGCCCTGCGCGGGCCACGATGCTGGCCCCTCCGAGAACAAGTCGCGCGCCGTTCGCGTTTTCCTCTGGCCGTCCTGGCCGCAAATCGCCGGCGGCTCCGTCGCGATGGCCCGTCGCAACGTGCTGGCATACTT
>DASZMJ010000436.1:0-4130 GCA_035551935.1 Isosphaeraceae bacterium
GGCGTGGGCGGCGGGCGAGACGATCGGCGCCTGGGTTGGCCGCGGCCGGGATTGACGCTTCTCGACGAACGAGGTGCATCGGGAAGAGACTCCAGGCAAGGAGGCCAGCCGTGGACGCGAACCGAGAGTCGGTCGGGGTCCTGGTCGTGGGCGCGGGGTTCTTGGGCTCGCAAAGGGCCGCCGCGGCGTGCATCGCGCGGGGCACGACGCTCATCGGGGTCGCCGACGTCGACATCCATCGAGCCGGGGCGATCGCGGCGCGCCACGGGGCGTTTGCAGTCGGGAGCCTCGAGGAAGGGCTCCTCCTGGACGGGGTCGACGCGGTCGTCGTCGCCACGCCGCACGCGGACCACGTCGAGTCGGTCGAGCTCGCGCTCGCGTGCGGCAAGCACGTCCTGTGCGAGAAGCCCCTGGCGATCGACGCCGACGACGCGAGGCGGCTCGCACTCCAGGCCGACGAGGCGCGGCTCTGCCTGGCCGTCGGCTTCAACCACCGATTCTATCCCCCGATCCGCGAGGCGATCGGGATCGTCGAGGCCGGGGGATTGGGCCGCGTCGAGGGGCTCCGCATCCAGATCGGACATCACGCCTCGCAGGAGTTCCTGCGGGGCTGGCACACCGACGTGCGGGTCTCGGGCGGCGGCACGCTGATCGACAACGGCGTGCATGCGTGCGACCTGATCCGCCGGATCGCGGGAGAAGTCGAGTCGGTTTCGGGCAACATCCGTCATGATCCACGCAATCTGGACACTTGCGAACGCGACGCATTTGGATTATTCTTGACGCTCGACGATGTCGTCGCCGAGCTGCACTCGAGCTGGAACCTCCGCAGGGGGTACCTGACCGTCGACATCCGCGGGGATGCGGGATGGCTGATCGCGGAGACGGCCCCCTGGCGGCTCTCCGGCCGGCTTGCCGAAGGTCGGCGGCTGAGCCGGGGCTATCTGGCGGAACGGATCGCCGAGCGGCTGCACCGTCGGCGGTTCGGATGCGAGAGGTCGCTCGTGGCCGAGCTCGAGGCGTTCGCCGGGGCGATCCGCGGGGAGATCGGACCGGGTGGAAATTCCGAAGACGGTTGTCGCGCCACGGAAATGGTCCTAGGGTTGTATGAGTCCGCTCGCCTTCGGGCCGAAGTTCCGCTCGCCCCGCGTGTCGCGGGCGGGCGCGGCGGCTCGCCGCAGGCGGTGACGGTGCGAGGCCGCACGGGAGGACGCGCTTGAACCGCAACGGCTTGCCGATTCTGACGTACCATGCGATCGACGGCGCCGACTCCCCGATTTCGACCCACCCGGCGCTGTTTGCGGAGACGGTCGCCCGGCTGATCGAGGCCGGGTTCGTCGGCGTCGATCTGACGGAATGGCTCGCGCGGGGGCGGCCTGCGGTTACTCGGGGGTTCGCCGTCACCTTCGACGATGGCCTGCGGTCGATCCTGCCCGGGCTCGAGGTCCTCCACCGGCTCGGCCTCCCGGCCACGGTCTTCCTCGTGACCGATCACGTCGGCCGCGAGAACGACTGGCCGGGTCAGCCCTCGTGGGTGCCCCGGGCGGCGACGCTCGACTGGTCCGAGGTGGCCGCGCTCTCGCGGCGCGGCGTCGCATTCGGCTCGCACTCGCGGTCGCACCGTCAGTTGGACCGGGCGGCGATCGAGACCGTCGAGCGCGAGCTCCGCGGCTCGAGCGATGCGATCGAGACGAGGCTCGGCAAGCCGTGCCGGCTGTTCGCTTACCCGTATGGCGCGTCCACTCGTGCGGTCCGGGGCCGGAGCCGACTCTTCGACGCGGCGTTCGGCACGAGGCAGGCCCTGGCCTGCTCGCGGGACGATCTCTTCAACCTGCCGCGGGTCGACGCCTGCTATCTCCGCTCGCCGCGCGTCGTCGACCGGCTGCTCGAGGGACGGCTAGGACCGTGGCTGGCGGCGCGCGAGGCGATGCGGTCGGCCCGCCGAGCCGCGGCCTCGTTCGCCGCGTCCGGCCTCTGGTGATGCGAGCCGAGGCGCCCGCCAGGACGGCGGGCCATGCCTGCCCCGCCTGCCGGGGGCCGGTCGATGGCGAGTCGTGTGCAAGGTGCGGCCGGTCGTATCCGACCGTCGCCGGCCTGCCCGACTTCCGCCTGGAATCCGACCGCTACCTCGACCTCGACGCCGAGCGGGCCAAGGCCGAGCGGCTGGCGCGGATCGCCGCGTCGACCGACCTGGAAGGCGTGGCCCGCGCCTATTACGCGATCACCCCCGACGTCGACCCCCCGCGCTGCGCCCGCTACCTCGCGCACATCCTCGGCGCCGAGGCCAGGGGCGAGGCGATCGCGGATCGCCTCGACGACGATGGGCCGATCCTCGAAGTCGGATGCGGGACGGGAGGACTCCTCGTCGCCGCGGCTCGTCGCGGCCTGGAAATCACGGGTGTCGACATCGCCTCGCGATGGCTGGTCGTCGCCGGTCGGCGGCTCGACGATCGCGGCCTGGCCGTTCCGCTGGTCGCCGCCTCGGCCGAGCGGCTGCCCTGGCCGGACGGGACGTTCGCCGCGATCGTCGCCGACAGCGTGATCGAGCATTGCGACGACCCAATTGCTGCACTGCGGGAGTGGCGGCGCTTGCTCAGGCCGGGCGGACGGCTCGTGCTCTGGTCGCCCAACCGACTCGCACCCGTGGTCGATCCCCACGTCCGGCTCTGGGGCATCGGCCTGCTCCCGCGGGCCTGGGCGAACGCGTACAGCCGGCTCCGCCGCGGCGGGGCCTGGGTGCCGCGGACGCTCTCGTCGCGCGGGGCGTCGACCTTGGCCCGCCGGGCGGGATTCGAAGCGGTTTCGGTCGGGCCGGCGCCGATGACACGATCCTGGGCGATGAGCGAGCACGGCCGCAGGCGGCGGGCGATGCTCTTCTACGAGCGTCTCCGCGGCTTCGGGCCGACGCGGGGGCTCCTCGGGGTTTTCGGCCCCATCTGGGCGCTCGAGGCGAGGGCACCATCTCGGCGCGGAGGGCCGCTGGGAAACCGGATCGATCCGGGCCACACGGCGCCAACGCCGTCGCCGTTTCGCGAGGCGACCCGCTCAGGGCTCGCCGTCTGCCTGGGGGCGGAGGCGATCGCCGGGGCGTGCGGCTTCGGCGCGACGATCCACCTGGCTCGTCGTCTCGGCCCCGCGGGCTTCACGTCGCTGGAGGTTGCGCTGGCGATCTCCGCATGGCTGCTCGTCCTGGTCCGCGGGGGGCTCGACCAGATCGTCGTCCGCGAAGCGGCCCGGCGGCCTCGGCTGATCGGGCGGCTGACGGGGTTGCTGCTCGCGCTGCGGCTCGCGTGGGCGACCGTGGCGATGGCCCTCATCTGGCTGATCGCACCATTCGCCGGGGTCGGGCCCGAAGTCGTCGCGGCCTCCGGGCTCGTGCTTCTAACCTCGGCGCTCGTGGCCGATGTCGGCCCCCGGGCCCGTAACGAGCTGCCGTTGCTGGCAGTAGCACAGGTCGCCCGAGCGGTTGGATTGGTCGGATTCGTTACGTTGATGGTCAACGCACCCGACGACCTTGTGCGCGCGGCGGTTGCGCCCGGGGTGGCGGAGGGGCTCGTTGCCTTGCTCTTCGCCGTCCGGGCGGTCAGGACTGACGGGTGGCCTCTGCCTCGGTGGAGCGCCCGCGCCGCGGGCGTGTTCTCGCGGCGTGCGGCGGTCGCGGGCTTGATGCGGTTCGTTCGCGTGGGACTCTACGCGGCCGACGCGATCGCGCTGGGCTTTGCGCTCGGTCCGGCCTTGGCGAGCGGGGCCTACGCGGTGTCACGGCGGGTCGTCTTCGCGCTGGTCGCCGTCGGGGTCGTCGTGCCGACGCTGCTGGCGCCCGCCCTGGCGCGGGCACGCTCGCGGGGAAGGGCCGAGGCCTCGGCCGAGGTCGGCCGCGGGCTCGGGCTCCTGCTCGGCCTGTTCGTGCCGGCCGCGCTCGGATTGATGCTCATTGCGGATCGTGTTCTCCCTTCGCTGTTCGGCCCCGTGTATCGCGACGGATCGGGCCTGCTCGCACTGGTGGCGGCGCGTCTACCCGTTCTGCTCGCGGCGACCTGGCTCGGCTCAGCCCTCGTCGCGCTCGGGACCGCGCGCGAGGCCCTGCGTGCAACGGCCCTCGCCGGCCTCGCGGCCCTGGTCGCGCTGCC
>DASZMJ010000437.1:0-6583 GCA_035551935.1 Isosphaeraceae bacterium
GGAGCACTGGTGGGCAAGCCACCAGTGCCACCCAGGGCGAACGCACGTGTTTCGCAAATCCTTGTCCTGCAAGGATTTGCAATCTAGTGCACGGAATTCAACTAGTCGCAAGTTCTTTGCAGACAAGGATTTGTGAATTAGATGCGTTTGCCCTGCAGTGCCACCCGCCCGCTGGACCCACGGGTCGTCGCCATACGGTCGACTCCTCGCGAGGCTCACCCGCAAGGGTTCGAGCTCCCGCGCGCTGAGCGCCGCGTTGACCCGACCCGTCCAATCGCCGGGGCATTCCACCGGCCAGGGCGAGAGCAGGGCCGTCAGCGCCGGGTCTCCTTGTTGCCGCGCCCAGAGGCTGCCCCAACGCCGATCCTCCGCGCGCTCGACCAAGCCGGCACCCCAGGGCGTTGCGCTCGACGTACCGCAAGACGGTCAACAGGTGGTCGTCGCCCTGCACCGGAAAGCTCTTGAACCGCCCCTGATACAACGGCCCGTCGCCGACGGTCCGATGCGCGACCCTCCAGCGCATCGCGTGGGTGTGCGTCAGCCAGCGGAAGAAGGCGGTCACTTCCCCATCGGCCTCCGGCCGGACGACGAAGTGCCAGTGGTTGGGCAGGATGCAGTACGACAGGATGCGGATCGGGTGCCGCCGGTGCGCCTCGAGCAGGACGCGATGGAACGCCTCGAAGTCGGCGTCCTGGCCGAACAGGCACATCCTGCCCACCGCGCGGTTCAGCACGTGGTAGACCTGCCCGCCGGGCGCGTTTCGTGCGCCTCGTGGCATGCCCCGGAGATTATTACCGCGCGACAATCCCGTCAATACTAGCCCCGTCCCCGTTCCCTGACGGCGTCGCTCCCGACCTGCCCGAGCCGGAGTGACCCGCACGTCGGAGATGCGGCCGCTCCCTGGCTCCATGCGGCCCGGCGCGTTATGCTGGCGTGGACCAAACGCCCGTCCGACCGGGGAGCGCGGCGACGATGGCCCTCGAACGAGAGCTCGCGACCTACCAGGCCCACCTCATCGACCTCGTCGCCGACGAGGGCAAATACGTCGTCATCCGGGGCGAGGAGATCCTCGGGCCCTTCGCCTCCTACGAGGACGCGCTCGGGGCCGGCTACGAGCGGTTCGGCCCGGTCGAGTTCCTCGTCAAGCCGATCTGGCGCGTCGAGCCGATCCGGTATTTCACCCGGGATCTCGCGCCGTGGCCCTCCTGATCGTCGGCCGCGACGCGCCGCGGCGCCGCGTGCGGACCTTCGACGGCCCGTCGGGGCGGTTCACGATCGCGACGTGATCGCCGGGGTATCCACGAATTCTCTCATTTAGGGGATCGAGGAATTCGCGGTTTCGGGTGGAAATGGGCGGGGCGGGGGCCCTATAATCGATCCGCTCCCGGCCGCCGCATCCCTCATAAGCGCGGCCCGACGATGGAATCGACCGAAGGCGACCGCACCCCTCGCTCCCACGAGATCGACCCACCATGGCACGCACCCCGAAGCGTCGCGCGCCCCGGCTCCGCCCCGACATCCCGGAGCGGCTGGAGGCGCGGTCGTTGCTCAGCACGACCGCCGGCGGCATGTGGCCGCTCAATAACCCGTCCCCGGCCGACAGCCTGCTCGTCGGCTTCGCCCCGACCGCGACGGCGTCGCGGCAGCAGGCGTTGCTCAACGAGTTCGGCGCCTACGTCGCGCAGCGGTTCGAGAGCGGGCCGGTCCTGATCACCCTGGGCCGGGGCGTGACGCCGGCCGCCGCCGCGGCCGCCTTCCGGGCGACGCCGGGGGTCCTCTTCGCCGAGCCGGACCGGGCGATCCAGGCCCAGACCGTCCCCAACGACCCGAGCTTCCCGCAGCAGTACGCGCTGTCCAACCCCAACGGGCCCGACATGCAGGCCACGCAGGCCTGGAGCATCACCACCGGCAACCCGGCGATCACCGTCGCCGACATCGACACCGGCATCGACTACACGAACAAGGACCTCTACCTCAACATCTGGATCAACCAGGCGGCGATCCCGTCGACGTTGAAGTCGGAGATCGTCCACACCGACGGCGGCGCGAACATCGACTTCGCCGACCTCAACTCGCTGAACGCGCAGGGCCAGGTCGTGCTCAACGGCCAGGGCAAGCCGGTCAACTCGCCGTACGTCTCCGACCGCAACGGCAACGGCTACATCGACGCCGCCGACCTCGTCGGCGACCCGACGACCGGCCTGGCCGCCGACCCCAACTGGGTCCCCAGCGGCTCCTCGGGCGACCTGATCGGCCAGTCGTTCCTGGGCAACGGCGCGACCGTCAACGACACCCCGCGCGACGACAACGGCCACGGCACGATGACCGGCGGCATCATCGGCGCCATGACCAACGACGGCCTCGGCGTCGCCGGCATCGACTGGAACGCCCGGATCATGCCGCTGAAGTTCCTCGACTCCAGCGGCAGCGGCTACGACACCGACGCCATCAGCGCCATCCAGTACGCCGCCGACCACGGCGCCAAGGTCATCAACGCCAGCTGGGGCGACACGCAGGACGACCCGGCGCTGGACCAGGCGATCGCCTACGCCGACGGCAAGGGGGTCCTGTTCGTCGCCGCCGCCGGCAACAACGGCCAGAGCAACGACAACGCCAGCACCGCCTTCTACCCGGCCTCGGCCAACGTGCCGAACGTCATCAGCGTCGCCGCCGTCGGCTCGACGGGCGCCCTGGCCAGCTTCTCCAACTACGGCGCCAACAGCGTCGCCCTCGGGGCGCCGGGCGTGGGCATCTACAGCGTCAAGAACGGCGGCGGCGTGACCTCGGGCTCGGGCACCTCGTTCGCCGCGCCGCAGGTCTCGGGCGTCGCCGCGCTGGTCGCCGGGCTGAACCCGAGCCTGTCCCCCGAGCAGATCATCCAGGTCCTCAAGTCGACCGTCCAGCCGCTGGCCAGCCTCGCGGGCAAGACCGAGACCGGCGGCATGGTCGACGCCTACAAGGCCGTCCAGGCCGCCGCGCCGGCGACCACGGCCACGCCGACGATCGTCGACAACGGCACCGCGGGCTACTCCGAGACCGGCACCTGGAATAACTGGTCGACCGGCTACGGCGGCACCCTCCGCTACGCCGGCTTCGGCAACGGCGCCGACACCGCCACCTGGCAGGTCAACAACCTGGCCGCCGGCACCTACGTCGTCCAGACGACCTGGAACGGCTCGCGGAACCACGCCACGAACGCCCCGTACCGGATCTACGACGGCACCAACCTGCTCCAGACCGTCGCCGTCGACCAGTCCCAGAACCCGGTCGGGACCTCCTACGGCGGCGTCGCCTTCGAAGGGCTGACGACCGTGCACGTGACCAGCGGGACGCTGAAGGTCGTGCTCAGCGACGCGGCCAACAACTACGTCGTCGCCGACGCCGTCCGCGTCGCCCCGGCCTCCTCGTCGGCCGTCGACTGGAACGGCGGCGGCGTCACCGGCCCGAGCAGCGTGGCGGCCGGCTCGACGTTCACCGTCAACCGCACCTACGACATCCCGGCGGGCCTGGCCCCCGGCCCGTTCACGATCCGCTACTACGCCTCGACCCACGCCAGCCCCGGCAACCCCGGCGACATCCTGCTGGCGACCGAGGCCGTCACCAGCTCCTCGGCGCTGACGACGGGCCTGCACGCCGGCACCAGCCCGAGCCTGTCGGTCCCGTCGGGCGGCAGCTACAACATCTTCGCCGTGCTCGACGACGGCAACTCCGCGGCGGCCCTGCCGCTGACCGTCACCGGCGGGTCCTCCTTGATCGTCGACAACGGCACCGCGGGCTACTCCGAGACCGGCACCTGGTATAACTGGTCGACCGGCTACGGCGGCACCCTCCGCTACGCCGGCTTCGGCAACGGCGCCGACACCGCCACCTGGCAGGCCACCGGCCTCGCCCCGGGCTCCTACGTCGTCCAGGCGACCTGGAACGGCTCGCGGAACCACGCCACGAACGCCCCGTACCGGATCTACGACGGCACCAACCTGCTCCAGACCGTCGCCGTCGACCAGTCCCAGAACCCGGTCGGGACCTCCTACGGCGGCGTCGCCTTCCAGACGCTCGCCACCGTGACCGTCTCCAGCGGGACGCTGAAGGTCGTGCTCAGCGACGCGGCCAACAACTACGTCGTCGCCGACGCCGTCCGGATCGCCCAGGCCTGAGCGGCCGGCCCTCCCGCCGACGAGGCGGGAGGGCGACCTTCTTCCGGGGAGAGGGGGAAGATGACGACGCTCCGATCCGTCGGGGACGGCCGGGGCGGTGGGGCGGTTTCGGGGCCGGGTCGTTGCCGACCGGCCCCGCCGGGTGCTATGGTGCTCGCAATGGGGCCGCGACGGGTCGGGCCGGCCCGATTCCCGACGAGATGTTGCGCATGGACGACACGATCCTGGTGACGGGCGGGGCCGGCTTCATCGGCGGCGGCTTCGTCCGCCTCCTCCTGGCCGAGGGCCCGGCCCGCGTCGTCAACCTCGACGCGCTCTCCTACGCCGGCAACCTCGACTCGATCGCCGAGGCCCTGGACGACCCCAGGCACCGCTTCGTCCGCGGCGACATCGGCGACCGCGCCCTCGTCGCCGCCTTGCTCCGCGAGACGAAGCCGCGCGCCATCGTCAACTTCGCCGCCGAGACCCACGTCGACCGCTCCATCGACGGCCCCCGCGCCTTCCTCGAGACCAACGTCGTCGGCACCTTCGAGCTCGTCTCCGCCGCGCTCGACTACTGGCGCGGCCTCGACGGCCCCGACCGCGACGCCTTCCGCTTCCTCCACGTCTCGACCGACGAGGTCTTCGGCTCGCTCGGCCCGCATGGCGCCTTCACCGAGGAGACCCCCTACGCCCCGAATTCCCCCTACTCCGCCTCCAAGGCCGCCGCCGACCACTTCGTCCGCGCATATCATCATACGTATGGATTGCCGACGCTCACCACCAACTGCTCGAACAACTACGGCCCCTACCAGTTCCCCGAGAAGCTCATCCCCTTGATGATCCTCAACGCCCTGGAGGGCAAGCCCTTGCCCGTCTACGGCGACGGCGGCAACGTCCGCGACTGGCTCTACGTCGAGGACCACTGCCGCGCCGTCCGGCTCGTGCTCCAGGCCGGCCGGCCCGGCGCGACCTACAACGTCGGCGGCCGTTGCGAGCGCACGAACCTCCAGGTCGTCCGCGCCCTCTGCGAGGCCGTCGACGCGATGCGGCCCGCCTTGCCGCACGCCCCCCGCGAGTCGCTCGTCACCTTCGTCGCCGACCGCCCCGGCCACGACCGCCGCTACGCCATCGACTGCTCCAAGATCGAGCGCGAGCTCGGCTGGGCCCCCCTCGAGGACTTCGAGTCCGGCCTCCGCCGGACCGTCCGCTGGTACCTCGACCACCCCGACTGGGTCGCCCGCGTCACCTCCGGCTCCTACCGCCGCGAGCGCCTCGGGCTCGGGTGATGGGAAATCGCGTGAAGAGATCGCTCCTCGTAGGGTCCGCTATTGCGGACCGCTTCCCTTCAAAAAACACCGAAGCGGTCCGCAATAGCGGACCCTACGAAAGACCAGAGGAACCTCGCAACATGCCGGATTCGTCGCGCACCGAGAAGGGGATCATCCTCGCGGGGGGATCGGGGACGAGGCTGTACCCGATCACGAGGGCCGTCAGCAAGCAACTGTTGCCGGTCTACGACAAGCCGATGATCTATTACCCGCTCTCGACCCTGATGCTGGCCGGCATCCGCGACATCCTCCTGATCTCGACACCCGACGACATCGGCGGCTTCAGGCGGCTGCTCGGCGACGGTTCGCAGGTCGGCATCGCGATCAGGTACGCCGTGCAGGACCACCCCGGCGGGCTGGCGCAGGCGTTCCTGATCGGCCGCGAGTTCGTCGGCGACGGCCGCGTCGCCCTGATCCTCGGCGACAATATCTTCTACGGCCACGGCTTCCAGGGCATGCTCGCCCGCGCCTCGGCGCAGGCCGAGGGGGCGACGATCTTCGCCTACACCGTCAAGGACCCCGGCCGCTACGGCGTCGTCGAGCTCGACGAGGACGGCCGGCCCGTGTCGATCGAGGAGAAGCCGGCCCGCCCGCGCTCGCACGAGGCCGTCACCGGCCTGTACTTCTACGACAACGACGTGCTCGACATCGCCGCGGCCTTGAAGCCCTCGCCCCGCGGCGAGCTCGAGATCACCGACGTCAATCGCGCCTACCTCGCGCAAGGCCGGCTCCGCGTCGAGCGGTTCGGCCGCGGCTTCGCCTGGCTCGACACCGGCACGCCCGAGTCGCTCATCCAGGCCTCCAACTTCGTCGAGACGATCGAGGCCCGCCAGGGCCTCAAGATCGCCTGCATCGAGGAGGTCGCGTATCGGTTGCGATTCATCGACGCCGACCGCCTCGACGCCCTGGCCGACGGCCACCGCAACGAGTACGGCCAGTACCTCCGCGACCTCATCAAGGACGACTCGGCCGGCCGCTCGGCCGAGCGCGAGCTGCTCGACTGACGGCCGCGAGCGTGGCCCCGCTGATCGTAGGGTGGGCACCGCCCACCGATCCCCTGATATGTCTATGGGATCGGTGGGCGGTGCCCACCCTACGATCAGCGGGGCGAGCAGCCCC
>DASZMJ010000438.1:0-7845 GCA_035551935.1 Isosphaeraceae bacterium
AGGCGGCGGGCGTAGGCGTCGCGGGTCAGCTCGCGGTAGGAGGAATCGGTCGGGCGCACGGCCTTGGCCAGGGTCAGCTTGACCGGAGGCCCCTCGATCACCGCGCCCTTCTTGCCCGACTCCTCGGCGAGCCGCGCGGCCGTGGAGATGAAGAGCGTGCCGTCCTCGGTGACTCGGTAGCACAGCCCGACCGCCCCGAGGATCTCGGCCAGGGCGACGCGCGCGGCGAGCTGGCCGGCCTTCAGGCTCATCGGCTTGGCGAGGTCGACGTCGGCCTTCGCGAGCGTCGGGTCGTCGACTTCGAAGCGGAACCGCGCCTGGCCGGCGACCAGCGAGAGCACGTCCTTGCGCGAGGCCCCCTCGAGGTTCACGGTCACGGGCCGGTTCAACACCTGGTCGACGCGCGCCCGGATGTCGGCGTCCCCCTCGGCGGGCAGGGGCTTCGGTTTGTCCTTCTCCTTGTCTTTATCCTTGCCCTTCTTCGACTCGGCCTCGGCCGTCTCGAAGACCTCGGCCGCCGCCTTCGCCTTGGCCTCGGGCTTCTCCTTCTCTTTCTCCTTCTTCTCCTTCTCCCGGGCCTTGTCCGACTCGTCGACGGGCTTCTCGGGCGGGACTGCGGTGGGGAGCGCATCGAGCCAGCCGACGCGGTAGCCGCCGTCGGCGGGTGCGATGACGGCGACGTCCAGGAGGCGCTGGCCGGTCAGGTTCTGGAGCGTGTACTCGTCCGGCCCGCCCCGGAGCTTGACCGGGATCGGCATCGTCAGCTCGGTGTCGTAGGCCAGGAATCGCTCGACCCGCGTCTCGTGCTTGAGGTAGAGCGCGGGCTCGTTATGCCGGAGCGTCTGGAACCAGTGATTCTCGGCCAGGTTGCCCGGCGCGATTCCCGAGGGGGGCGCCGCGACGAGGCTCGACTTGAACCACTGGATCCCCCCGCTCCGCTCCTTGCCCTGCGGCCAGTGGGCGAGGATCGTCCCCTTCTTGATCCGGAGGTCCACGTCGACGTCCTGGGTCGGGTCGCCGAAGATCTGGACCACGGAGATCGGCGCGACGGCGAACTTCTTGGCCAGGTCCGCCTCCTCGAACTTGGGCCGGCTCGTGCCGACGGCGGCGGGCATCGCGTTCCGATAGACGCGCGAGGCGTTCAGTGTCGCACCGCCCGGGCTGCCGACCCAGACCGACCACTCGTAGACCTCGATCGGCGCCTGATTCCGCTCGTCGGCGCCGCGCGCATGTGAGACGAGGAGTAAGGCGAGCACCAGCGTGAAACGAGTGCGCGACGAACGTAGAGGTCGACTCATGGACGGCTCGCGGGTGGGGGTCGTCGGTAGAGGCGGGCGTCGGCCCAGATCACGCGGTCGCCCGTGTCCTCGTCGGGGCCGAAGTCGACGACGAGCCGGAGCTGCTCGGCCCCGGCGACGGGGAGCGAGAGCCGGACCGGCGGGGCGTCGCCGCGGAGGTCGGGGTTGGCGTACAGCTCCTTGCCGTCGGCGAAGACCCGGCAGTCGACCCGGCCCTTCTTCTTCGCCGCTTCGTCGAAGCCGACCACCGCCTCGAAGGTTGTATAGCGCCGATCGAGGTCGTAGGTCAGGTCCGACCGCGAGTGGACGGCGAGTCCCCGCTCGTAGGCCTGGCCGTTGAGCTTGAGCGGCTCGCCGGCGAGGTTGACGTCCTTGCGGTACGGGGTCCGGCGGCCGAAGTAGGGCGTCTCCTCGACGTGGCTGGGGACGAGGTCCGAAAGGTACGTCATCTGCCCCCCGCGGAACCGGACGTGCCGGATGTCGGCGGCGGGGAGCTTCAGCGTCTGGCCCCAGGGGGTCTCGACCTTCCACGCCACGGCCTCGAGCGCGGTCCAGCGGCCCGAGACGACGATTCCGCCGGCCAGCGTGAAGGTGGGCCGCAGCTCGGCGGGCGGCTTCGGATCGGGGCGGCTCGCCAGCACGAAGCCCTCGACCCCCTTCAGGGGCAGGCTCCGGGACTTGTCCTGATAGCGGAATGTGAGCTTATTGGCATTGGCCGCCTCGACGACCCCGGCGATCGCCACGACCTCGCCGTCCTTCGCCCGGGCCATCAGCAGGTCCTCGCTCCCCCGCGCCTTCAGGCGCTTGGCGAACGACTCGGGCGACTCCTTGTGGTCGGCCATCCCCATGTAGACGGCGACGACGCGGGCGAGCGGGACGTCGACGCGGTCGCCCCAGGGGGTCGTCAGGCCGAGGGATTCCTCGCCGATCGTCTCGAGCTTGCCGAAGAGCTGCTCGTCGCCCGTCAGGTAGACCCGGGCGTCGAGCGCGGGGGCCGGCGCGTTGGGTTCGAAGGCGAGCTTGGGGTCGGTGGCCGAGGTCGCCTTGACCTTCACGTTGGCCTGCTGGCCGTCGGCGTAGTTCACCATCACGGTGAACTCCTTGTCGCGGCAGTCGCCCGCGGGCGGCTCGAGGAACAGGTCGGCCCACGACTCGACGCCGGCGCGGGCCAGGGTCAGGGGCCAGTCCGGCGAGCCCGAGGTGTCGAGCCGCCAGGCGGACGGCCCCTTGTCGGTCTGGACGGTGATCGTGACCTGCTTGATGGCCGCATCCCTGAGCCCGGAGAGGGCCAGGTGCAGGTCGCGGATGCCGTTGGGCTTGGGGTCGACCTTGGGGACCTTGGGCGGGGCCACGGTCCCCGGCGGCGGGGCCGTCACGTCGTCGGCGTTCGCGCTGGCGGCAGGCTTCTTCGGGGCCTCGGCCGGGGCGCCGCCGGGCATGGTCGTGTCGACGTTGGGCTGGCCGAGGAAGCGCGCGGCCAGGGTCGACGCCCGCTCGAACGTGATGCTCTCGACCTCGTCGAGCGGGATGCGGGCCTTGGGCTCCGGGGGCTTCGCGGGCGCCGCGGCAGGCTTGGCTTCCTTGGCCGCGGGCGCATCGGCCTTGGCCGCCGCGGCCTTCGGCTCGGCGGCCGGCGCGACGGCGGCCTTCGCCTCGGGGGCGGCCGGCTTCGGGGCGGCCCCTGAGGGCGCGGCGGCCGGGGACGGGGAGGCAGCGGGAGCGGGCGCAGGTTTCGGGGGCGGCCCGCCGACGACCAGCTTGCCGGCGTCGATCGCGGTCGGGTCGCCGTGGACAACCGTCCCCCAGACCGAGCGGACGGCCGTGCCCAGCCCGGTGATCCGGTCGGCGTGGACCGTCAAGTCGCGGAAGACGACGTCGACCGGCTCGGCCCCGCTGCGGTTCGAGGCGAACAGCTTGACCCCCGCGACGTCGCCGGGGCCGAGCGGAAGCTGGCCGATCTCGCGGGGCTGCTTGTCCATGTCATCATAGACTTGATAGCGGACGGTCTGGCCCTGGCGGCGGAATTCGAGGCGGATCGTCGACCCCCGCGCCGGGAAGGTGTGCCGCGCCGGCTTGGCGGGCTTGGCGCCCATCGGCTGGTTGCCGAACGGGTCGAAGACGAACGGCTGGGCCGCCCGCGGCCCGGCGTGCCCCGCCTTCTGGAGCGGTCGGTAGACGTCGGCGCCTGACGGCTCGATCTCGCGGATGAGCGTCGCCTCGGGCTGGTCGACGTTCTGTGTGGCGATCGCCAGGCCGATCGCGGCGCCGTCCTCCTGGCCGGGCTTGGGGAGCTTGCGGATCGCCAGCGTGGCCGTGATCGTGAAGTCGCCGCCGATCCGCAGCGCCTGCGGCGTCTTCCAGCCCGCCTCGGCCTCGCCGGGGCCGAGCGCGACGTGCAGGCCGTCGTCCTCGCGCTTCAGCGCCTTCTTGTCGCCGAAGCCCTCGGCGTCGAGCGTGGCCTGGTCGAGCGCCTTGGCGCCGAGCGGCCGGGCATAATCCCCCGCGCCGACCGCCGCGAGGCTGAACGAGAGGATGGCTGCGCCGAGCATTGCGAGTCCTCGAAACGTGGGCATGCCACCCCGTCTACCCCCCACCCTACCCTCCCCCGCAAGGGGGGAGGGTTTTCATCCGATCTCGCGAAGAAATCTTCACCCTTCCCCCTTGCGGGGGAGGGTAGGGTGGGGGGTCGCGTCGCCGGAAGCCAATCTCGTCGCTCAGGGCTTCGCCGGCGCCGCCGGCTCGGTCGCCTTCTTCTCGGCGCCGGCCTTGGCCGACTTCTCCTCGGCCAGGCGGCGATAGTACCGCTCCAGGACCGTGCGATACTCGGGCGGGAAGCCCTCGGTCATCGACTGGAGGATGCGGTCGCGCTCGCGCTCCGAGAGCTTGCCCCAGTCCTTGCCGCCGTCGCCGACGTTCGAGAGCGGGCCCATTTCGCCGGTGCCGCGGCGGATCACCGAGTCCTGCAGGCCAGTCCGGGGGTTGTTGCTCTTGATGCCGCCTTTGCACTTCTCGCACTCCTTCTCGAGCGAGGCGATCAGCGCGTCGAGGTCGCGGACGATTGCCTTCTGCTCCCCCTGGACCGGGGCGCCGGTCTGCTTGCGCCCGAGGTCGTCGACGACGGTCGTCATCTTGGCCGCGATGTCGGCGGCCTTGACCTCATCCGCGGCGATCGCGGCGGGCGCGGCGAGCAGGCCCGCCAGCAGGGACGCGACGCCGAAGGTCAGTCGATCTCGGATCATGATGGCCTCCTGGGCTCGGAGAAAGGGTGGGTCCGGTCACATGGATCATGGTTGTTCGACACGCTCGGCGATCTTCGAGAGGGAGTCGCGGATCTCGTCCTGGCTCGCCTCCAGGGCCTCGACCTCGCGGCGCAGGGCGGGCGGCAGGGCCGACGCCCCGGGCCGGGACTTGTCGACCCCCACTGTATCATCGTTGAGGCGGGACTGGAGCATGCGGATCATCTTCAGCTCGGCGATCAGCCGGTTCAGCTCGCGCTCGCGGTCGCGGAGGTCCGAGGGGAGCGGCGAGCCGGACGGCGGCGGCGTGGTGGGCGGGAGCCGGCGGATCGCCTGGATCAGGCCGAGCAGGTCGTCCTCGACGCGCTGCTCCATCGCGACGACCCGCGGCGAGGCGTCGCCGTCCTTGAGCCAGCCCTCGATGACCCGCATCTCGCGCGAGAGGACGCGGAGCGTCGTCGGCAGGGCGATGCCGAACTCGGTCTCCTCGACCAGGCCCAGCAGCTTCTCCGTCCGCTCGGCCAGGGCGGCCTGCTTCTGGGAGAGGCCGGCGACCATGATCGCCGCCGTGCGCGACTTCTGCGCCAGCCGCGGGGCCTGGGCCTGCGTCGTCTCGCGGATCGAGGCCTGGGCCTCGTGCATCTCGGTCAGCTCGGTGATGAGCCGACGCTGGAGCTCGGTCCGCAGCTCGACGAGCAGGCGCTCGGCGGCCTGCGCCAGCTCGTCGCGGGACTTGGTCAGGACGTCGAGCGCGGCCGACTGGTCGACGGCCGCGGGGTCGGCCGCGGTCCGGGCCAGATCCTTCTCGGCCGCCTGCATCGAGCCCGAGGCGCGGATCAGGTCCTTCTGGAGCGCCACGCCGGAATCGCCTAGACGGCCCGAGCCCGCCGACAGAGCGTCGGTGGCGCGGCGGTTCTTGAGCTGGTCGGCCTCGTGGCGGCGGAACTCGGCCTGCGCGACGTCGCGGTCGGCCTCGGCGATCCGGGCGTCGAGCCGGGCCAATTCGTCCTTGAGCACGGCGGCGGCCTGCTCCTCGGCGGCGACGGCCTCGGCGACATCGCCGCCGTCGAGCCGGCTCGCGGCGTCGGTGAAGTGGGCGTCGGCCTTGCGGAGCTGTGAGGGCTGGAAGTCGGCGAACAGCGGGTCGGCGGCGAGCGCCGCGGCAGCCTTGCCGACGTTGATCTCGCGGTCGCGGACGGCGGCGAGCGTCTTCTTGCGGCCATCGGCATCCTTGGCGACGGCCTTCGTGTCGGCGAGCACGACCGCCTGGTCGCGGTTGAGGGCCTCAAGGTCGGGCCGGCGCGCGGCGAGCCGCTCGCGCGCCTTGCGCTGCTCGATGGCGAATCGCGACCAGCCGAGCTCGCGGCGCTCCTCCTTGACGATCCGCTCGAGCTGGCCGAGCGACTCGCGGATCTGGCGGAGCCTCGCCAGCTTGAGCTGGAAGTCGAGGTCCTCGGCGAGCAGGACGTCGCGGAGGTGCTCGAGCTTCGCCAGCAGCTCGCGGACCTCGGTCTCGGCCTTGTTCAGCTGGGCATCCTTGAGCATCTTGTGCGTCTCGCGCATCTGCTCGAGGATCAATTCCTCTCGGGAGAACTTCAGCGCCAGGCGGAGCCGCGACGCGTTCTCGGGCTCGAGGCCGCGGAGGGCCTCGGAGAGCCGGAACATCCGCTCCTCCAGCTCGGTCATCTGGGCCGCGGCATTCTCCTGGGTGAAGCCGATCGTGTCGCGGTCGACCGCCGCGGCGGTGGGCGCGGCAGGCTTGGCATCGGTCTTCGGCGCCTCGTCGTCGAAGACGCCCGCGGCCTTGGCGGCAGCCTTGGTGACCGGCTTCTGGGCCCACGCCGGGCCGGCGGCGATCAGCATCAAGGCGAGTGCGGCCAGGCGCCACGAGAGGACCGCTCTAAGAACCCGTGTGAGGAGCCCCGGGTTCCCGGTCCTCGGCCGGCCCGCGCCGACCGAACCCGAGCGACGCCTCTCGTTCGCCCTCGTGCGGCTTCGCGCGGCGCGAGGGCTCGGGCCGGCGTGCCGAGCCGAACGGTTGTGGACGAATCGGGATCGGCTTCGTTTCGGCGGCCGGGAATTGGCTTCGTTTCGCAGGCCGAAAATTGGCTTCGTTTCGTCGAGCTGCCGGCGGGATTGGCTTCGTTTCGCCGGAAGCCAGGGGCGCCTGCGCCTCCGGGGCCAGTCCCCGGGGCCTCTCATACACCGTTTAAGGCTTCTCATCGAAAACCTCCTGCGTCCGCGATTCCCGGGCCTTCTCGGTGGCCTTGAGGACCTTCTGCTGCATCTTGATGACCTCGGCGACCTGGTTCACCACGTCGACGAAGCTCTCCCACTGCGACATCTGCTCGAGGATCGCCCTCATCCGCGCCACGACCTCGGCATGCAGCCGGCGGGCCTTCTCTGCGTCGGCCCCGGTCTTCGGCCCGGCCCCGGCCAGCGACTGGAGGAGGGTCCGAAGCTCGTTCGCGGGGCCGGAGTCGAGGGCGCGGATCGGGTCGATGACGCCTTGCTGGAGGAGCCGGTGCGACTTGGGGGAGCCGACCTGGTTCAGCTTCATCTCCTGGAGCGAGTCGGCGATCCGCGCGGCGATCTGGTCGAGCTGGCGGGTCCCGGCGTGCAGGGCCCGGGCGACGGCGATGTAGTCGTCGGCCGAGGGCGTGCCGGCCAGGGTCGGCGTCTGCTTCTCGGCCGCGTCGAGCGCCGCCACGAACTTGGCCCGCTCGGCGCGCTGACGGATCAGGATCTCATAAAACAGCTCGTCCGGCGAGACCACCTGCATGTGGAGCACCCCCGACCGCCCGACCTGCGCCCCCCTCGCCGAGCGGTCGTCGGCCTCGGCCTGGAACCGGAGCGCCGTGCCGATCGCCGGCGGCGAGGCCTGGAGGTCGACGTCGTGCCGGGCCTGGTGGTCGAGCACCGCCTTGCCGGCGTCGACGGTCAGCGGCAGGGGGATCGTCTGCTTCGTCGTGGTGGGCTCGGCCTTTTCGTCGGCGTGCGTCGTCCGCTCGACCTGGATGCGGAGCGCCCCCAGCCCGAGGTCGTCGGTCGCGGAGATCGCCAGCGGGATCGTAGCGACGGGCGTTACGTGGGCGCCGACCGCCTGGGCCCGGTGCGCGACGCGCGGCTCACGGTCCTTGAGCAGGCCCAGCGACAGGAACGCGGGCTTCGAGGCGAGCCCCGTCCTGTCCGAGGTGAGCTGGATCTCCAGGGTCGTCGCCTCGAGGAGGGTCCAGCGGGCGGCGAACGTCCTCGGGTCGACGCGGGCCATCCCGGGCAGGGCGCCGGGGTGGACGTCGACGCGGGTCCGG
>DASZMJ010000439.1:0-10210 GCA_035551935.1 Isosphaeraceae bacterium
TGGCGCACGGCTCGCATCCGCTTATGAAGACACCATACGAGCAAACGGATTGAAAGACCCATATCGGGTTATCGAGGCTGTGGGACGAGTCTTCGGGGTGTTGCTACCCGTCGTCGAGATGGCTCAAGCGTGGAACCTGCAAGATACGGCCGTCATCGTTCGTGGATTGGGACTCGTGCCTCGAAGCGATGACGCCGATGACTCTGACCTGCCGAGTATGCCTTGACATTCCCCGGAGAGCCTCGATTCTTGCAAATGAGCGAAGGGCAGGGCACGCACCGAGGAAAGGTTCCCCCGATCGCGTCGTCGGCCAACTCATCAGCAAGTATTCGCTCGAACAACTAAGGTATTCCTATGCTCGATCTCAAATACGTCCTGGCCAACGCCGAGGCCGTCCGCAAGAACTGCCGCGATCGGGACGTCCCGCCGGAAGTGCTGGCGGAGGTGGACGAGGTCGTCCTGCTGGAGGGGAGGAGGAAGGCCTTGCTCCAGCAGGTCGAGGGGGTCCGCAGGCGGCAAAACGAGGTGGCGCAGGCGACGGGCAAGGAGAAGGACAAGGCGAGGCGCGACGAGCTGGTCGCCGAGGGGAGGCGGCTCAGGGAGGAAGTGGCCGAGAGCGAGGAGACGCTCAAGCGGCTCGACGAGGAGGTGCGGGCCCGCCTGGCGCGGGTGCCGAACCTCACCCACCCGGAGGCGCCGGTCGGTTCCGGCGAGGAGGGGAACAGAGAGCTGCGCAGGGTCGGCACGCCGAGGACGTTCGACTTCCCGCCGAAGGACCACGTCGATCTGGGCAAGGCGCTCGACCTGATCGACTTCGAGGCGGGGGCAAAAGTGGCCGGGCACGGATTCTATTTCCTGAAGAATGATGCGGTGTTGCTCGACCTGGCGCTCCAGCAGTTCGCGGTGCGGACGCTCGTCGGCCGCGGGTTCACGCCGATCGTCACGCCCGACCTGGCCCGCAACGGCATCCTCGAAGGCATCGGCTTCAACCCGAGGGGGCCGGAGACGCAGGTGTATTCGGTCGAGGAATCGGACCTGAGCCTCATCGGCACCGCCGAGATCACCCTGGGTGGCATGCACGCCGACGAGGTGCTCGACGAGGCCGAATTGCCGATCAAGTATGTCGGCATCTCCCATTGTTTCCGCACCGAGGCCGGCGCCGCGGGTCGGGCGAGCAAGGGACTCTATCGCGTCCACCAGTTCACGAAGGTCGAGATGTTCGCCTACACCGTGGCCGAGGCGTCGGGCGCGATGCACGCCGAACTCCTGGCCATCGAGGAGGAGATCTTCACGGCTTTGGGCGTCCCGTACCGGGTGCTCGACATCGGCTCGGGCGACCTCGGCGGGCCGGCGTACCGCAAGTTCGACCTCGAGGCCTGGATGCCCGGCCGCGGCGACGGCGGCGAGTACGGCGAGGTCACGAGCACCTCCGACTGCACCGACTACCAGGCCCGCCGGCTCAACATCCGCTACAAGCCCGCCGGCCAGAAGGGGACCCGGTTCGTCCACACCCTCAACGGCACCGCCGTCGCCCTGAGCCGCGGCATCATCGCCGTCCTCGAGAACTACCAGCGCGCCGACGGCCGGATCGACGTGCCCGAGGTGTTGAAGCCGCTGGTGGGCAAGGATATCCTCGGTCAATAAAGTTCGAGAAAACATGCAAAAACATTAATAATGATGGCGGCGGAGGGCCGGATGCGCGACCCGCTCTTGGTTCCCGACCTCCGCGAGCTGATCCGCGCCGGCGAGACGGCGGCGCTGGGCGAGTTCCTCGCCGACCACCACCCGGCGCGGGTGGCCGAGATCATCGAGGACCTCGGCCCCGACGAGGGGGGGGCGGCCTTCGACCTGCTCGAGCCGAGGATGCGGGCCGAGGTGATGGGCTACCTCGACCACGAGGCCCAGGCCGAGCGGGTCGGCCGGATGAGCCCCGAGCAGGCCGCCGAGCTGCTCCACCTGATGTCGCACGACGAGCGCGCCGACCTGGTCAACCGGCTCGACGACGACCTCGTCGACGCGATCCTCCCCCGCCTCGCCCGCGCCGAGCGCGAGGACATCCGCCGGCTCGCCAGCTTCGAGCCCGGCACCGCCGGCGCCGTCATGACCACCGACTACGCCACCTTGCCGCCGCAGCTGACCGTCCGCGAGGCGATCGACCGCCTCCGCCACGAGGCCCCCGACCGCGAGACGATCTACTACAGCTACGTCGTCGCCGCCGACCGCCGGCTCATCGGCCTGGTCTCGCTCAAGAACCTGATCCTCGCCCGCCCCCGCGCCCGGATCGAGGAGATCCTGCAGCGCGACCTCGTCTCGGCCCGCGTCGACGAGGACCAGGAGAGCGTCGCCCGCAAGATCAGCCAATATGATCTCATCGCCATCCCCGTCGTCGACGCCGAGGGCCGCCTCGTCGGCATCGTCACCCACGACGACGCCATGGACATCCTCAAACGCGAGCAGACCGAAGACATGCTCAAATTCGGCGGCGTCGCCGCCGACGCCGAGGCCGGCGCGGCCCCGTACTGGCAGGGGACGATCGCCTCGGCCGTCCGCCGGCGGATCGGCTGGCTGCTCTTCCTCTTCTTCGGCGGCACGATCACCAGCCTGGTCCTCAGCCGCTTCAACTGGGTCGAGGACGCGTTGCACAACCCCAAAATCGACCTGGACGTGTTCATCCCCCTGTTGATCGGCACCGGCGGCAACGCCGGCAGCCAGACCGTCGGCACGATCATCCGCGGCCTGGCCCTGGGCGAGATCCGCCGCGGCGACGCGCCCCGCGTGCTCGCCCGCGAGGCGCTGACGGGCCTCCTGCTCGGGACGCTGCTCGGCGCGCTCGGGTTCCTCTACACCCACTACGTCCTCGGGCACCCGCGGATGTTCTCGGCGGTCGTCGGCCTGGCGACGGTCGGCATCTGCCTCTGGGCCAACGCCGTCGGCGCCCTGATCCCGCTGCTGGCCCGCAAGGTCGGCGTCGACCCGGCGCTGGTCTCGGCCCCGCTCATCAGCACGCTCGTCGATGCGACCGGTTTGATCATCTATTATCGGATCGCCATACTCCTGCTCATTCGCCTGGCGCACTGAACGGAAAGGGACGCCCGACCGATGCGATTCGCCGACCTGACCGCCCCCGAGATCCGGGCCCTCTCGCGCGAAAACGTGTTAATCCTGGCCCCGATTGCCGCCTGCGAGCAGCACGGGCCGCACCTGCCCGTCGCCACCGACGCGATCCTCTGCGGCGCCGTCGCCGACGGCGTCGAGGCCGCGTTGCCGGGCCGGGTCCTGCTGCTGCCCACGCTCTGGCTCGGCGCCAGCGAGCACCACCTCCCCTTCGGCGGCACCTTGACGGCGACCTTGCCGACGTATGAACAGATCCTCGTCGAACTGTTGACCCCGATGCTCCGCGACGGCTTCCGCCGGTTCCTGGCGCTCAACGGCCACGGAGGCAACAACGACCCCTTGTGCGTCGCCCTGCGGCGGCTCGACGTCGTCTTCCCGGCGGCCGTCCTCACCGGCGCCGCCTACTGGCAACTGGCCGAGGCCGGGCTGGCGTCGCACTGCAAAGGGCCGCGGACGACGGTCGGTCACGCCTGCGAGATCGAGACGTCGATGATGCTCCATCTCCGGCCCGACCTCGTCCGCCGCGACCTCGTCGCCGACGACCCCGACGCCCGGCCGCCGGGCCTCGCCGGCCTGGCCTGGGCCCGCGACTTCGGCCGCGCCACCGACCACGGCGTCGTCGGCCACCCCTCGTTCGCCGACGCCGGCCGCGGCCGGCTCATGCTCGAGGCGGCCGTGCGGGCCGTCGCCGAGGTCGCGGGTCGAGTGCTGGAGCTGCCGGTGGGAGGGGAGGTCCACCACAAAGGCACAAAGACCACAAAGGAAATCAAGAGTTAATTTATCAAATTTCTAATTCTTGAATTCCTTTGTGATCTTTGTGCCTTTGCGGTGGACCTCTTTCTTCGATCCCCGGAGGGGTCGAGGGACCACGACGGCGTCGCGGATGAAATCGAGCCGATCGGGTCGAGGTGGGATGATCGATGTGCGATCGCCCGTGGTCCCTCTCTTTCTCGGGGGTCGCGGTCTCGGTTCAGTCGCGCGAGCGGAACCAGCCGATCGCGGCGGCGCGGCGGTGGTGGCAGAGGCCGAGGACGCGGAGCACGACCAGGGTACCGTAGAGGAGGCAGGCCCAGAAGAGCCAGAGGCCCGCGGCCTGGGCCGGGAGGGCCGTGACCTCGACGAGGTACGACGCGGCCACGGTCGCTGTCGTGACCAGGGCCCCGGCCAGCAGGCAGGCACGGAGATAGCCCGCGCCGGCCACCACGGCGGCCCGGAGGACCGTCAGCGGGTTGGCCGCGCGGACATCCTCGAAGAGTGTGACCGCGAGCAGGGCCATCAGGCCGTAGAACGTGCCGAGCGAGAGCAGGGCCCCGACCGCGGCCCGTTGCCCGAAGCCCGCGGCCTCGCCGAGGCCCCTCGCGTCCATGATACCCAGGCCGCCGCCGAGGGCAAGGCCCCCGGCCGCGACCAGCAACCAGCGCCCCAGGGCGCGGAGGATCTCGAAGGCGTCGAACTCCGGCCAGCGCGGGTGGCTCGCATCGCCCGCGGCGCTGGCCGCGAGGAAGCCGCCGAGGTGCTGGCAGGTCATCCCCAGGGCCAGGGCCATCAGCAGCAACGTCCCCAGGGCCAGGGCCATCGCCGCCCCGGCGAAGAAGTTCTCGAAGAAGATCAGCGGCGCGACGTGCAGCAGCACGGTCGTCAGGAACGCGAGCCCCGCCGGCATGAACACGAGCAAGCTGATGCCACCATCGCCCGACAGCGGATAGCCGAGGCCCTGATACCAGTGACGCTCCGGCGCGGCCACTTTTTGGGCCGGCGCGGGACCGGCCGAGGGCCGGGCGCGGTGCGACACGAACGCCGGCGAGGCCGCGGGGGGCAGGCCATCGCCCTCCGGATCCGACCCCTTATCCGCAAAATCGATCGGGATATCGTTCGATGAAGGTGCGGGCCCCGCCGCGGCCTCGGGCACCCGCAGCAGGGCGCCGCATTTGGGGCAGCGGCCGAGGCGGCCGGGGACGGCGCCTCGGGCCTTGAGGCGGAGGCCGCAGGAGCAGAGCAGGGTGGTGGTCGCGGCGTCGGCGGACATCGGCGGGCGCAAAAGGAGGACGGCGACCGCCCCGAAGAACGAAATCGTTCGGAGCGTCGGCGGGGGGGAGTCGGCTCGGTGCGGCGGTCGGCGGCGCGGCGGGTGCGGTCGAGTCGGATTCAGGGGTCGGGGGAATCCTGGCCCTTCTTCCTCGACGGCCGGTCGCCGGTCATCTCCTCGAGCAGCGAGCGGACCTCCTTGGCCTGGCCGGGGTCGAGCGGGTG
This sequence comes from Isosphaeraceae bacterium, assembly GCA_035551935.1. Lineage (GTDB taxonomy): Bacteria > Planctomycetota > Planctomycetia > Isosphaerales > Isosphaeraceae > DASZMJ01. The sequence goes on from DASZMJ010000439.1 coordinate 5,365, forward strand.
GGCCTTCAGCAGGTGGAGCACCAGCAGGCCCGGCTCCCCCTGGTACAGCTTGTCGACCAGGTGGTTGACGCGCCGCTGGCGGACGTCCTGGGCGGTGATCGCCGGCCGGTAGACGAAGGCCAGCTCGCTGCGGTCGGCCAGGACCATCCGCTTGGTCTCGAGCCGATCGAGCAGGGTGGCGACCGTCGCGTACGACCACTGCTTGCCGCCGGCCTTGAGGGTCTCGAGGATCTCGCGGACGGTCCCCTTGCCGCGCTCCCAGAGGACCTTCAACACATCCAATTCCGAGTCGGGGATCGTCGGGGGTCGTTTCGCCATGGGTCGGTTCTCGCGATCAGGCCGGGGGGCTCGGGCCGCGTCGGCGACTCGTCCTCGGCCGTCCACGCGCCAAAAGGGGTCTGACCGGGGTTGACCGTCGTCCCCGGCGATCGTATCCTAAGACAAGTGTCTCACAACGTCAATCCCATTCCGACAGATGTCTGGAAAAAAACGGCGGGGTGGGGCCACGGCGTGGGGGCTGGGTCGATGGATGGAGGCGGCGCCCGCTCGCGGCCGGGGCGCGGGCGGCCGGGGGATGGCGTCGGGGCCCCCGGCGAGGCCGAGGCGCGGCCCGTCGGCCCGCTGAACCTGGCCCTGCGGCGGCTCGGCCTCCGCGGGCTGGAGCTGGCCTACCGCGCGGGGGTCGCGACCGGGTCGGCGGCGTTGCTCGTCGTCGGCGGCCTGGCGCCGGTGCTCCGCGGCTGGCTCCGCGACGAGATCGACGACTGGGGCGACGTCGTCGAGGCCCTCGGCGGCGTCCGCGTCGTCGCCGAGACGACCGACCCCGACGCCGACTACGGCCCGGTGATCGCCTACGCCGACGCCCCCGTCCTCTTCGCCGCCATCGGCGAGGTCGCCCGCCGCCTCGGCGTCCGGCCCCCCGAGCAGGTCCGCCTGGCCTACCTCCCCTGCTGCGGCGTCGTCGCCTGGCGCCGGACGCGGGCACTCATGCTCGGATTGCCGCTCTTGCATGTGTTGAACCTCGCCGAACTCCGCGCCGTGCTCGCCCACGAGCTCGCCCACCTCGCCCGCGGCGACGCCACCCGCGCCGTCCGCTCGGCCCGGTTCGTCGCCGCCCTGGGCCGCGCCCTCGACCGCCGCGAGGGCCGCGCCCGCGGCCCGTTGCACGCCTGGGCGCGGTTCTGCCACCGCCGCGCCGCGGTCCTCCTGGAGCCCATCTCTCGCGGCCAGGAGGCCCGCGCCGACCGCCTCGCCGCCGCCATCGCCGGGGGCGACGCCGCCGCCGCCGCCCTCGTCAAGGTCGCCCTGGTGCAGCCCCTCTTCCGCGAAGTCCTCGACCACTACGACCCCACCGACCCCGACCTCCCCAACCTCTACGCCTTCTTCCGCTCGTTCTGGAACCGCCTCCCCGAGCCCTTGCAGACCTCGATGCGCCTCCGCGTCCTCGCCGGCTACCAGGCCCCCCGAGACCCCGCCCACCCCCCATTGCCCGACCGCCTCGCGATCGTTCAATCTTACCCCCGGCGCAATTCCCACGAATCTTCCCCCGTCAAACACCCCCTCGGCGACCTCGAACCCCTCGAGCAGATGCTCCACAACCGCCTCTTCGGCGGCCTCCCCCTCGAGCCCACCGTCTTCCACCGCGCCGGCACCTGATCCCGCTTGCGAACAAAACCGTACCCCGTCGCTTCGTCCCGCGCCGGCTTGTTGCGTCGTCGTCATCCCCTCAAAATCCCCCAGAATACCGTGGGTTCGTTCGGTCGGACCTGGCCCCCGATCGAAGTGGCTTCGTTCCGCGCCGCCGCGGTCGGCCGGCCGTCTTTGCGCCTCCTCTCCAGACCCCCGTGGGTTCGTTCGGCGCGGCCGACTTGGCTTCGTTCCGCGCCGAAGGTCGGCGTCCATCGTCCCTCCCAGACATCCCAGGTTCTCCAAGTTTGGGTTCGTTTTGGCGAAAACGGCCCCGGCCGCGAAGTGGCTTTGTTTCGCGCCCGAGGGGTCCACGGTGGGTTCGTTCGGCGCCGCGTGTCTCTCGAAGTGGGTTCGATTCGCGTCGGGCCTCCCCGGCCTCGGGCTTCGTTGTGAACGCAACCGCACCGTGGGTTCGTTCGGCGCGAGGTCGAGCGCGGCCCCACGGCCCCGCGGTGGGTTCGTTCGGCGCCGGAGCATCTGGCATCTGGCATCGACCATCGACCGTCCCCCGCATCCGGCCCGGCGCGCAACGCCCCCCTCCCGCACGCGGCCTCCTTCCCTAGAGTTGGAAAAGCGGTCCAGAACCGGCGGACTTTTTCCAGGAATCCGGTCGAGGCGAGATGGGGCGTCGTCGCGATCTCGACGCAACCGGCCCAGCGACCCGGTTGTCCACCGCAAATCTGCACCGATCCATGGCATCGGGGATCACCATGAAATATCATCATTGAGATCAGCCCGGCATCGGCGGGCCGGCGTGGCTTCGGGTTCGTACCGAGGGTCCGGGGGGCGGGGACCATGCGAGTCATTCTCACCGTCGAGGCGGGGCCGCACGAGGGGCGGGAATTCGCCTTCGAGCAACACGACACCTTCATCGTCGGCCGGGCGAAGGAGGCGCACTTCCAGCTCCCGTTCAAGGATAAATTCATCTCCCGGTTTCACTTCATTGTGGAGGTGAACCCGCCGCAGTGTTGCCTGGTCGACATGGGGAGCACCAACGGGACGCGGGTCAACGGCAAGCGGGTGGAGCGGGGATTGCTGGCGGACGGCGACCGGATCGCGGCCGGCAAGACGGTGCTGCGGGTCACCGTCGAGGGGGCGGAGGCGGAAACGTCGGCCGTCGATGACGGGCCGGCACACCCGGAGGTCGAGACGGTCCCGCCGGGGGCCGACGTGAGCGCGACGTGGCTGGCCGGCTCGACCGCGGCGCACCACCCCGGCGAGGCGACCGCCGCGGCGTGCCCGGTCTGCGCGCGGCCGATCCCGAGCGGAGCGGGGCCGGGGCTCTGCGAGGCCTGCCGGACCCAGGCCGAGGGCGAGGGGCCGAAGGTCGGCGGCTACCGCGTCCTGCGAGAGCTGGGCCGCGGGGGGATGGGGGTGGTGGCGCTGGCGTTGCGCGAGGCCGACGGGGCGCCCGTCGCGCTCAAGACGATCACCCCGGCATTCGCCGGCGCCCCGGGCCTGGTCGGGCGCTTCCTGCGCGAGGCGGAGATCCTCCGCCAGCTCGACCACCCGAACATCGTCGCCTTCCGCGAGCTGGGCGAGGCCGACGGCCGGCTCTTCGTCGCGATGGACTACGTCGCGGGGACCGACGCCGCCCGCCTGTTGTTGCAGCACGGCCCCTTGCCCGTCGCCCGCGCCGTGGGGATGACCTGCCAGCTCCTCCAGGCGCTGGACTATGCCCACGCCAAGCGGTTCATCCACCGCGACATCAAGCCGGCCAACCTGCTGGTGGCCCGCGTCGAAGGCCGCGAGGTCGTCCGGCTGGCCGACTTCGGCCTGGCGCGGATGTACCAGGCGTCGCGGCTCAGCGGCCTGAGCTTCAACGGCCAGCTCGGCGGCACCTTCGGCTACATGGCCCCCGAGCAGATCACCCACCTCCGCGACGCCCGCCCGCCCGTCGACCAGTACGCCGCCGCCGCCACCTTGTACAAGCTCCTGACCGACCACGGCGTCTACGACTTCCCCACCCGCCTCGAGCGCCAGATCTCCATGATCCTCCAGGACGACCCCGTCCCCATCGTCAACCGCCGCCCCGACGTCCCTCCCGGGCTCGCCGCGGTCATCCACCGCGGCCTGGCCCGCGACCCCGCGGCGCGGTTCGCCGACGTCCAGGAGATGCGGCGGGCCCTCCTGCCGTTCCTCGGCGGATCGACGGCTCGCTGACGTTCAGAGATACTCGACCCGGTTTGCCAACTCGGCGGGCTCGTAAACCTCCCAGATGAGCACGAGCGCGGCGATGACCTCGCCGATGCTTCGGGTCTGCTGGTGGCAATAGGCGATGCCGGCATGGGGCACGCCACGGGCGGCGAGCACGAGGAAGTCGTCATCCTCGGTGACGATGACCCGCCCGTTCGCCAGGCCGAAGGCGACATGGTTTTCGTCGGGTGCGCGGAGCAGCCCCGCGTCGGTGCTCGTCGTCACGTCGATGCCGTGGCGACGGAGCCCTTCGGCGATCGCGTGCGGGCAGTGCTCATCCAGGTGGAACCGGATCGTCCTGGGCATCGGCCTTCCGTTGCCGGATCGTCTCGAGGATCGAGGGCTGCTTCGCCCTCAACTCGTCGTACAACCGCTCCTCTTCGGCGATCTCCGCCTCGATCTCGGCCCGGTGGTCGTAGAAGTAGGCGAGCGCCGCATGCACCTGGGCAAGGGTGATCGTCGGGTGCTGCGCGACGATCTCCGCCGGGCTGAGCCCCTGCCGTTCATGCCAGGCGGCGACGTGCTTGACCTTGATGCGATGGCCGAGGACATGCGGCTTGCCGCCGCAATAGCCCGGCCGGACCCCGATGTACTCCGAGACGACGGGGAACACCCGCTCCGGCTCGGTCGGGGTGCCCTCGGTCTGGGTCGAAGTCGCGTCCATGAGTCCGATCTTACCACGGGCGCGGGCCCGAATCGAGGGAAGCTGACGGAGGTCCGGGTGGCCGGCCAACGCTCGGGACGCGATCCTGCACTTCCTCTCGCCTCTTGCGGCTGCGCCGCCCGGACGCCCTGCGGCGTCCGGGCCACCCAGCGGCCTGGCCCGCGACCCCCTCGCCCGGTTCGCCGACGTCCAGGAGATGCGGCGGGCGTTGCTGCCGTTCCTCGGCTGAGTAGGGTGCGTCGAGTCTTCGACGACGCACTATCCCGGTGGTATGGGATGGTGCGTCGTCAGATCGGA
>DASZMJ010000440.1:0-17541 GCA_035551935.1 Isosphaeraceae bacterium
ACGAGCCGGTGCGAATCGCACGGGATCGGGAGCGGTGGTTGCAGCGCACGGCCCTGGCTCGGTTCTATCGCTGGAAGAAGTGTAAACGCCTGGCTCCCTTGAGGAAGCGCCTGCTGTCGTGATCTCTGACAGCCGAAATAACGAGTGCTGAGTAAATACTAAGAGAACTCCATGCTATGCCTTTTTCTACTCAGCACTCGTTACTCAGCACTCAGCACTTTTTTTTATTCAGCACTCGGCACTTTTCCCAGGTCCCAGCGGGCGCCGAGGCGCTCGAAGCGGGCCCGGGCCTGGTCGAGGTGGCGGCGGCGGGAGGGGTCGTGGGGGTCGAGGTGGCGGCCGATCGCGGCGTGGAGGAGGGCCTGTTCGAAGGGCATGGCGAGCGACTCGGCCAGGTCGAGCCCGCGACGCCAGGAGGACTGGGCGCGGCGGGGCCGGCCGGCGAGGCGGTGGGACAGGCCGTCGCAGAGCCGGGCGCGGGGCAGGCCGGTCGGGAAGACGCGGGCGATCCCGCGGAGGGCCCGTCGGGCGCGTCGGGCCCGGGCCGGGAGGCTCGGGTCCGCGGCGCCGGCCTCGATCAGGGCGAGGTAGACCTCGGCGACCGCGGAGTAGCCCTCCAGGCTGTAGCCGACCATCGGCGGCGAGCGGCGGATGATACAAGCCGCGGCATCGGCGGCGGCCCGGGCCGCGTCGAGGTCGCCGCGGTGGTGGTGGATCAGGGCCCGGAGCCCCTCGCGGAGGATCTCGTCGCCGGCCCCGACCGCATCGGCGGGGAGGGCCTTCGACTCATCGAGAAACGCCAGCGCCTCGTCGAGCCGGCCGAGCCGCAGCGAGATCTTCGCCCGGCCGTGGAGCGACCAGGCGATGGCCTGGACGTGCCCGCGGCGGCGGGCCTCGGCCCCGAACTCCGCGAACCGCGCCGACGCCCGCTCGAACTCGCCGAGGTAATACTCCAGCCGCGCCAGCTCGCCCGACGACTCCTCCCAGCGCCGCCAGTCGCCGAGGCGGTGGTGGATGGCGACGGCCTCGCCGAGCCGGCGCCGGGCGTCGTCCCAGCGGCCGATGCCCAGGTCGTTGATCCCGGTCAACTGGAGCACCCACGCCCGCGTCGGCGGGTCGTCGAGCCGGTCGGCCACCTCCAGGGCCCGGCGGCCGTAGACCGCCGCCGCCGCCCGCAACGGCACGAGCCCCGCCGCGATGCACATCACCGCATAACTCCGCGCCAGCTCCGCCGACGCCCCCGCCCCCTCGGCCAGGTTCAACGACCGCAACGCCGCGAACACGCCTTCGGCCATTTTTTGATCATAATAACATAATTGTCCGATTAATGTATAGGTTGATGATGCGAGCAGGAGTCCAGGCCGCGACGGGTCGGCAGGGTTGAGGCCGCGGGCCGGGCGGAGCCGCCGGAAGACCTGGAGGGGGACCTGCCAGGCGAAGCCGGCCGCGAGGCCGGCCCCCTTGGGCGCGGGGCGGCCGAGCAGGGCGAGGGCCCGTTCGGCGTGCTCGCGGCCGTGGCCGAGCCGGCCGAGGCTGAGGTAGGCCTCGCCGAGTTGATACTCCCAACGCGCCCGGCGGCCGGGCTCGATGGCCGGTCGGGCGCGATCGGCCAGCCGGAGGGCCTCCTCCAGGGCTGCCGCCGCCTCCTGGTACGCCCCGCCCCGCAGGGCGAGGTCGCCGGCCTGCTCGAGGTAGCCGATCGCCCGGCCCTCTTCGCCGGCCTGCGACCAGTGGTACGCCAGCAGGGCGAGGTACGGGTCGAGGTCGGCCGCCTGCGTCCGCTCGTACCACTCGGCCACCTGGCGGTGGAACGGCCGCCGCTGCCCCTCGGGCAGCATCTCGTAGACAACATCTCTGGTGATCACATGTCGAAACAAGTACGACAGGTCGGGTTCCGGGTCCTCTCGGCGGACGAGGTTCAGCGCGCGCAGTCGCTCGACGTGGCCGCGGACCTCGGGCCGGGCCGTCGCCTGCGGGTAGATGTCGACGAGCAGGCGCAGCTCGAAGAGGCGGCCGATGACGCTGGCGACCTTGAGCGTCAACTGCTGCGCCGGCGGGAGGCGGCCGATCCGGCCGCTGATGACCCCCTGGACGCGGTCGGGCAGCTCGACGGCCTTCAGGTCCACGCCCTCGGCGACGCGGCACGCCCTCGCCGCCTCGTCGACGACGATCCGCCGCGAGTCGAGCAGCGCCATCGTCAGCTCCTCGGTGAAGAACGGGTTGCCCTGCGACCGCCGGTGGACGAGGTCGACGACCTCGGGCGGAAGGGTCGCCACTCCGAGCCGCTGGCAGGCGAGGGCGCGGGTGTCGGCCTCGGTCATCTCGGCGAGCACGACGCGCTCGGCGCCGGGGATCGCCGGCCCGTCGCCGGTCGGCCGGGTGGTCGCGACGATCAGCGCGGGGGCGACCTCGGCGGAGACCTTGCGCAACAGGGCCTCGGAGGCCGAGTCGAGCCAGTGGAGGTCTTCGACGACGATCGCCAGCGGCCCGCGGCGGGCGGCGGCGCGGAGCATGCCGGCGAGCAGGTCGTTGGTGCTGTCGGCGCGGGCCTGACCGGCCATGAACGCGGTCCGGTCGCTCTCGGGCAGGTCGATCGGCAGCACGGCGTCGAGCAACGGGGCGAGGTCGGCCGGCGCGCCGGCGGCGTCGAGGCCCTCGAGCACCCGGGCGCGGCGGGCGTCGGGGTCGTCGAGGCCGTCGACCTCGAAGAGCCGCTCGAAGAGGGGCCGCCACGCCAGGTACGGCGTCGTGCGCTCGATCGCGTCGGCCGCGGCGACCAGCCGGGTCACGTCGCGGGCGTCGGCGTCCTCGAGGAAGGCCGCGACCAATCGGGACTTGCCGATGCCCGGCTCGCCCTCGAGGACGATCGCGCCGCCCTGGCCCTCGCGGAGCGCGTCGAGCCGCGCCGCCAGGACGGCGCGCTCGAGCTCGCGGCCGACGATCGGCCGGTGGTCGTCGCCGCGCTCCGCCCGGCCGATCGGGCGGAACAGGGGCACCTTCCCCCCGATGTTCTTCATCGCCCTCGGCGGCAACGCCTCGAACCGGAAGGCCCGCGCCGCCGCGCGGCGGGTCGCCTCGTCGCAGTGGATCGCGTCGGTGTCCTCGCCGGCCTGCATCAGCCGCGCCGCGAGGTTGACGACACGTCCTATGATCGTATATTCACGTCGACGCGCATTGCCGGCCTCGCCGCAGTAGACGCGGCCGGTGGCGACGCCGATCGGGCAGCGCAGGCCGAGCGTCGCCAGGCGGGCCCGGATGTCCTCGGCGGCGGCGAGGGCGAGCACGGCGTCGTTCGGGCCGCCCAGCGGGGGGAGGCCCATCGCGGCGACGATCGTGACCCCCTTCTCGTCGACGCTCAGCTTGTTGAGGCTCCCCTCGTGGCGGTACAACGCCTCCTGCGCCTCGTGGAAGGCCGCCTGCGCCAGCCCGGGCGTCCGGGGGTCGCGCTCGTCGAGGTGGCCGAGCTTCACGAACAGGACGGTCAGGGGGCGCAGCTCGGCGAGCCAGGCGCCCTGGCCGGCGGCCAGGCGGTCGCGGATCGCGCCGGGGATGTAGGGGGTCAGGGCCGCCCCGGCGCCGGGGCCGGGGTCGGCGGCGTCGAGCCGTCGCGGCGGCGGGACGTCGCGGAGGTCGACGAGCCGGACGCAGCCGTCCTTGAGCGGCTGGCCGTCGGCGGCGTCGCGCACGAGCGACCACGCCCCCGGCCCGAGCACGACGTCGCCGGCCGTCGCCTGCTTCTCGGCGTTGCCGACGTCGACTAGCGAGGCGCCGTCGATCAACAGCTCGCGACGCATCCGGCCGCCGCCGACGCCCATGACCAGCAGCGTCCCGACGCCGATGCCCGCCTTCGACGACAGCCGGATGCCCTCGGCGACCCGGTAATCCCGGAGCGTCGCCTGCACCTCGCGGGCGCAACGCACGGCGCGGAGGGCGGCGCGCGTCAGCGGCTCGCCCAGCGCCTCGGTCGACCAGACCGCGACGAGGGCGTCGCCGGCCATCTTCACCACGTCGCCGCCGTGCGCGGCGATCGTCTCGATGAGCGGGCCGAAGTAGTTGTTCAAGGCCCCCATCAGCGCCTCGGCCCCCCCCTGGCCGGGCGCGGCGAGCCGCTCGCTCAGGCTAGTGAACCCGCAGACGTCCGCGAGCATCACCGCCGCCTCGATGACCTCGGCCTCGGGCTCGGCCGTCGGTCGGCTCGCCAGGCGTCGCAGGACGAGGTCGGGGACGTAGCCGGCGAGCACCTCGACCGGGATCGACGGGGCGGCCTCGGGTTCGATCGTCGTCGACTCGCTCACGGCTCGCCTCGCCCCATCGACAGCAAGTTGGCCAGGATTCGGTACGCCCCCGGCACTCCGTACGGGAGCTGCCGGTGCAGCGCATACGCCATGTATGTGTAATGCCCTTTTCCGACCTTCGCCGACACCCAGCCCCCCCGCTGCGGCTTCTGCCCCCGGTCGTGCGACTCGACCAATGCCGTGTACGCCTTGTCCCACTCCGACAGGAACTTCGACCCCCGCTGCTCGACCCAGCCGTCGAAGTCCGCCTTCGTGATCTTATTCGGTGTGTTGAAGACCGGTTCCTCCGGCGCCAGGATCTCGACCGCCGCGTCCTCCTCCGAGACCTCCTCCGCGTTCCCCGGCAGCTTGGCCGGGAACGGGGCGAACCGGTCGGGGACGAACTCAGGCGTATTGTAGAGCACGATCAGGTTTCCGCCATTCTTTGCATAATCGAGCAAGCGTTGATTGAATGTCTTGAGGTCGCCCCTCACCGCGTACGCCCTCGTGCCGGTCACGATCGCGTCGAAGCGGCCGAGGTCACCGTCGGCGAGGGCGCCTTCGTCGAGCAATTCCACCTTCGCCCCGAGCTGCGCGATCGCCGCGGGCATCTCGTCGCCGATCCCCATGATATAGCCGACATGCAGATCTGGTTTGATCTTCACATCGACGCCGCGGACGTATGCCTCGGCCGGGCGATACAGGTAACTTGTGGCAAGGTCGCGGTGCTTGAGGACGTCGTAACCCTCGCGGTATTCGCGATGGCCGTCGTAGGCCACGGCCCTTATCCAGTCTGCCCTGTCCTCGACCACCGGCATACGCACCTTGAATGCGACGAAGGCGCGTTCACCGGCATGGGCGAACTTGAGCGGCACCTCCGCCGGTTCGGCCGACCAACCTGCGACGGGCAGCCTCAGTCGGAGGCTTCCGTTCGTCTCGCCCTCCTTGTTGTTGAGGACTTCCACCCGGATGGTCACGTCCTTTCCGTCGGCGCTCCGCGGCACGATCAAGCGCCTGGGTGCAACGTTCACACCCAGCGCGGGCACGATCTCCAAGTCGCGCATCTCGTAGCCGTAGGGCAGGTTCGCCTCGCGGCGCTGAACGGAAGTATTGATATCAACATCCTGACCAAGTATCTGCATCCGAACTATGGCGAGGAGGGCCGAGGGGAGGGCTGGCCGGCCAGTCTCTCTGGGGTAAGCGACGGCATAACGGTTCTCGTCGAGGCCTCTGCGTTCGAAAAAGGGGCGCGTGACCTGGATGTCGTCCGGGACGGTCACCGCTCGCCGTTCGGTCGCGGTCTCTCCCTCGCCGAGTCGCACTCGCCAGGGCGTCTCTCCCGTGCCGGGCCAGTCGTTTCCGTAGGTCGTCCGCTGTACCCGAAGCCACACGGGTTCCACCGGAATCTTGCCGCGGTTCGTCAGGCTCACCCGTACTTCGAACGCCTGGCCCGGGACGACCGGACCCATGACGGGTGGCTGGGCGAACGCCGCGAACCGCCCCGACGGCTCGGGCGTACCGACGGGGTGGGCTACCGCGCTCAATTCGATCCCGAGGGCGGCGAGGATCGCGTCGTTGAACTGGAGTTGTTTGGCCAGAAACTCATCGAGGGCCGGATGCTCGCGGGCGGCGCCAAACAACTCTCGGATTACAAGGTGATTCGCCTTCATCCCCCGCACGAGCGACGGGACGCATGCGGACGGGTCATCCATCCGGAACGCGAGCCATGCTTTGCGGACCTCTCGGTCCACGGCGTCAATCGGGTCGCTCGCCCCCTCGGGCTCGGGCACGCCGAGGATCGCGAAAACGCCGTGGATCGTGGTGTCAATCCCATCGAAGAAGCCGGCCTCTTTTTCCGGGGCCTTGCCGTCGAAGACGACACGTCGATAACTGGCGAAGACCGATCCCGACGTCCGGCGCAGGACGCCACTGTTCTGCGAGCGCTGGAAGCTGAGGCCGAGCCGGGCGAAGTTCGCGTAGGAGTCGCCGAGCCAGGGAGAGTAGGTGCCGACGTCGACCTTGACCGTCGCGCCGTCGCCGCCGAAAAAGCCGGTGCCGACGTAGAGCTTCAGGGGTTTCCAAGGCAGCAGCCCCTCTTTTTCCAGCTCGGGGAACGCCGTCATGTCGCCCGCGATCTTGAACGCCTCCTGCGTGAGCAACCCGGCGGCCTGGTGGTTTCCGTGGCCGTCGCGGGCGTTGCCCTGGAAGCGAGAGATGATGACGAACGGGCGGTCTCGGCGGATGACGCGGACCATGTCGCGCAACACACTCTCGCGACCCCACTTGTCGAGGGCCTCGTCGAGGCGTTTCGAGAAGCCGTAATCAATCACCGTCGTGAAATACTGACGATCGACGCCGTAATAGCGGTCGGCGACGCGAAGTTCCTCGGTGCGGATCAGGCCGAGGGCGTCGAAGAGCTCGGGGCCGAGGGCGTTGTCGCCGGCCTCGCCGCGGTTGAGGGTCAGCATCGACGTCCGCACCCCCTGGCCGCGGCTCAGCCAGCAGAGCAGGCCGCCGTCCTCGTCATCGGGGTGGGCGGTCGTGTGCAGGACGCTCGCGGTAGTCGTCAGCTTCAGGAGCTTCTGGTACGTGCCGACCGCCCCCTGGTCTTGCGGGAGCGTCTGGGCCCGTGCGGGGAGGGCGACGGCGACGACGAAGAAGACGCCCCGTCGGAAGCTCGGCGCGATCATGGTCGGTGGCCTCGGAGGGAAGTCGGCTTCACTTAGGACGTGTGCAACACGCCAATCAATCGGCCCGGGCGAAGATTGCGTGTTGCACACGCCCTACGGGACCCATCACCACGCCAGCTGCGGCGGGAAGAACTCGGCGATCAGGTCGTCGTAGTAGGGGCGGAGCCTCGCGACGTCGGGCCGCTCGTGGGCCTTGGAATAGAGGTCGTAAGGGTTGAACTGGCGGACCCAGTCCAGCAATTCGAGGTCGAGGTCGGTCATCAGGTGCGTGTACTCCCGCTCGCGATGCGCCGCGTAGAAGGAGTGATAGCGGATCATCGCCAGCCCCTCGGCGGGGAGGTAGTCCTTGACGACGTGATAAAGGTACTCGTCGTGGCCCCACGACATTTGGACTTTGTCGAGCCCGCAATGTTCCGAATAAACGCCGCAGGGGGTCTGGTATTCGGGGACGTTGGAGTCGGGATTCAAGGCGAAGAACTCGGGGAAAACGACCTTGTCGGAATACTTGCAGCCGACGGGGAAGGTGTCGCCGACGACGGCCCACTGGGGCTCGCCGAAGAGGCAGAGGACCTTGCCAAGGTCGTGGACGAGCGCCGTCAGGACGAACCAGCGCGGCCGGCCGTCGGCCCGCGCGGCCTCGGCCGACTGCATCAGGTGCTCGATCTGCGAAAGGTCCGTGTCCGGGTCGCTGTCATCCACCAATGTGTTGAGGTACTCCATCGCCTCCCAGATGCCCATCGTCCGCCTCGACTTCGCGAGGTACTCGCGCCGCTTCGCGCGGACGAAGTCCAGCGTCTGGTTCGCGTGGTTGAGCCGGTAGAACTCGCGGACGCCGGCGCGGACGTTCGTGCGGTAGTCGCGGAACGTCTTGCCGTCGGCCTCGACCGGCCCGGGGTCGCGCACACTCTCCCAGTCGTCGAGGTCGGCCAGCGGCCCCTGAGCACTCGCCTCGGCCATGGTCATCGGGCCTCCGTTTCGAGGAAAGATCGTACGGATCATTCTATCTCGCGGGGCGGCAGGGCGACAGGGCGGAGGGTGGGAGGAAGAGAATCGAACCGCAGATGACACTGATGAACGCAGATGAAATAAATAATATTAATTATTTATTTCATCTGCGTTCATCAGTGTCATCTGCGGTTCGATTCTCTTCCTCCCCTAACCAAGCCCCCCGCGCCGACCGCGCACAGTCCCGCCGCGAGGTAGGCCGCGGCGGTCGCGGCGATGGCGGGGCTGAGGCCGTAGCGGTCGCCGACGAGGCCGAGGGCCAGCGGCGCGAGCGAGCCGCCGGCCCAGCCGATCGTGTTCATGAGGCCCGCGGCGGTCCCGCGGACCGAGGGGTCCACGACGTCGTAGATCGACGCGAAGATGCTCGCGTCATAGACCCCCTTGCAGAGCCCGATGCCGATCAAGGCGGCGACCAGCACCGCGACCGTGCCCGACGTCCCCGCGACGAACACGCACGGCGCCCCGAGCAGGAGCGCGACCCCTTGCACTCGCATCCGTCCCCCCGATCGATGCCGGGCCGAGGCATCGCCGAGCGCCCCGCCGATCAGGGCGCCGACGAGGCTCGCCATCGGGAAGAAGAACGTGCCGATCGTCGCCGAGGTCAGCAGGTCGGTCTGGAACCGCTGGAACACGAATGTGGGGAGCCAGGTCATCAGCGCCATCGCCACGAAGTTCGCCCCGGCGAACGCCAGCAAGAGCGCGCAGGCCGACGGATGGCGGAGGATGGAACGGAGGTCGTCGAGGGGCCGTCGCCTGTCGCCGCCGATGGCATCGTCTCGAGGCCAATCTTCATGCTTCACCTTCCCGTCACTCGCCCCGCGCGGGGCCTCGACGAGGAGGAACCAGAGCAGCCCCGCGTAAACGAACCCGGCCAAGCCGAGGGCCCAGAAGGGTTGCCGCCAGCCGTAACGATCGGCCAGGAAGCCGGCCAGGATGCCGCCGCCGGCCGTGCCGACGTAGACGCTCGTCTGGTGCAGGCTCATCGCCCGCGATCGAGATTCCCGCGGGTGGTAGTCCGCCAGCAGCGACATCGACGCCGGGAAGTAGCACGACTCGCCCAGCCCCTCGGCCGCGCGGAGCCAGAACAACGGCAGGAAACCGACCGCCGAGCCCGTCGCCGCGCAGATCAAACTCCAGAACGCCAGGCCCCCGACGATCAACGCCCGCCTCGGCCAACGATCGACGATCGCCCCCGCGAACGGCGCCGCCAAGGCGTACACGACCATGAACGCCGAGCCGAGCATCCCGAGCCGGGTCAGCGACAGGCCCCATTCCTGCGCCAATTCCGGGAAGACCGACATCAGCGCCTGCCGGTCGGCGTAGTTGAAGAACCCGCACGCCCAGAGCAAGGCCACGACTTGCCAGCGATATCCGGGGCCTCCTCGAAACCGAACCATCGGTCGGCCCTCGATCCAGGCTCCATGGCGGACGTTTCCACCAAGATGCGGGTTCTACCAGCGTCTCTCGTAGTGTTTGGACATCCGGAAATGCTGATCCGCTTTTGCTTTGTAGACAGGTACTTTCGCCCTGGAACGACGGGACCTGGCCCGATGCTCCGTCTCATCAAGGGCACAGGTCGAGGCGTAGAATTCCGCATCCTGGTTCGCGGCCGTTACCTTCTCGAGCCAGAACTGACCTTCCTGGGCGTGGAAGGCGGCCCGCCTTCGGAAGAGAGACCACCGCAGGTTCATCGCGAGCCCGAAGGCGATCACAGCCACCAATGCCATCAGCGCTCGGACACTGATTCGGACTCTCTTCCGCCACATCCGTTCGACTCCACGACATCTCTCGACTCAAGGGTTGGGATCGCCCGCCCGAATCCAAGCCTCGTCGAACCGCGCGTGGACGATCGTGCTGCCGTCGGGCAACGAGCCCCGCGTGTAAGTTACATGAATGATTCCATCATAAGCTTGAATAATCGATGGATAATGATAGTGACCATGCCCCGGCTCGTGCTTCTCGATGTGGCGCGACCATTTCCAGGTCCGCCCCTCGTCGTCCGACAGGCGGACGACCAGCGAATGCCGGCCGCGCTCGGTGTCGTTGGCGACGAGGGCCCAATTCCCGCTCGCGAGCCGGAGGGCCTCGAGGCCGGAGCCGGGGTTGGGCATGTCGGAATCGACGACGGGGGACCAGGAGATCCCGTCATCCTTGGATGTGCTCAAACGGATGTGGCGGCGGGGGCCGTTGTCGCGCATGAAGGCGACGACGGTACCGTCGCGGCGCTGGACGAGGCTGGGCTGGATGTTGCCGAAGCCGATCATCGGCGTGCCCGGCGTCCAACCGGCCCCGCGGTCGTCGCTGCGGAGGACGATCGAGCACGAGAACGTGTCCGAATACAACGGGAGCAGCCACCGGCCCGACGCGAGCACCGTCGGATGCACCCGAGGCATCCAGCCGAGCCGCTGATAGAGAGGGTCGCGGGCGCGGTCGAGCAGGCGATCGGAGCGAGTCTCATCGATGGGGATTTGCTGGTTTTTGAGGCCGTTGAGGGCTTCGGTCATGGCCGCGTCGAAGCCGACGGGGGTGACGTGGAGCACCCCTTCGCGGACCCAGGCCGGCGGTCGGGGTGCGGCCGGCACGTCCCTGGCCACGGCGAACTTGAGCAGGGCGCCTTCCCAGCGGTGGTCGAGGATGGTCGGATAGAAGAGCCAGAAGGTGCCGTCGGGCGCGGCGAAGAGGGCGGGGTTGCAGTCGGGATAGCCGGGCGTGTCGGCGAGCCGGAAGCGGGGCCCCCAGATTCCTTCGGCGTGATCGAACCGCGCCCCCTGGATCTCGACGTCGTCGGCCTGGCGCTCGCCCGAGCCGCTGTACCAGGCCGCGAACAGGTCGCCGCCTGGCAGCTCGACGACGCACGAGGCGTGGTTGTGCTTGTGCTCGGGCGGGAAGATCGCCACCTTCGACAACGCCGGCCCGTCGGCCCGCGCGGCCGTTGTCAGGGCGAGTGCGAGGATCACGGACTGGATCGTCATCGACGGGCCCCCCGGGGGTTGGCGGCGACGAGATCAGGTTCGTCGAGCCGGGGGCGGGAGTCAAGCGGGGGAGGGGGAGGTTTCACCACAAAGGTACAAAGGAAATGCAAGTTATTTCTTAAAAATCATGAAGAATCATTCCTCGAACCGGGGCAACGGCCCGTCGAGCCCTCCGGGCAATCGCTTCAAGTACGGCCCGACGAGGGCCTCCCTCGACGGCGACGCGTGGCCGCCGTGCTCGCGACGATACAGTTGCTCGGCCACCGCGACGATCAGCCGCGCCCGCGCGGCGCGCTCGCGGACGATCACCTCCTCGCAGAGGTTCTCATGATCGAGGCCCATGTACAGGAATCGCGCGTACGATGACGAGCGATACCATCGGATCAACCGCTCCGGCGGCAGCGTCCGTGCCGAGGCCGGCGCGTCGGCCGCGAGCGGGTAGAGGATCGGGTCGCCCTCCTCTCTCGGGAGCGGCCCGGGTCGCGATGCCCGCGGCTGGCTCGCCCAGGCGAGCCAGTTGGCGAGGATCAGGCGCAGGACCCGCTTGCTCCGCTCGGGCTCTTGCCGCATCGGCATCCAGGCGCGGTTCGTGGCCGGCGGCAGTCGACCGAGCAGGGGGAAGTCCGGGCCGACGTAGTTCGTCGGGTCGTCCCCGGCGGACTTGATCGTATCTTGTAAATCCAAATATGTTGCTTTATAAAAATCAATCTCTTGAGGTACCACTTCATACATGGCGACGAGGTCCGCCAGCGCCCCGCGGAGCGTCTCCGCGTCGACGCGACCGTCGGCCGCCCAGCGCGTGATCGGCTCGGCGACGGCGGCCCGGAGACTGAGCTGGGACCGCCGATCGTGGGGCGGCATCCCCCGCGTGACGTGCTCCGTCGACTGCAGGATCGCGCGATACCACCGCCACGCCCCGGCCATGTCGCCCGTCGCCCCGAGTCGCGACGCCTCCAGGGCCGCGAGCTCGGAGAAGTACCAGTTCTGGTACGGGTGCGGCAGGCCGGTCGTGGAGCAGTTCGGCTTCTCCGTCGCCTGGAACCAGAGGTCCAGGGCGGCACGATCCGTCTCCAGGTCGCGACGCTTCGCCGGGTCGGCCTCCTCCCACCGCTGGATGTTCCATTCTCGACCCCGGCCGAACCAGATGACTCGCCGGAGCAGACCGCTCGCCCGCACGTAGTTCGGCGCCGCATCGTCTTCAGGCGCGACCTGGCGCGACCGCTCGAATTCCGCGACGTCGAACGGGTCGCCGATGTCGGGCAGGCCGGCGAGGCTCCAATTCCACCAGAGACCGAAACCGACCCAGCCGACCACGACGACGGCCGCGATCACGATCGCGTGCCGCACCCTGCGAGCCGCCCGTACCCGTCCCGTCCCGACCGCGATCGACATACTCGGCCCCCTTTCTCCGGGGGCCAACCTACTCCGAAGGCGTTCGTTTTGGCAAGCCCCTACGGCCCGGGCGATTCGGCGAGGAAGGTGAGCAGTTGGCGTTCGAGGGTGGGGTAGAGCGTGCCGAGGCGCTGGGCGAGCGATGGGGTGCCGGGGTTGTGGAGGCGGCCCTTGTAGGCGTCGCGGACGTAGGCGAGGAAGGGGTCGCGGTAGCGGCCGTGGTCGTATTGCATGAGGAATGTGGCGAGGGCGATGGCCTGGGCGTAGTGGAGGTAGACGGCGCCCCCGACCTCGGAGCGGAACACGTCCTTGTCCATGGCGATGAACCGACCGAGCGGGATCATCTCCCGATTCGACACCAATCGCTCGAGGGCGCGGGCCATGCGGGCGCCGACGCGGCCGCCGATCCGGAGCGAGCCGTCGGCCTGGGGCTCGACGGTCTCGAAGTAGGTGCCGAGTCCCTCGAAGACCCAGATGTTGCCGGGATTGCGGTCGAAGTGGCTGGCGCCGGCGGATTCGAAGAGGAGTTGATGAGAAACTTCATGATAGAGCGTCTCGGTCGCCTTGATCTCGCCGCCGGGGTCGCGGAAGAAGAGGCTGGGCGCGGGGGCCTGCTTGCCGTTGGGGCCCGCGAAGCCGTCGTAATAGCCGAGGCTGTCGCCGGCGTCGACCCGCTTGCTGGCGAGGTAGGCGACGAATTGCTGGCGGTCGGCGAAGTAGTAGACCCGGTGCGGCGCCTGCTTCTTCGGCTCGGCCCCGCGGTAACGCAACGCCAGCGGGTGCAGCTCGGGGCCGATCACGTCGGCCATGAGGGCGAAGAAGGCGTCGTGGAAGTCCTCGAGGCGGCGGACGAAGGCGATCGCCTCGGCGAGCGGCACGTTGGCCTTGATCAGGAAGTGTTCGGTGGTGATCGACCAGGGGGTCGCGACGTTGGCCCGGATGGCGTCGGCCCGCTCGGCGGGGAGCCACTCCGTCGGCTGGCCTTGCTTGAACGACCGGCCCGGCAGCTCGCCGCGGTCGAGGTGGGCGACCCACGACGCGTTGACCCAGCCGTAGGTCGGGTGCCGCATCCAGCCTTCCTTGAGCCGCTGCGACGCGAACCGGGTGGCCCAGCCGCCGTCATGTCGAACATAGCCCATCAGTCGGCGGGCCTCAGCGTGGTCGGGCTCGCGGGCGAGGACCCCGCGCAGGCAGGCATCGGCCAGGGCGAGCCTCTCCTTGGCCGCGGCTCGGCCGGCGAGGTCGAAGAGCGCCTTGGCGGTCCGCGACCGTATGGCTTCGGCCTCGGCCGGCAACGTCGGCACGCTCGCCAGGCCCGGCTTCGCCGCCGGCACGACCTCGGACAGCGGGACGAATCGGGTCGGACCGTCCTTCGGCTCGGCCGGCTCGACCTGCTTGCGGACCCGTTCCGCCTCCTCGCCCTTGCCCGCGGCGGCGAGAGTCTCGGCGAGCCTGGCGAGGCGCCCCGACTCGTCGTCGATGACCTTCTGGCGCTCGTCCTTCAGGGCTGCGACGGCCTTCAGGTCCGCCATGTGGAACGCCGGCGGCACCTGCCCGCCGATCGCCAGGGCCAGCAGCCAAGCACTCGCGAACATCCCCACACCCCCCGCTCCAAGCCGCTTGGTTCGCCCGAACGTGGTCTGGACCCTTTCGCCGGTTCCGGCCAGAATGCGCGACCGGAAGACGGAGAACGGTCGCGGTACGAACCGGAAAGGAGTCCGACCCATGCCGGCGCCCGGACGAACGACGCTGCCGACGCTCGTGACGCTCGTGATCGGCCTGGCCATCGGCTGGGCCGTGGCCACCGTCAGCACCCCGACGTTGAAGGCCGGGGGGGTCGATCGGGTCGACGACTGGGCCGTGGCCTCGGGCCGGATCCTCAACCAGTTTACCGGCCCGAACCGGCCGGCGCTCGTCCAGGACGCGATCTATCTCCTCAACTATAACGGCGGCTATCTGATGGCCGCCATCCCCGCCGCCCGCTACAGCGGCACGGGCATGCAGGTGCTGAGCGACTTCGCCGAACGCGACCTGATGGCCGACTTCCAGCTCGCCCCCAACGCCGACGCCCACTTCCTGATGGCCACCGGCCAGACGATGGAAGGCTGGGAGCCCCTGATCGTCTTCGAGACCAAGACCCGCCAGGTCGCCACCTACCGCGTCTCGACCGTCTCCCCGACCCAGCCCGGCAAGCCCCGCTTCGACCTCCTCGAGCGCCGCCCGATCCGCAGCCAGGCGGGGCGGTGATGGAGCGGACGATCGAGGCCAATAGGGCCTGAAGGCCGGACGGCAGGGATTGCCGTCCGCTCTCACCCGAAATCCGGATGTGCCGCGGGAATCCCGCCCGCGAGTCCTGCCCGGGCGGCGGCGCCTTGAACGACCGGACCCCGGCGGAGTTCGCGGTCACTTGGGTGAGGTATGTGTCGATCGATCCCGACCCGACCGATGCGCCATCGACGGAACCGACGGACAAGGCACTCCCATAACGGCTGGACCAAGAATCGGGGAGCAGGCCAGGAGCGGTACTTGGGCTGGAGCGGGGGCGACGGGGCATGGGCGAACCCTATCAAGTCCGGCGATAGAGGAGTACAATGGTACTACCTTTCGGACTTCCGGGCCGCGCCGCCGACCATCGGTGGGTACACGCAACGCGTGTTCGGCGTGGTGTTTACGGTCAGGGTCCCTTCGTGGACACGTATCGAACCATCCTGCTGGCGCCAAGCCCCGAGGTTGCGGCCGTCCTCCGTTCCCTTCAGGAGGTGGATCTCGTAGCATAGCTGGGACTTGGGACCATCTCCCACAAATCTAGGGATACACGGGGCCCGGCAGCCCATGTCAGAACACGACTCCCGCCCCGATTTCGATCCCGGGGAGTTCCGCTACGCGGTGGCAAAGTACGTCAGGTTAGAATGGCACTCGGATTTTCATTACGCTGCCGGTAGCAAGCGTTTGCGCGCCTGACGGCGCGGTTCCATCAAGAACTTCTGAGGCTTGGGTCGACGCTTGTTGGCCCGCGGTTCGACACGACCGAAGCGGTCGCCGACCCGATGGCGGGAGATCGCCTCGAGCAGGTCTTTGAGCAACCGCCCCCTGTCCCCGGGCGCGGCTTGACGCAACGCCTCGTGGAACGCCGTCATGGTCTGCAACGCCCCCTTGAAACTCGACTGCCGCAGCGGTCGCCGGTGCGCCACCGCCGCCGCCGCCATCACCCCTCGGATCAGATTGTATGCGAGCAAATGTGTCCAAATCTCTTTGTGCACCATCGCCGGCGTCTTGCACCGCAACACGTCCATCTGGAGCACGACCTTGATCGATCGCAGATCGAGTTCGATGTTCCATCGTTCAAGAAAGAGATCCGCGACCCCCCCTTTCGGATATCGCTCGCTGTCGAGCAGCGTCGTCACCGGCACCAACTCGTCGACCCGAAACCCCGGTTGCTTCACCGTGATCCGCAGCCCGCGGGCCCTCAGTTCCGCTGGCATCGGCGCATAGGTTTCTTCGTCCATCCATTCCGGCCGCTCCGGCTTGGTCCAGACCACGATGTGGTCTCCGATGCCGAGCTGCTCTCCCCGGCGGAAGTCGAACTTGCGCCGCTGGTGCATACGGAATAAGGCATCAACATCACGTTGTACCAGGCCCGCGATGCCGAAATAGGAGCCGAAATAACGGTCCCCCAGCACAATCTCTCCGGCGTTCAGGCCGCCCCAGAGGGTGCGGAACAGGGCCGTCTCGCCCGTCTCCTTGCCCTGATAGGGGCCCACCGCCAAGTCGCGCACGACCCCGGTGGCCGGCGAGATCAACGCGACCATGCGCACCAGCGGGAACCCCAGGCCGATCCCTTGGGCACTCGACTGCGGATAGACCGCCTGGTTCGCGGCGGTGTCGGGCATCGAGGCGGTGGTGCCGTCGACCAGCACGACGGGGTGCCCCTTCCAGGGCCAGTCGGCGGCGGCCCCCTCGTCGATCGCCTGCGCGGTCCGACGGACCAGGCGCGTGACCACTCCCAGCGGCAGGCGTTGCCGCGCGTCGCAGTAGGTGCCGGTCTCCGGCGCACACGGCGTGCGACCATTGATCGACAGCCAAGCGATCAGCCGCGCGACGGCGCCGCGGCACGAGTGGTCGGGGTCGAGCACCTGGGAGAGGGACACGCAAAGGGTAATCAACGGCGTGTAGATACACTTGTGGAATCTGACCCCTTCCTCGGCCAGTGCGGACGTGACCATGTCGGCGTCGAGGAGGCCGTGAAACGGGAGGACGTCGGACGCGCGGAGGGAATTGACCTTCTCCGAGATCCGTTTCCGTGTAGCCTGGGACATCGTCGGCCTCCTTGCCGGGACAGGACCGGGATCGTGTTCTCACCCGGACTTGTCCCAAGGAGGCCGACATTTGTCTATCCCGTTTCAGAAATTCGACTTGCAATTTCCGAGTGCCATTCACGTCAGGTTATTAATCCGCGCTCGGTGGAGGGACGATCCGGGCTTCCTGGATGATCAAGCCCTCAGGGACTGGGACTTTCTCGCTATCAAGGACGATCGCATCCTCCTCAACCGCATCGCCTCGTGGCGTCTCCTAAACCAGGCAGCCGACGCCCTCGGCATCCTGAACGAAGAGTTCTTTGACTCGTGTCCATCGGGCGGGCTCCCGTGTTGCAACGAGGACACGACCGAAGGTCGGCTGGTGCTCGAGGTCGCCTCCTTGGTTACCCATTGGGGCGGCAATCCGTACGACAATCATGAGTTGCGGACGGCCGCCGACAACATCCGGGGGGGCAGGCGATCGACTGGACCAAGTTGGTGGATTGGTCGAGGGTCCCCTCCATCCGCGCCGACCTCGACAAGCTCCCCCACCCGAAGAAGGATGGTCCCGATCGTTCCGGGCCGGAGGCCTCCCGCCCGTCTTCGCAGATGCTCCCGCTGCCACAATTCCCCAAGATGGGCGGCTTGCGGTGGGAAGAGGTGACCATCGCTTTCGTTTCGAACGATTCCCTCCGCATCTCTGCACGCGGGAAGAGCCAAGTCTTCATGTTTTCGGACATAGGCTTCAGGGACGGGCGGAAGGGCGATCGACCGGACAAGCAGTGGGAACTGCTTCAATGGATGGCCAATGTGAGGTGGACCCCTGAGACTGGACAACTCGGGATGTTATACTGATCGAAGGTCGCTGATCCATCCCGAGGTGCATCATGACCGTCAAGCGCAAGCGGCATCC
>DASZMJ010000441.1:0-12105 GCA_035551935.1 Isosphaeraceae bacterium
GAGCCGGTCGACGTCGTCCGCTTCAGCAGCCCCGGCGGCGCCGGCGGCGGGGCGGGCGAGGCGAAGCCGACGACGGTCGTGCTCGTCGTCGATCGCAGCAAGAGCATGGAGGAAGACGACAAGATCGGCGCCCTCAAGAAGGCCGTCGCCGCGTTCCTGAAGCTCCTGCCCGACGGGTCGAGCGTCGCCGTGGTGGCGTTCAGCGATGATGTCACGAAGATCTGTGACTTCACGACCGACAAGGCCAAGGTGCAGGCCGCCGTCGACGGCCTCGTGCCCGACGGCGCCACGCGCTGCTTCGACGCGCTCGACGTCGCCCTCGACATGATCGCCAAGGTCGACGGCCGCCGCGCGGTCCTCTGCCTGACCGACGGCGAGGACACCTTCAGCGAGGTCGCGACCCTCGACGGCGACATCAAGAAGGCCCTCCGCGCCCGGGGGGCGCCGATCTACACGATCGGCCTCGGCGGCGAGAACGACATCAACGTCGGCGACCTCGAACGCCTGGCCGACGAGACCAAGGGGCAGTACTTCCCCGCCCGCCGCGCCGACGAACTCGTGTCGATCTTCCGCGAGTTCGCCGTCAACCAGGGGGAGCTCTACCAGGTCGTCTACAAGACCAACCGCGAGGTGCCCGACGGCACCGTGCGGCCGGTCAGCGTCTCGTACAAGGAGAGCCGCAAGGCGGGCGTGGCGGCCTTCTACATCCCCGGCATGGTCGTCCCCAAGTCGGGCTGGAACTGGCTCTTCCTCGGCCTCCTGGCCGGCCTCGGCACCCTCGCCGTCATCCCCGGGGCCCTGGCGCGCCGATCGCCCTGAAGGATTGATGCCCGACCGCTCGAACGAGGTCCCGCGTGCGGCCACCGCCGATCCGCTACCCCTTGCCCACGATCCTCGTCGCGACTCTTCTCGCGCTCGTCTCCTGGCGCGGGGCGGCCCTGGCACGCCCCTGGGTCCAGACGCTCCGGGCCCGCTGGCACCGGGCCGTCGCCGGGCCCGACTACCCCGCGTCCGACGGCCCCAGGGTCGTCGCCGGGCCGATCGTCCGCCGGGCCCTGTTGCTCCGCGACGACCTGCCGGCCTCGGCCACGCCCGGCGGGGCGGTCGCCGAGACGATCCGGCGTCGGATGATCGCCTGCATCTATGACGATTGGCCCCTCTCCGGCCCGCCGGCCTTCGAACGCATCGGCAACAGCCGCCGGCCGATCGGCTGGGTCCCCGCCGAGGCCCTCCTGCCGTGGGACACGCGGCTCGTCGTCCAGGCCCCGTCAGGGTCGATCCGACTCGCCTCCGAACCCGACGGCGCCGGGGCCGCTCCGGTCGAGGTCGGATCAAGCCCCTTGCCCGTCCTCGCCTGGCGCGACGGCTCGATCCGGGTCGCCGCCTGGGACCGCGACCACCCCTGGTCGCGCGTCGCGCGGATCGGCTGGGCGAAGTCGGCCGACCTGCCCGCCACTTCGTGGGGCGTCCTGCTCAGCCAGGAAGAGATCGACAACCTCCTCCGCCAGGCCCTCTCCCCCGCCGCCCCGTCCCCGTTCGATCGCCTCCGATCCTTGGTGGGCCTCGCCCCCGATGCCCTCCTCACCGCCGCGGACCTCGCCGCCGCCCGCGCCGCCTTGCCGCCGATCGCCTTCGAAGTCACTCCCCCGAAGGATCGATCCCCTCTCATTGCCGCCGTCAATGCCCGCCCCGCGGCCGATGCCTCGTGGGGCGGGTTCGCCTTCCGGTTCGTGCCGTTGAGGGCACTTCCCCCTGCGGAATGACCCGCGTCAGGCACTCTCGTGCCGGATCTGCACCGCACAGGGTCTTCAACGGCTACCCGTGGGCGCCTTGCACTTGAATCGCTCAACCGTGTTGACATAAACACTACTGCCATTTCCAAAACCTATATGTAACTCATTGTCGACTGCATAATAAATATAATCTCCCCGCCGTTCTTCGACCTTCGACCATCCTTCTTTTTCTCGGCGTAATCGGCGTAGGTTGCCGGTCGAACCTCGGACATCTCCGTGACGTCGCGAAGCGCGGATTGCGGATGTTTGTCGCCGATTCTCCGGCTCTGGTCGTCCGGCAAGCCCAGGAAATCCTTCGTCGCCGACTCATTCGTCCTCGATTTCGACGGGCCGCGCGCCTTCTCCCCCGTCTCTCCCCTTGTCGCACTGGGCATCGACTTCGAAGGGACCGGCGGAGTCTTCTTCGCCGGTATAGCCGGATGCGCCGATGGACGCTGCAATGACTGCCCGTGGGCCATGGGAAGCCCCTCGCTCAGGGCGATGACCATCAACCAGATCGAGAACCGCCCGAGAAGCATCGGGCCTCCTTCCGTCGCCTGAAGAGAGGCTTATCTTAGAGCGCCGACATCGATCGAGAGATTCAGACAAGCTCATCAATCGGCCGCGCCGTCGGGGGCAGGATGGGGACGGGCCGGCCGAGGCGGTCGTCGACGTAGCCGGAGGGATCGATGCCGAGGTTGTGGTAGATCGTGGCGAGGACGTCGTGGTAGTGGATCGGGCGGCGGACGGCGAAGGCGGCGTTGCGATCAGTCGAGCCGAGGACGTGGCCGACCTTCATGCCGCCGCCGAAGAGGAGGGCCGAGTTGACCGGGGCCCAGTGGTCGCGGCCGGCGTCCTTGTTGATCTTGGGGGTCCGGCCGAACTCGCCCCAGACGACCACGGTCACGTCCTTGTCGATCCCACGCGCGTGGATGTCCTCGACGAGGGCGGAGACGCCCTGGTCGAAGAGGGGTAAATGATGTTTTAAGTAGGAGAAATTTGATCCATGCGTATCCCAGAACCCATACGCCACGGTCACGCAGCGGGCGCCGGCCTCGACGAGCCGGCGGGCGGCGAGGAGTTGGTCGTTCCACATCGGGGCGCCGTCGCCGAGGTGCTTCGGCGAGCCCTTGCCGTAGCGGTCGCGGAGGCGGGGGTCCTCGCGGGTCACGTCGAGGGCGCGGGCGACCTTGTCGGTGGTCAGGACGTCGAAGGCGCGGCGGTAGAAGGGGTCGAGCCCCTCGGTCGGCAGGTCGTCGGCGCGGCGTCGGAGGCGGTCGAAGTCGTCGAGCAGGCGGCGGCGGCCGGCGACGCGGTCGGGGGCGACGGCGGTCGGGCGGAGCAAGGCGAGGTCGTCGCCGTTGAGCCGGGCCGGGCGGTGGGCCTGGCCGAGGATGCCGGGGCCGGGGCTGTTGTAGGGCTTGTGCTGCATCACCGGGAAGAGGTCGACCACCGGCGGCACGACCGGATCGACCACCCCCTGGACCCGCGAGACGACCGCGCCGAAGTGCGGCTTGCCCTCGCGGTTGGACAGGTCCATCGGGAAGCCGGTCAGGTTCTGGAAGCTCGAATGCTCGTCGCGGAAGCCGACCAGCGACCGGAGCACGGCCACCTTGTCCATCACCCCCGCCATTTTCGGGAGGAGTTCCCCGAAGCTCACGCCCGGGACCCGGGTGGCGATCGGCTGGAACTCGCCGCGGACCTCCGCCGGGGCGTCGGGCTTGGGGTCGAAGGTGTCCTGGTGGGCGAGGCCGCCCGACAGGTAGACCATGATGACCGCCTTGTGCGACCGGCCCGAGCCCAGGCCGGCCGCCTCCTCGGCCCTCAGGAGCTGGGGCAGCGCGAGGCCCCCCATCCCCAGGGCGCCGAGCCTCAGGAACGACCGGCGGGTCACTCCATCACAATAACGGCGGCCCGTCCCGAACAGGGTCAGCATGGCCCATCACCCCTCTGGGAACGTCGGTCGATTCTCCAACAAGAGTGTAACACCACCGCCGACCGATTCCAAGAGTGGTGGCTTCCGTCGGTCCGGTGCGTTAGACTGGATCAGGTCTGGCTGGCGGAACGAACCGGCGGGGGTCCGCGATCGTAGCAGGGTCGGGGTATCCTCGGATCGCGGCGGCCCGGCCGGGGCGGCCGGAGAACGTCGGGAGGATGGGTCGATGGGCAAGAGCATCGTCGAAGAGCTCTCGGGCGAGGGGGGACGCGACCCCGATGCGCGGAAGAATCGGCGCAAGGTCATCTTCGCCTGCCTGGGCATCCTGCTGGCCGCGATCCTCCTGGCCTTCTTCGACCAGGGGGTCTCGGGCAACGAGCAGGAGAGCAGCGAGCTGGTCGGCCACCCCGGCGAGGAGCCGCCCAACGACGAGCTCGAGTTCATGATCCAGTACCTCGAGAGCGAACACGGGCCCCGGCCCGAAGACAAGTATCCGGGCCTGACCCCCGAGCGCTATTTCGAGATGAAGAAGGCGGACTTCGCGCTCGCCCAGCTCATGCGGAAGCGCTACGGCAAGGAGAACTACGCCCCGAGGTCCTACGCCCGGACCCAGAAGCTCCTCCAGGACCTGCAGAAGCAGTACAACCTGACCCCCAACGGCAAGCGGAAGTGACGGCCGAGGCCAGCCGCTCCTTGCCCAACGGCTCGATCGCCTCGAGCAACGCCTCGGCGCGGCGTCGGAGCCGCTCGAGAGTCGCGGGGCTGGAGTCGGTCGCGACCTCGGCGACTCGGCCGGTCTCGTCGAGCAGGACGTGGAGCGGCGGCCGCGCGACCCCGAAGGCCCGTCGCGTCGCGGGGTCGGCCAGGTAGGTCGGGACGGTCGCCCCGGCGGCCGACTTCGCCGAGCGGACGAGGCCGGCGCCGTCGGCCTCGACGGCGCCGGCGAACATCGCGAACCGCGGGCGGTCCTTGAGCCGTCCCCAGACGGCCTCCAATGAGGCCAGGGCCGTCGGGTCGGACCGGACCGACCAGAACGTCAGCCACGTGACCTTGCCCGGCGCCCCCAACGGGCCGACGGGCGCGGAGTCGACCGGGGTCAGCTTCAGCAACGGTGCCAGCGACCCGACGGCCGGCGGGTCGGGCATCGGCGCGGGCCGAAGCCGGAGCCAGGCCGTCGCGGCCAGGGCGGTGACCGCGACCGCGGCCATCACCGCGCTGGCGCGGTCGAACCGCCGGGGCCTGTTCGGGGTCGTGTCCAATTCAGGAGCCGACCGGCGACGAGGGGTCGTCGAGGTCGATGCTGCCGGTGAGCATCGCCCGCTTGACCTGCTGGATGGCCTCGGTGACGTGGATATCGCGCGGGCAGGCGCTGGTGCAGTTGAAGACGGTCCGGCACCGCCAGACCCCCTCGACGTCGTTGAGGACCTCGAGCCGCTGGGCGGCGCCGCGGTCGCGCGAGTCGAAGATGAAGCGGTGCGCGTTGACGATCGACGCCGGGCCGACGTACTTGCGGTCGCCCCAGAACGGCGGGCACGACGTCGTGCAGCAGGCGCAGAGGATGCACTTGGTCGTGTCGTCGAACCGGGCCCGCTCGGCCTGCGACTGCGGCCGCTCGGTCGTCGGCGCCGGCTCGTCATTGATCAGGTACGGCATCACCGACTTGTAGTGATCGAAGAACGGCTTCATATCCACGATCAAGTCTTTGATCACGGGCAGGCCGAGGATCGGCTCGAGCGTGAGCGTGTCGTCCTTGAGGCTCGACACCAGGATCTTGCAGGCCAGGCCGTTCATGCCGTTGATCCGCATCGCGTCGGAGCCGCAGACCCCGTGCGCGCACGACCGGCGCAGGCCGAGCGTCTCGTCCCGGTACCACTTGATGTTCTGGATCACGTCGAGCACCCGTTCGTGCGGGTCCGCCTCGATCGTGTACTCCTCCCAGTGCGGCCGCTCGTCGGCCGCCGGGTCGTAGCGCTTGATGCGGACGGTCAGCTTGCGGGCGGTTCCATCGGCCTGTGCCATACCCGTGGACCTTTCGAAGAGAATGCGGGATTGCCGGCGTCGGCCCGATTAAGGCGCGACCTCCGACGGGGCATCGGTGTAGATGAATTCGATCCGCTTCTGATCGGCGGGCTCGAAGTCGTCGAGGACGCGCTGCCAGACGATCTCCTGCCGATCTCCCTCGTCCATGCCCTCGAAGGTCGGGGAGACGACGGAGACCCACACCATCGAGAAGTCGCCCGGGCCGGCGTTGACGACCGGATCGACGAGCGAGATCTCGAAACTCCGCCGCAAATTGTCCTTGAATCGTTGGAGATCGACCATGAGTGCCTTCCCTCCGCGTCGGTCAGAGCCGCTCGAGAATGGCCCGGATCATGCCGTCGACCGCGACGATCCACTCGAGGAGCATCGCCCTGCTGATCGACCGAGCGGCGTGGTGTCCCCTCCCGGTCGCCTCGTTCCGATCGAGCTGGTGCGCGATCTGATGCCGGCGGGCCATCATCGCGGCCAGGCGCGCGGCGTGGGGCCGGATCGGGGTGGCGTCGAGGCCGAGGTCCCTCAGCAGGCCCGCGACGTCGACCAGGTTATTGTAGCTCGATCGACGGAGATGGGCATCGACGGACTCCGCGATGACATCGTCGACCGAGCGTCCTCGATGGGCGTGAAGGTCTCCGAGGGTGAACGTCGTCTTGCGGCCATCACCGCCGACGAACGGGATCGTCCTCAAGAGCTCCGCGCCGGCATGGTGCAGCCGGGACGTGGCCACGCTCCGCAGGAAGTCCTCGAGCGTCGCATGCAGCAAGACGACCGCCGAGCGGAGGAGGTCGGATTCCTGGACGCTCGGCCGGCCGGCCGCTGGGCCGGCCAATCGCTCGTAGAGGGCGACGAGTCCCCGGACCCGATCGAGGTTGCTCCGAGATCGCTCTCCGAGTTCCGCCGGTGTCATGAAGGGTCCAGTCGACGGACGGGGTCAATGGCGGCTCATCAATACTTGCGGATCTCCAGCGGATACTTCGCGACCTCCTGGCCGTCCTTCTCGATCGTGATGACGTCGACGTCCTTGTAGTCGACGCGGGTCGCGTCCTCGCCGGCGCGAGAGACGAGGGAGTGCTTGAAGAAGTCGCGGTCGTTGCGGTCGGGGAAGTCCTCGCGGGAGTGGGCGCCGCGGCTCTCGGTGCGGGCGAGGGCGCCGGCGACGGTCGCCTCGGCGAGGTCGAGCAGGCAGCCGAGCTCGAGGACCTCGAGCAGGACGGTGTTGAAGACGTTCCCCTTGTCCTGGATGCCGACGTGGCGGTAACGCTCCTTCAACGCCGCGATCGCGTCGCGGGCGCGGGTCAGGCCCTCGGCGGTGCGGTAGACGCCGCAGTCGTCCATCATGACGCGCTGCATCTCGTCGCGGATCTTGGCCCAGGGCTCGCTCCGGGGCCGGGCGAGGATGGCGTCGATGGCGGCGCGGGTGGGGGCCTCGGGATTCGGGGGGATCGCCTGGAACTGGTGCTCCAACGCGTGCCGGGCCATGGCGCGGCCGGAACGGCGGCCGAAGACGACGAGGTCGACGAGGCTGTTCGTGCCGAGTCGGTTGGCGCCGTGGACGCTGACGCAGGCGCTCTCGCCGGCCGCGTAGAGGCCGGGCACGGCGTTGCCGGCGGCGTCGCGGATGACGCGGCCGTGGAGGTCGGTCGGCACGCCCCCCATCGCGTAGTGCGCCGTCGGCTGGATCGGCATCGGCTCGCGGATCGGGTCGACGCCGAGATAGGTGCGGGCGAACTCGATGATGTCCGGCAGCCGCTGCTCGACCCAGTCGCTCGTCACCGGCTTGCCGGTCGGGCTGGTGCCGTACCGGTTGATCGTGTCGGCGCGGATGTCTAAATAAACATAATCCTTGCCGCCGATGCCGCGGCCGGCGCGGAGTTCCTGGTAGATCGAGCGGGAGCAGACGTCGCGGCTGGCGAGGTCCTTGAGGTTGGGGGCGTACTTCTCCATGAAGCGCTCGCCCTTGTCGTTGAACATCACGCCGCCGTCGCCGCGGCAGGCCTCGCTGAGCAGGATGCCGAGCCGGTAGATGCCCGTCGGGTGGAACTGGAAGAACTCCATGTCCTCCAGCGGCAAGCCGTGCCGGTAGGCGATCGCCGGGCCGTCGCCGGTCAGCGCGTAGGCGTTCGACGAGACCTTGAACATCCGGCCGAAGCCGCCGGTGGCCAGCAAGAGCGCCTTGGAGTGGAAGACGTGCAGCTCCCCGGTGGCGATCTCGACCGCGACGCAGCCCCGACACTCGCCCTCCTCCATGATGAGGTCCAGCATGTGGAACTCGTCGAAGAACGTCACCCCCTGCTTGATGCACTGCTGGTACAGGGTCTGGAGGATCATGTGCCCGGTGCGGTCGGCCGAGTGGCAGGCGCGTTTCACGGGGATGCGGGGTCGCGCGTTCTCCGTGCCGGGGGGGGCGTTCGGGTCGTAGTCGGGGTTCGGCTTGGTGTGGCCGCCGAAACGGCGCTGGGAGATCCGGCCGTCGGGGGTCCGGTCGAAGGGCAGGCCCATGTGCTCGAGGTCGTAGATGCACTCGACGGCCTCACGGCAGAGGACCTCGGCGGCGGTCTGGTCGACGAGGAAGTCCCCCCCTTTGATCGTGTCGTAGGCGTGGTTCTCCCAGGTGTCGGCCTCGAGGTTGGCCAGGGCCGCGGCGATCCCCCCCTGCGCCGCCCCGGTGTGTGATCGGGTCGGGTAGAGCTTGCTGACGACCGCGGTGCCCGCCGCCTTGCTCGCCTCCAGCGCGGCCATCAGGCCCGACCCGCCGGCGCCGACGATGATGCAGTCGAATTTGTGGTAATTCATGGGCGTTGCGGCGTTCGGGCCGCGACCGGTGCGGGGGCGGAGGTGGAGGGCGTCGGCGACTGCGACCGGACCAGGGCCGGGTTGGCGGTCTCGAACCGCTCGATGTATCGCTTGTCGGCGCGGAACAGCAGGATCGCGTACGTGCCGATGCCGATCAGGGCCGCCGCGGCCGACCAGATCAACGTGTGCAGGACGACCCGCCGGCCCGGCCGCGTGATGTACTCGTCGAGCACCTCGCGGAGGCCGTTGAAGCCGTGCAGGACGGCCAGGTTGATCATCGTCAGGTCCCAGAGCCGCCAGAGGACCCCGGTCCTGGGGTCGGCCCAGCGGTTGGCGACGAACCGGTAGTTGACCGCCTCGACGTTGTTGATCAGGTGGGTGATGCAGAGGTGGCCCAGGGCCAGAAAGACCAGGACCAGGCCCGAGATCCGCATGAAGTACCACCAGAGCAGCTCGGGCCCGCCCGCCGGCTTGACCCGTCGCCCCGACCCGTCGCGAGATGCCATCGGACCCCGGCCCTCCCCCCGTTGCGATCGGCCCCCGTCCTCAACGCCCCGACGGCGCGGCCACCAGGCCCGATGCCGGCGCCGGTGCCTCGGCCGCGGGCATCTTCCAGTGCTCGGGCGTCGTCGTCAACGGCGCGAAGACGGCGATCGTCACCGGGATCATGATCGCCCAGAAGACGACCATCACCCCCCAGAATAACGCCCGCTGGTGCCGCGCCCCGCGCGGCCAGAAGTCGAACAGGACGATCCGCACGCCGTTGGCCGCGTGGAAGACGACCGACGCGATCAGGCCCAGCTCGCCCAGCCGGAACGCCCATCGCAAGGGCCAGTAGTAGGCACTGTTGTACATCCCCCCGTAGATAGCGACCGTCGCGTCGTACGTCTCGGGGTAGGCCACGACCAGGAACGTGTCGACGATGTGGACGATCAAGAAGAGGAGGATGCCCAGGCCCGTCAGCCGGTGCGCCAGCCACGACCACTGGCCGACGCCGCCGCCGTAGCGGAGCCCCTCGCGGATGCGCTCCCAGGTTCCCGGTCGATAGGCCATCGGTTTCCCAGCGCGGTTGGTGACCCTACGGACGACTGGCGACCGCGTCGGCGTCCCCCCCTCGCGATCGTTCGCGGAGGGACGCCGACGCGGTCGCCGGCAACGACCCTGGGTGTTTGTAGAAGGGGCGACCGCCCGAATCAAGGGGGCAGTGCCGAAAACCGGCGAGGCCACCGCCCGGCCTCAGCGGACCAGTTGCAGCCGCGTGGCGTGGATCAGCCCCCGGCGCGTCGCCCGCCCGTAGGCGGCGACGGGGCTGCCGTGGCAGAGGTTCTCGCCGAGGTCTTCCAGCCAGCCGCGGTCGGGCACCAGCGACGGCTCGGCCTCGACGATCATCAGGTCCCGCGGCCGACCCCGCGGCGCGACCTGCAAGACGACCCGCGAGTCGCCCCCCAGCCGCTCGACCCACGAATCCACGATCGCACCGCGGACAACGACTTCCGAGTCCATTCCGACCCCCTCATGTCTCGACGTCGTGTCGATGCAATTCGCCGGCGGTGACCATCCCGCCAATGCATCCATCATAGTAGCTCGCAATCGAAAAGCAAGCCCGATTCGGAAAAAAGTCGGGCGACTCCCCTCTCGCTCACCAACGCTTGCAATCCTCATGCCTTGAATCCGCGCTTCTCTGAGATGTTGAGATCAAGGCGGGTCTGTAAGCCGGATTCTGTCGGGGGGCAAGCCCCCCGGATGACCATGTCTCTGGGGCATCGGTCTCCCGACGCCTCGTGCGACCGACCCGGGAGTCGGTGGCGGGCCGGGCCGGCCCGCGCGGCCCGGAGCGGGCCGCTGCTCCCCTATTTGGTCTTGCTCCCGATGGGGTTTACCGAGCCGAGCCGGTCGCCCGGCCCGCTGGTGAGCTCTTACCTCGCCGTTTCACCCTTACCACGCCGGCCTCGCGACCGGCGCGGCGGTCTGTTTTCTGTGGCACTGTCCCTACCCGATCGCTCGGGCGGTGGGCGTTACCCACCATCGCGCCCTTCGGAGTCCGGACTTTCCTCCACGATCCCATTCCGCCGTCGCCGGCGGAACCGACCGCGGCGGTCATCCCCCCCGCCATGATCTCAACGAGTATTGTACATCCTGAGTCGCCGAAAGGGAATTCTTTTTCCAGAAAGTTAAAAAAAACCGGAGCGTCGCCCATATTTGGCTCAAATCCCATGCTCTCCCCGGGTCGGAAAACTTCACTATTTTCTCCAGATCGTCTATATTACCAGAGGAGGCCCACCGACACCAGGAGGCAAGCGTGATGTGCATCCGGTCGTATCTCCGCGAGCGCCGGGTCTCGTTCGAGGCGTTATTGCACCGGCCGGCGTCGTCGGCGACGCAGCGGGCCCGGAGCCTGCACGTCGCCGGGAGCCGGGTGGCCAAGGGGGTCTTGCTCCGGACGCCCGGGGGGTACGTGCTGGCGGTCGTGCCGGCGACGCACCGCATCGACCTGCCGCGGCTGGCCGAGGTGCTCCGGGTCGGGGAGTTGCGCCTGGCGACCGAGGATGAGGTCGGCGCCGTCTTCCGCGACTGCGAGCGCGGGGCCTTGCCCCCGTTCGGCAGGCCGTACGGCCTGCCGACGGTGGTCGACTCGGCCCTGGCGGCCGGGCCGGAGGTGGTCCTGGAGGGCAACACGCGGCACGAGGGCTTCCGCCTCCGCTTCCGCGACTACGAGGCGATCGAGTCGCCCCGGCTGGCCCGCTTCTCCGAGCCGATCGCCCCCCGACGACGCCGGCCCTCGCGACGGGCGGGCTGATCGACCGGCGTCGGCGGGCGGGCCGCGGCCGCCGACGCCGGCGCGGGATCAGAAGAAGCCGAAGCCGAACCCGTGGCCGACGATCATGGTCGAGGTGCCGGTGCCCGTGCTGTTGCTGGACTGGGCCGCCTGGATATCCTTCTGGAGCTGGACCTGGTCGGCCTGGAGGGTGGCCTGGTCCTTGGTGATCGGGGCCAGGTCCGTCGTGAGCTGCTGCTTGGCGGCCTGGACGCCCGGGTCGTTGGAGATGGCCGTCTGCACGGCGGACTCGTCGGTATTGAGCGTCGTCACCGCCTTGGACCAGTCGGTCCAGAGCTGCTGGATCGCGGTGGAGCGGGCGGCGGTCGTGGTCGCCGAGACGATCGCCTGGACGTCGGTCTGGTAGGTGGTCATCCAGGCGTTCTGGTCGTTCGTCAGGGTCGTCTTGGCGTCCTGGACGGTCGTGCTGTTGTTGATCGCCGTGAGGATCGCGGCCTGGTCTTTGAGGATGGTCGGCTGGAGGTTGGTGACGTCGGCCTGGAGCTGCTGGCGGTCGGTCTGGATCTTGGTCAGGTCGGCCTGGACCGTCGGGTTGGTGCTGAAGGCCGGCGGGCCGAAGCCGAACTCGCCGAAGCCGAAGCCCCCGTGGCCGCCGTGCGAGAGGACGGCCCGCCGCTCGAGTTGTTCCAGGGCGATGGGGTTGCGCCTGCGGTGCTTCATGGTGACCCTCGCGATGGTGTCGGAGAGATTCCGCCCCCTCGGCGCCGAGGGGGCGTGCCCCCACGGCCGGC
>DASZMJ010000442.1:0-5197 GCA_035551935.1 Isosphaeraceae bacterium
CCTGCGCCGGGTCGCGGCTCGGGTCAGAGGGGATCTCTACGACGCCATCGGTGACGCGTTGCGAGAGGTAACCGACCAGGACATCATCGGCTGGTTCCAACAGGCCGGCCTGTATGCAGCTCATGGGTAAACCGCTCTAGACCACCTCGATCGGGTCCGCTCCACGCTCGGCGGCCTGCTCGCGGTCGAGATCCCTTCGAGCCGATCCTGGTACAAGCTACAAGCTGAAGACATCCCTGTCGTTAGCGACAACCCGGACCGGGGGGTCCAACCGCTGTCCAATTACTCGGCGATCGTCGCCAATCTGAGGCCGAATCGCCAAGTCAGGCTCTATTGCCGGCCCGAAGACAGCGAAAACGCACGGAAATCAATCCGCGGGGTATCGTCGTGAACCATTCCTCCTTCCGGGATCGCTGCGCCGTCTTCGTGGCCCTCGCCGAGGGGAAGCAATCCCCCCACCTGGGACGGACCGCTCTTATGAAGCTGATCTATTTTCTCCAAACTGTTAAAAATGTTCCCTTGAACTATAATTTTAGTCTTTATGTCTATGGTCCCTATGATCCGGAGGTCCTTGACGACCTCGCCTACGCCCAGTCTCTGGGCGCCCTCGATGTCCGGGTGGAGAGCTACAAGAGCGGTGGATATGGCTTCGAGATCCAGCCCGGTCCGGCGAAAGTGCATTTCAAGGCCCTAGCCAAGGAGTTCCTCGACAAACATAGGGATCATATCGACTGGGTGCTTCGCGAATTCGGCGAGTACAGCCCTGCTCGGCTCGAATTGGCGAGCACGATGGTCTTCATCGATCGCGAAGCCGTGCGATCTGGTGAGCGGCTTAGGCGTGACGATCTCGTGCGCCGAGTGCTCGAAATCAAACCCCGCTTCTCCTTGACAGCGGGGTACGAACAGGCTCGGGAACTGGAGGAGAGGCACCTCCTCTCCTCGATCGTTCCCCCACAGGGCGGAAGTTCGCCGATGGACGGACTCACGGCGGCTTCCTGACGCCGACCTGCCGACACATCGACAACAGGGGACACGTCGCGCACTTCGGCCGCGCGGCGGTGCAGACGGCCTTGCCGAAGGGGACGAGCCGCTCGTTGATCTCGACCCAGTAGCGCCCCGGGAGCTTCTCCACCAGCGCGGCCATCGTCTTCTCGGGCGTCGTCGTGGCGACGTAGCCCCAGCGATTGGTGATCCGATGCACGTGAATATCCACCGAGATCGCCGGGCGGCCGAAGCCGACGGCGAGGGTCAGGGCGGCGATCTTCGGGCCGACGCCGCGGAAGGCGGTGAGCCCCTCGAGCGTGTCGGGCACCTCGCCGCCGTGCTCGGCGACGATCCGGCGCGAGAGCTCGAGGATGTCGCGGGCCTTCGGCTCGGGGAAGGTCGCCGGGCGGATCAGGGCGGCGAGCTCCTCGGGGTCGAGCCCGGCCATCTCCCCGGGCGTGCGGGCGCGGGCGAAGAGGCGGAGGCAGACGACCAGGGTCGTCTCGTCGCGGGTCCGGGCCGAGATCAGGGCGCCGACGAGCTGCTCGAACGGCGTGCCGAACCCCCGGTCGCGCAGGTCGAACATCGCCGCCTTCGGCAGCCCCGCCACCGCGACGCGGAGCCGCCGGAAGGCCTCGTCGACGTCGAACGGCTCCTTGGCCAGACTCCCGGCGCCGCTGCGGTGTTTCATGGGTCCTGACTCCGCCGCGGCACGATGGCACCCGCTCCCGGCGTCCCGCGGCCGTCGCCGCTGTCGCCGGGGCCTCGGCCGCCCTATAATCCGGGGATCATCGGGTTGCGAAAGACACCTTGCAAGGGTTGCGCCATGAGAATCCCCCTCGCGATCGCGTCCCTGGCGTTGTTGGGCGTGGCGGC
Organism: Isosphaeraceae bacterium; assembly: GCA_035551935.1. GTDB lineage: Bacteria > Planctomycetota > Planctomycetia > Isosphaerales > Isosphaeraceae > DASZMJ01. Next base: position 1,861 of record DASZMJ010000442.1, read on the forward strand.
GGCCCCGCCGGGGCAGGAGGGGCCGAGGCTGGCGATGCTCGCGCCGGGCTTCAAGGTCGAGGTCTTGCCGGTCCGGACGTCGAACCTGAACGCGATCGCCTTCGGGCCCGGCGGGACGCTCTACGCCGCGGGCTACGACGGCCGCATCCTCCGGCTCGTCGACGCCGACGGCGACGGCCTCGAGGATAAGGCCGAGCCGTTCTGGGACCGGGGCTCGATCATCACGCCGATCGCTTTGGTCTGGGCCCCCGAGGGGCTCTACGTCAGCTCGCATCGCAAGGTCGTCCTGCTCCGCGACGACGACAGGGACGGCCGCGCCGACCGCGAGGAAATCGTCGCCGAGGGGTGGCCGCCGATCGAGAACGTCGGCGGCAACGTCGACGCCCTGGGCCTGGCCCGCGACGCCGACGGCAACCTGTACTTCGGCCTCGGCTGCATGAATTATGCGAATCCGTACCTCGTGAAGGACGGCCAATCCCATTATGACATCAAGAACGAGCGCGGGACGATCCTGGAGCTGTCGGCCGACCGGAAGAGGCGGGAGATCGTCGCGACGGGCATCCGATTCCCGTATGCCTTGAAGTTCAACCGCCGGGGCGACCTGTTCGCGACCGACCAGGAGGGGGCGACGTGGCTGCCGGGGGGCAACCCGCTCGACGAGCTGAACCACATCGAGCGCGGCAAGCACTACGGGTTCCCGCCGCGGCACGAGGCCTACCTGCCCCACGTGAAGGATCAGGCGCCCGTCGTCGGCTTCGGGCCGCAGCACCAGTCGGCGTGCGGCCTGGCGTTCGACGAGGAGGCCGAGGGTCGCGAGCGGTTCGGGCCGGCGGATTGGGAGGGGGATGCGCTGGTCGGGGGCTTCTCGCGCGGGAAGGTCTTCCGGGTGCGGCTGGCGAAGACGCCGGAGGGCTACCTCGGCCGGCCGACGATCGTCGCGGCGGCGAACCGGATGCTGCTCGACCTGGCGATCGCCCCTTCGGGGGCGCTCTACGTGATCGGCCACAGCGGCGACCCCGACTGGGGCACGGGTCCGCAGGGGCCGGGGACGTTGTTCAAGATCACGTATGTCGACTCGAACGAGCCCCAGCCCGTGCTCGCGTGGCCGTCGGGGCCGCTGGAGGTGCGGGTGGCGTTCGACCGGCCGATCGACGCGGCGGCGGTGGCGGGGCTGAAGGGGGCGACGATCCCGTTCGGCGACTCGGTGCGCGCGGCCGACCGGCTCGAGGTCTTCAAGCCGCCGTACAAGGTCGTCGAGGGGCAGCAGGCCGAGCCGAAGGGCTCGCTCCGGGTCGCGGCGGCGCGGCTCGCCGACGGCGGCCGGACGCTCGTGCTCGCCACCGACCCGCACCCGCGCGCGGCGCATTATGCGGTGTCGGTCCCGAATGTGAAAGCGCCGAAACATTCTCAATCCGGCACGACGGTGGACCTGGATTACGACCTCTCGGGCGTCGAGGCGAGCTGGTCTCCCGGCAAGGCCGAGGACGCGAAGCCGGCGTGGTCGGGCTGGTGGCCGCACGTCGACTCGGTGGCCGTGACGGCGTTCACGAAGGGGTCGGCCGAGCACGCGCGCGAGCTGGAAACGCTGGCGAAGGAGGGGCGGCTGACCCTCCGGGGGCAGCTCCGGTTGCCGAAGGGGAAGGGGGCCCTCCGCGTCCGCTCGGGCGGGCCGGTCCTCGCGGCGAGTCATGGGATCGAGAACGTCGAAACACAAGAGAAGAAGGATATCTCGATCCCCTTCGAATCGACCGGCGACGCGGAGGAGCTGGCCTTGACGATCGGGACCGGCGGCGGCCCGTTCACGCTGCACGTCACGTCCTCATCCGAAGCCGACCCGACGGGGCGCCCCCTTTCGCTCGGGATGCTGAGCGTCCCCTGGGCGCCGATCAGCCCGCCGGCCCCCGCGTCGCCGACGGCGCCGACGGGCCCACTCGCCGGGGGCGACCCGAAGCGGGGCGAGGCGGTCTTCTTCGGCACGGAAGCGAAGTGCTCGTCGTGCCACAAGGTCCGCGGCAAGGGGGGCGAGGTCGGCCCCGACCTGAGCAACCTCGTCCAGCGCGACCTGGCCTCGGTCTACCGCGACCTCGCCGAGCCGAGCGCGGTGATCCACCCGGATTTCGTGCCCTACACCGTCAGCTTGAAGGACGGCCGCGTCGCCGTCGGCGTCGTCCGCGCCGAGGGATCGGACGCGATCCGGGTGGCGGACACGAACGCGAAGACGACCTTGATTCCACGCGCCGAGATCGACGAATTGCGGCCGAGCGCCACGTCGATCATGCCCGTCGGCCTCGTCGGCGCGATCGGCGAAGCCCGCGTGCGCGACCTGCTCGCCTTCCTCACCACCGCGCCGAAGGCCGACGACCCGCCGAAGACGGACGAGAAAGGGCCGCCGCCGCCCCGTACCCGTGCCGAGGTCGAGGCCGTGCTCGGGCACCCGATCGACCAGCAGCCCGAGGCCGACGCCAGGCCCCGCCCGTTGAACGTCGTCCTCGTCACCACCGCCCAGGACCACGGCCCCGGCGAGCACGACTACCCCGCCTGGCGCTCGAAGTGGAAGGACCTCCTCAAGCTCGCCCCCGGCGTCAACGCGGCCACCGCCGACGCCTGGCCGAATCGCGAGCAGTGGGCGAAGGCCGATCTGGTCGTCTTCTACTTCTGGAATCACGATTGGAATCGAGACCGCTATCAAGATCTGGATGACTTCCTCGCCCGCGGCGGCGGGCTGGTATTCCTCCATTCGGCGACGATCGCCGACGCGATGCCCGAGGTATTGGCGAAGCGGCTCGGCATCGCGTCGTGCGTGAAGCAGGGGACGAAGTACCGCCACGGCCCGCTCGACCTGGCGATCGCCGACCCGGACGAGCCGATCACCCGCAATTTGCGGTCCGTCCACCTGATCGACGAGACCTACTGGGGCCTCGTCGGCGACCCCAAAGACGTCCACGTCCTCGCCAGGGCCGTCGAGGAGGGCAAGCCCTGGCCGATGGCCTGGACGCGCACCGTCGGCAAGGGCCGCGTCTTCTGCACCGTGCTGGGCCACTACTCCTGGACTTATGAGGATCCCCTCTTCCGCCTCCTGATCCTCCGCGGCATGGCCTGGGCCGCGGGCGAGCCCGTCGGCCGCCTCGAGCCATTGGCCACGGTCGGCGTGCCGCTGCGCGCGGGGCGCTGAATGATGGGAGGGTCTTCGTAGGGTGGGCACCGCCCACCTTCTTATGTGTGGATAAAAAGGTGGGCGGTGCCCACCCACCCCTTCCAAGGTGGTTGAATTATCTTATCGATAACCTTGTGAGCCGCAACAGTCTCGTAGTCTCGTAGGGTGCGTCGAGTCCGCGAC